>CAYXIZ010000017.1:23640-25395 GCA_964465485.1 uncultured Rhodobacterales bacterium | reverse complement strand
GGCAAAACCCGCTACGGGCTGATGCTGCGCGAGGATGGCATCGCCATGGATGACGGCACCGCCGCGCGGCTGGAGGAGGACCATTTCGTCGTCACCACCACCACCGCCAATGCCGCACGCGTCTACCAGCACATGGAGTTTGTGCGCCAATGCCTGTTCCCGGACATGGACGTGCAGCTGATCTCCACCACCGAAGGCTGGGCGCAATATGCGGTTGCGGGGCCCAACTCCCGCAAGCTGCTGCAAAAGATCGTGGACCCCGAATTTGATATCTCAAATGAAGGCTTCCCCTTCATGGCCTGCGCCAACATCACCATCTGCGGCGGGCTGCGCGCGCGGCTCTTCCGTATCTCTTTCTCCGGCGAGCTGGCCTTTGAGATTGCCGTGCCGTCCCGCTACGGCGACGCGCTGATGCGCAAGCTGATGTCGGAGGGCGCGGAGTTTGACGTCACCCCTTATGGCACCGAAGCCCTTGGCGTCATGCGCATCGAGAAAGGCCACGCCGCGGGCAACGAGCTGAACGGCACCACCACGGCGCTCAACCTTGGCATGGGGCGCATGGTCAGCAAGGCCAAGGACAGCATCGGCTCGAAGCTGTCGGAACGGCCCGGCCTGAACGAGGCGGATGCGTTGATACAAGTGGGCGTCAAACCCGTTGACACCTCCAAAGCGATCACCGCCGGGGGGCATCTGATGGCCGCGTCTGGCCCGGTGAATGCCGCCCATGACCAAGGCTATATCACGTCGGCCGCCTACTCCCCCTCGCTTGGCCATATGATCGGCTTGGGCTTTTTGAAGAATGGCGCGGAGCGGCTGGGCGAACGCATGCGGCTGGTCTCGCCTGTGACAAGATTAACGGTCGAGGTGGAAATCGCTTCCGCGCATTTCATCGACCCTGAAGGAGAGCGCCTGCGTGCATAACCTCAGCCCCCTCACCCCGCTCGGCGGCAGCGCGCCGCAGATAGACACCGTGGCAGACCTGACCTGCACGGAGCAATGCGACCTCGCTCTGGCCTCCGTGGCCGCGCGATTGGGCCAAGAGAAAGCCTGCGCTGCCGCGTTGCAAAAGCTTCTGGGGGCCGCGCCGCCCGTGGCGGGCAAAGCCCATCTCGCAGCACCCTATTCCGCCGTCTGGGCAGGCCCCGATCAATGGATGCTTGGCGCGGATTTCGCGACCCATGAAGACATCGCAGCCCAGCTGAAAGCGGCACTTGCTGACACCGCCTCTGTCACCGAACAAACCGACGCATGGTGCTGCTTTGATCTGTCCGGGCAGGGCATCGCCGCCGTGATGGAGCTGCTTTGCCCCGTCAACATGCGCGCTCTGGCCAGCGGCGACGCAACCCGCACCACGATCCACCACCTTGGCTGTTTCGTCATCTGCGGCGACCCCAACGGGTTTGTCCGTATCCTGGGCCCGCGCGCCTCCGCCGGGTCCTTGCACCACGCAATCCTCACCGCCATGCGCTCAGCACTGTAACGAAATGCGCAGGCAAACCGGTCAGCCACACCGGGGCGCGCACATAAACTGTCCTTCATCGGGAACCAAATCCCGCTGTCATCGTTGTCTCGGTGAAGCTCGAATGAAGCTCAAACGGGCGACCGCTCAAGCGCCGCCTAATTGACAAGAGAGGACACTGACAATGACAGACAACCGCTCAAAAACCGATACCAAGCGCCCCGGCAGCGATGTGACGGGCGTTCTGGACCTCAAAGGGTCCGAGCAGCACCACGACCTCAAAAACCAGCCCGGCG
>CAYXIZ010000017.1:8883-23540 GCA_964465485.1 uncultured Rhodobacterales bacterium | reverse complement strand
GGAAATGACAATGAACTGGGACCAAATCGAAGGCAAATGGAAAGAAATGTCCGGCTCTGTGAAAGCCAAATGGGGCGAGCTGACGGATGACGAGCTGGCCGAAGTCAACGGCGACCGCGAGGCGCTCGAAGGCAAAATCCAAGCCAAATACGGAAAAACCAAGGAAGAGGTCAAAGCAGAGGTCGACGCGTTTCTGAACGCGCACTGACGCTACGTTAACCTCACCCAAACCCAAACGAAAGGAAAACACCATGACCCTGAACACTCTGGAAGACGTCTATCACGATCAACTGCAAGACCTGTGGAGCGCCAACAGCCAGGCCCTCGATATTCTGACCGAGCTGGGTCAGGCCGCGTCCGACAAGGGTCTTTCCGAAGCGCTGATCGCGGGCAGCAACGGTATCAATGACGGCCTCAAGAAGATCGCCGAGATCTGCAACACCCACGGGATCGACCCGAATGGCGAGCACTGCAAAGGCATGGAAGGTCTCGTCGCCGAGGCCAAGGCCCACGCGCTGGACGCCGAATTTGGCGATGACAGCGTGCGCGACGCGATGATCATCACGCAATATCAGCGGATGGTGCATTACGCGCTCGCGGGCTACGGCTGCCTTGTGGCCTTCGCCAACCGTCTGGGCCACGATGAGGACGGCGCAATCCTGCAAGACTGCCTCGACAAGACCTATAGCGGCGACCGCACCATGACCGATATCGCGACCGGCGGCGTGAACGCAAAAGCGGCCTAGGCGGCGCGACGCGAAACGCAGTGAGGGGTGGCCAGCGGCAACGCGGCCACCCTTTTCGCTGTCGGCACTATACCCGCGCGCGCAAACCCGCTCTATGATATAGCGCAGCGGATGAGACACGGCGGCAACGCGCGAAAAGGCAGGGGTCACGTGATCTGCGGAACCAAAGCCCAACCAAATCCCAGCGCCCGGCGTTCACCTGCCGGACCACCGCCCCAGACAAGGACGCCCTGAATGCCCAACACCGACCTTTCCGACGATGCCACGTCAACCGAAATGGCCGACATGCGCACCGCTTGGGCAGAGGACCGCACCATGCTGGCCAATGAGCGCACCTTTGCGGGCTGGATGCGCACCGGGATGGCCTGCGTCGCCCTCGCGCTGGGCCTCAAGGCCGTCTTCAAAGACACCGACTACCCGCTGGTGGCCAAAAGCGTGGCGGAGGTGTTCATTCTGGTGGCGATCCTCATTTTTTGGGCCGCCGCCTCGAAATCCCGCCAAACGCAGAAACGGCTGGATGACCATGATATCAACGCGCAATCCAACAGACGCATGACCGCCCTGGCCATCTGCCTGACCTTCGGCGCGGCCGCCACCGGGGTGATCCTGTGGCTGCTGTGACCCGTTCTGACATGGACGAAACCCTTCCCGAAGAGCTGATCACATTGGGCAGTTTCGAATGGCCACGGGGCGAGACCCGCCAGACGCTGGGCCATCTGATCGAGAAGGTGAAAACCGGGTTCAGCGGGGTCACAGGCTCAAACCCCATTGCGGAGCAGGACCTCAACAGCGTGTCGCAAGACGCGCTGCAATCATGCGCTTCAGACATGCTCGGCGCGCATCTGGGAGAGCTTCTGGAGCGCTCCTATCTGGACTGGCTCACCGCCAGTGACGCCCCTGCCCGCTGCCGCGCCTTCATCATGCCCCCGACCAATCAAACCCTGCTGCACGCCTGGGCGCCGCGCCACGATTTTCACATCTTTGCCCCCAAGGACAATGTCGACGACCTGCCCCCGAACGGCCCCGTCATCCTGCCCAATCTCGAACAGTTTCTGACCCGCGATCACCGGAGGGTGCGAGACATGTCCGATCTGCTCGACCACCTCACGTCGCGGGGCGGCAACACGCTGGTCGGCTGCAACAGCTGGGCATGGCTGTACCTAAAGCAGCTCGACAACCCGCATCTGCTGTTCGAGGACGTCAAAACCATCCCCGCCTTCAACGCCGACGGCTTGGCCGCGATCCTGCAACGCGCGCTGACGAAAGAAGGCACCGCCAAGACACTGACCTCAATCGAAAGCGGCGACGCGATCCTGACCCGTGACAGCGACGGCGCGCTGAAAGACCCGTTCTTGCAAAATCTCGCAGGTCGCAGTCTTGGCCACCCTTGCGTGGCGCTGGAGATGTTCTTTCGCCGCATCGCCGAAATCGACACCGGAGATGACGATGAGGAAGACGCCAAAAAAGACGGAGACCACGCAGATAAAATCTGGGCCGGGCTGCCAAAGCCCCGCTCCCTGCCAAGTGGCAGCGGGCAGTCGCCCTTATTTGCGCTCCACGCACTTTTGATCCACGGGCCTCGCCCCGTAAGCGCGCTGAACGCGCAGCTGCCCTGCCGCCACGCAAACGGCACATGGGCCCAGTTGAAACGCGCGGGCTTCATCGACATCGAGAACGGCACCGCCCGTGTCACGCGGCACAGCTACCCCGACATCCGCAGCGAACTCGGCGCTGCGGGTTTTAATCTGGACAAATTATAGAGCTCTTATGGAAGATCGCGTCGCCCGCATTTCAAACCTGTTCAACGAGATCACCGGATGGGTCATTGCCGAAATCCTGATCAGCATTCTGCTGGTCTGGCTGTTCATCAAGGCCACGCAAATCATGTTGCCCCGATTGGCCAACCACCTGCCCGCGCGGCTGCGCCCGCTCGTTCTGAACGCGGTGCCGATCCTGCGGGTCCTGGCCCTGCTGGTGCTGATCGCGCTCATCGTGCCGTTGATCTTCAACGTGACGCTGCAAAATTTCGTCTTCATCGCAGGCGCGCTCAGTGTCGCTGTCGGGTTTGCGGTCAAGGATTTGGCCAGAAGCGTCATCGCCGGGTTTGTCGCCCTTTTTGAAAAGCCCTACCGGCTTGGCGACTGGATCAAGATCGGTGAGGATTACGGTGAGGTCGTCAATATCGGCATGCGGGCCGTCCAGCTCAGAACCCCGGAGGACACGGTCGTCACCATCGGGCATGATCGCATCTGGTCCGAAAATGTCTCAAACGCCAATGATGGGCTTGGCACGCTGATGTGCGTTGCAAAATTCTATGTCGCGCGGGGTCAGGACACTGCTGACGTGGTGCCTCTTTTGACATCCGTGGCGCGCACCAGCCCCTATCTCAATCTCGAGGAGGACGTCACGGTCGTCATGGAAAACACGCCCTTCTGCATGCTCTACCAGCTCAAGGCCTACCCGTTCGAGCCGCGCAATCAATTCGCCTTCATCACCGACATGACCGAACGCGGCAACGCCGCGCTGCTTGAGGCGGGCATAGAGGCCGTCGCAGCGCCTGAATCTCTGCTGAGCTAACCCCAAGCGCCTCTAAAACAGAGGCCTCTTGGCAGGCGCTTCCAGCTCGAAATTGGCGGTCTCCGCCAGCTCTTTGAGATCTGCGATATGCAGCACCCCGTCGCTCCAATTGGCCAGTTGCCGGTCACGCAGCCGCTTTAACGTCTTGTTCATATGCACCAGTGACAGCCCCAGCGCGTCGGCCAGATCACGTTGCTTGAAGGGAAAGCGCAGGGATTGGTTTTGCACCATCCCGAGCGCGTCGGCGCGTTGATAAATGCGCACAAAGGCCCATGCCGTGGCCTCCAGCGCGGTGCGCTGTCCCACCGTTGTGAGGGACTCGCCCAAGAGCCGTTCCTCGACAGCCGCGAGCCAGGTGACGTCAAACGCGCGCTCTGGGTTGTGCTTGAAGAAATTCCAGAACTCGGAGCGGTCAAACACGCAAAGCGTCATCCGTGTCGTGGCCTCGACGGAATGCGACATCTCCCCCAGCACCCCGGCCTGCAAACCCACGAAATCGCCCGGAAACACAAAGTTCAACACCTGCCGCTGACCGGTGCTCAGCGTTTTCTGGCGCAATCCCATGCCGTGCAGGGCGGTGTAAAGCTGCGGGCTGTTTGAGCCCTCCATCAAAATAGGCGTGCCGGGGTCGATGACCATTTCACCAACCTTGAACCGCTCCATGAAGCCTACATCTTCCTTGGACATCTCGGTAAACAGCTCACGACGTCGAAGCGGACAATTCGTGCATTTGGTCGCCATTTTGTGGGGTCCTCTATGTCATTTGTTAATGCGTGTTTTCGGGATTGGATGCACTCTGCGCCACGCATCGGGGGTATCGCGCAGCTTACATGAACTTTCTCGTGTTCCATACAGATCCAGTGGTCCTCTTGGACATGATCGGCATTATGCGAAACGCGTGGCCAAACTCGGTGATCGAGTCCGCCATGACGCTGACCGATGCCCGCAAAGCGATTGAGCGGTTCTCCGAGCTGTCCGGGGCGCTGATCGCAATGCCCGTCGAAGAGTTGGACAAAACCGGCCTGCCCCACGTCATTGAGCAAAAGCATGGCCGCATCGTCCTGCCCTATTTCGGCGAACAGGATTTGCACCAAGAAATCGCCGGGCGCGGATGGGTGCCGTTGCGAGTGCCCTTCACGGATGAGACAGTACGCGAAGCATTGCTCAACGCCGGGATTGGGTCGCGCTGACGCCCGCCTGCATGCCTTGAAGAAAAGCCTGCATCAGGGGCGGCTGTGCGCCAGCGCCCTGCTCACCTGCTCCATGCGCGGAGGCTTTCTGCCCCGCGGCGGGCTCTTCACGAGAGCCGCCCGAGGACGCGAGACCGACCATCACAAACCCCAGACCTGCATAGACGCCGCCAATGATCAGCGCCGCCATTTGAGCGTCCATCACGTTTGCCAGATAAATCCAGGCCGCAGCCGTCAGAAAAGCAGCGCCCACCGCAATCGCAAGCAGGCCCCCCGAAAGGAGACCCGCCCGCTTCGCAGTCGTCGCTGCTTTGGTTTTCAAACCCTCAAACATTACTTGCGGCCACTCATAAAGCCGATCAGGAACCCGATCCCGGCGGCTACACCCATCGCGGTGGCCGGCTGGTTCTTCACGAAATCATTGGCTTGGCTGTGCAGCTGCGCCGCTTGATCGCTGGCCGCTTCCGTTGCAAGGGCCGCGCGGGCTTTCGTGTCGTCGCGCAATGTCTCGAACTTCTCTTTGGTGGATTCAGCGAGCTCGGCGCTTTTCGCCTTGCCAAATTCACCCAGCAACTCGGTCAAGGCAGACATGTCCTGACGCAGGGTTGCGACCTGTGCGGACAGGTCCTCTGTGGTTGTGTCGGACGTTGTAACTTCAGCAAGCTTACGTGCCATGATGCATGTCTCCTTTTGTGTCTGTGTTCGGGGACAGAACGCGTAACCGCCCGGAAAGTTCCCGGAAATCTCCCGGAAATCTCTCGCCGGATTTGTCGGAACCAATCGGCGGGTGGAGGGTTCTGTCGCCAGCTACTTAAATCGAAACCACCTACGAGAGAGGAAACAACATCATGCTACATTGGGCCTTGGTCTTCTTCATCGTCGCCATCGTCGCCGCCGTTTTCGGCTTTGGAGGCATCGCAAGCGCATCGGCAGGTATCGCGCAGATCCTGTTCTTCATCTTCCTGGCGCTTTTCGTGATCACCGTTCTGGCGCGGCTGTTTAAACGCACGACCTGACCGGACAGCACTAACCCACAAAACGAGGGCCGCACACCTTTCAGGGATGCGGCCCTTTTTACGTGGTCACGTCTCAGGCTTTCAGCGTCGCCGTCGAGGCAAAGAACATCGCTTGGCTGACGGCAGAGATCACCTGTTCCTCGCGGTAGGGCTTGGAGATCAGGAAAGCGGGCTCCGGCCGCTCCCCGGTCAGCAACCGCTCCGGGAAGGCGGTGATGAAAATCACCGGCAGATCATTGCCCAGCACGCCCAGCAGATCATTCACAGCGTCAATTCCGGAGGAATTGTCAGCCAGCTGAATATCGGCCAGCACCAGATCGGGCTTGTCTTTCGCCCCTGCGATCACCGCCTCATCGCGCGTGCGCGCAATGGAGGTCACGCTATGGCCCTGATCTTCAACAATTGCCTGCAAATCAGCCGAAATAATCGCCTCATCCTCGATGATCAGCACCTTGCCCGACACGCTGTCGGCCATCTCTTCCTGCGCGATCTTGAGAAGGTTGCGGGTCTCGGAAACATCCGCATCAATGATATCCGCGATCTCGGTGAAGTTGAAATCTTCGATGGTGCGCAGCAAAAGCACCTCACGGGTGTTCTGCGTCAAACGCGACAGCAGGTCCTGGGCACGCGATTGCAACGGGTTGTCGGGTGTCTCCAGCGGGGCGCCTGCGCTGCTCCAGATGGAGTGGAAACATTTGAACAAACCCACCTTGACCGAAGCGGCCTCCTCAAACACCGAACGATCCGCGAGAATGGCCTCCAACGTGGCAACCGCATATTTGTCACCTGTCGTCTGAGAGCCCGTAAGCGCGCGGGCATAGCGCCGCAAAAAGGGTAAAACCGCGCCGACCTGTTCCGAAAAATCCAGATCGTCTCTTGCTGATGTCATTTTCTTCGACCTTTTTTTACTGTTGTATGGAACCTAATGCGGAACACTTGCGTTTGGTTCCCGCGTTATAGCAGTTTTGTCCAACAAAATTCCACCAAGGGATAGCCATGAGTCACAGCGACGACGATAACAGGCAGCGTTTCGAGGCGATGATCGACGACAATCTCAAACGGTTGTATTCGGACCTCGTCCAGGAGGAGCTCCCCGACCGTTTCAAAGACCTGCTGTCCCAGTTGAAGGACCAGGATACCAGCGCGAGCTCCAAAAAATGAGCGCCCCCGATCCGAGAGACGAGCTGGTCACCCATTTGCCAGCCATGCGCGCCTTTGCCCTCAGCCTGACCCGCAACGGGGCCACGGCCGATGACATGGTGCAAGACACGGTCGTCAAAGCATGGACCAATATCGACAAGTTTCAGGCGGGCACCAACATGCGCGCATGGCTCTTCACGATCCTGCGCAACACCTATTATTCCAGCCGCCGCAAGGCCAAGCGCGAGGTTGCCGATATAGACGGCGTCTTCACCGAACGCCTGTCGGTCAAGCCGGAGCATGACGGCAAGCTGCAAATGTCCGACTTCAAAGTGGCATTCGAGCAGTTGCCCGATGAGCAGCGCGAAGCGTTGGTTCTGGTCGGCGCGTCGGGCTTTTCCTACGAGGAAGCCGCCGAGATGTGCGGCGTGGCCATCGGCACCATCAAAAGCCGCGCGAACCGCGGACGGGCGCGGCTGGCAGAGCTTCTGGACAATAATGACGACACAGCAATGGAGCTGACAGACGCCGCGACCATGGCGGTCGTCACAGATAGCGGCCCGGTCGCGCGGTGAACAACGAGCCGGCGCATGGCACCAGTGGCCCGGTAAATCGGTTCTTTGGCAGCCTGCGGTTCCGGGTGCTGGCCATGTTGTCGCTGGCCCTGCTGCCCATCGGGCTGATCGCCGTCATCCAGACCAAACAAGTCGCCGACGGCCAGCGCGAAAATTCCGAGCTGGTGCTGTTCACCCGCACGGAGACCGCCTCCTTTGAAGAACGCATCGTGATCGAGCAGGCCCGCGGGGCCGCCCGTCTTTTGGGGACGTTGCAAAGCGAGCTGGCCAGCGGGGCCGAATGCGAGGAATACTTGCGCGCATTCGTCTCTGCCAACGCTCGGTTCAGCTTTATTGGCGTGCTGCCAAAATCCGGCAAAATGGAATGCAGCTCCGCCGGCGAAAGCTTCGACTTCTCGGGCTTTGAGGGCTTTGACGAACAGATGGGCGCCGAGGAGGCGACGGTCATGGTCAATCAGGACGCCCCGCTCAGCGGCACATCGGTGATCGTGATCTCCGAGCCGTTTTATGAGCTTGGCGTGTTTCAGGGCCTGATCTCAGTGTCGGTGCCCCATAAAGCGCTGCTGGGCCAAGACGAAGGGCAAGAGGTTCCGGGGCTGGCCAATGTCATCACCTTCAACGCGCAGGGCGATATTCTGACCTCCAGCGGCGATCTTGACCGCGCCGAGCTGGACACCCCCGCCTCCGCCCCTCTCAGCGAGCTTGCCACACGCGGCGCATTCTCATTTTCCGGGCGCGACAGGTCGGGTCACGAACGCATCTTTTCCGTCGTCCCGATCATTGACGACACCGTCTTCACGCTTGGCGTCTGGGATACAAACTCCGAAGTTGCGCAACGCGTTCTGGGGCAAATGCCGCCGTGGATTTTCCCGGCCCTGATGTGGAGCGTAAGCCTGATCGTCGCCCTGTTCGCCGTACACCGGCTGGTCATCCGGCATGTCAAACGGCTCAGCGAAACGATGAAAGGCTTCGCCAAAGACCGCGCATTGCCCAAAAGCCAGCTGGCCACAGCCCCATCCGTGGAGCTGGCCGATATGGAGAATGATTTCTTCGCCATGGCCGAAACTATCCTCCGCGAAGAGGCCCGGCTGGAAGACACGCTGCGCGACAAAAACGTGCTGATCAAGGAGGTCCACCACCGGGTGAAAAACAACCTCCAGCTGATCTCCTCGATCATGAATATGCAGCGCAGACGGGCGGCCTCTCCCGAGACCAAGCAAGTGCTGGCCCGGCTGCAAGACCGGGTGCTCAGCCTCGCCACCATCCACCGCGACCTCTACCAGTCCCAGAGCGGCGGCCGCGTTGACGCGGGCCGTCTGGTCCATGAGATCGTGGAGAAATCCGTCGAGATCGGCGAGGAGGCAAATGCGGATGTCATCCGCAAGGTGGAGGTCGACCCGATCCTGCTTTATCCCGATCAGGCCGTGCCCCTGTCGCTGCTCATCGCGGAGGCCAGCACCAATGCCATGAAATATCTCGGCCCCGACGCCAAGGGCGAGCAATGGGTGGACGTCTCCCTCAAGGTCAGTGAGAGCCAGTTCTGTACCGTGACATTCAGCAACTCCACCACCGGCGACGCGCTCAGCGAAAGCACCGGGCTGGGCGCGCAATTGATCAACGCCTTTACCATGCAGCTGGGCGGTCAGGTCGAGACGGAGAAGCTGGCGGACCGCTATTGCATGACCCTCACCTTCCAGATCGAGGAGTTCATCGAAGAGACCGGCGACTACTAGGCCGCGACCTCCTCATCGCTGCGCCCCAGCACGGTCTTCACGATGACCAACACCCAGATCAGCACGGGGATCGCGATAAACCCGCCAAGCGGGCCCCATAGCCACAGCCAGACCACCAGCGACAAGAACACCAGCAACGGGTTCACCGACATGCTTTTGCCAACCAGCGCGGGTGTCACGAACTGCCCCTCCGTGGCGTTCAGCACCAGATAGAGCGCTGCCGGCAAGAAGCTGTAAGCACCATCAAATGCAACGATGCCGGTCAGCAAAAGGGCAACCGCCAATGTCGCGGGGCCAAGATAGAGAATGAAATTCACCAGAAACGCCAATATCCCCCACAGCACCGGGGAGGGCATGCCGAGCAGGCTCATCACGGCGGTCACGATCAGCCCGAAGGAGGCGTTGATCAGCGTCACGGTCAGAAAATAGCGCGAGACTTGCCCTTCCGCGAAATGCAGGTCTTCCTCACTCAGCCGCGAGATTGTCTGCCCGAAGAACCGGTAAATATCGGCGCGGGCAAGCAGGAAAAAGTAAAGCGTGCCGATCAGCACCATAATCTGCGCGAGATACTGAGGCGCGTAGAACGCGGCCTGCGCAACAGACGGAATGGCCACCGCCGTGCCCGCCGCGTCACCGCCGCCGCCTTCTGGCCCGATTGCATCCGCCACGTCTTCTGTCAACTCGTCAAACCCCTGCAACATGATCTTAACTTCGCTCAACATGAAACGCAGCTCGTTCCAGATCACCGGGGCCTGCTCTACTGCGCCAGAGACATATGGCTCCAGCAATATCCCGATCGTCAGAAAGATCGTCAGGCCGGCCAGCAGGGTCGCAAAGGCCGATACCGCATTGGGCAGACCGAGCCGGTCCCACGCATCGCGGACCGGCGACAGGATCACGCCAAGCACGAAAGCCAGAAGCATCGGCGCGAAGATATTTTCGCCGTATTTGAGCGCTGCAAATACAGCAATGACCGCGATGATGGCGGCACTTGCGCGGTTGATCGAAGCAATGGGCATCCGTCTCTCCTGCAGGGGGCGGACGCGTGTGAGGGCCCGGCCCTGCGCGCCGCATGGGGCATCCCCACCAACGCTCGCGCAGCCGCGAAGTTCCGCGCTGCTAGAGGTTTTAGTTCCCGACCGGCGGGCCCGGCTGCACGGAAAACTTCGCCATCATCGGGAAGTGGTCGGAGCCCACAGGCCCCAGCCGCTCAAACGCCACCAGATCGAGCCCTTCCGTCAGATAAAGCTGATCAATCGGGAAGCGCATGATCCACGAATGCGCGTCAAAGCTGGGCAGCAACCCGCGCCCGACCCGAGGGTCGCGAAACCCGCCATATTCCTTGAACCGTTGCGAGCTGTAAGACCATGCCGCATCGTTGAAATCTCCCATCGCGACGACCGGCAGGCGTTTGCGATCCGCAAGCAACGCCGCGCGCCTGATCTGCTGGTCGCGCTCAATGGTGGTGTTGCCCGGCACCGGGGGGCGCGGATGCAGCCCGACAAAGAAAAACGGGCCGGTTGGCCCGATCAATTCAGCAACAACGGCCGGGGCCGCATCATCGGCAAGACGCACGATCTCGGCGGAGACGACCTCCAGATTGCTTGCAAATACCAGCCCGTAATGATTGTCCGCCGGATGGGTCAGCACCGTGTCGTAGCGCTTGAGATGCTCAGACAAGCCGTCAATCCAGACCGCGTCGGTCTCCATCAGGAACACCACATCCGGCGCGTGGCGGTCCAGAACTGCGGCCATCCGGGCATGCTCGGTGTTCTCCATCAGAACATTCGCCGCAATCGCCGTCACCACCTCCGATTTGGGCAGCGTGCTGCGCAGCGCGATCTCCGTGGCGGCCAAACTGGTATAGGGAAAAATACGCGCGGCTTGGTAGCCAGCGCAGGCCAGCAAAACGCAGCTGGCCCAAAGCGTGTAAGACCTGTCAAAGGCGGCCCACAGGGCCACGCCCAGCCCGGCCAGAACAAGCGCCACAACCCCGATATGCACCCGCGGAAAATCCCAGCCGCGCACCCACCATTGCACGCTTTTGGTGAGCGGAGCCAATGTGGTGAACAGCACCAGCCCCACGCCCAGCCAGAACAGCATTAGAAACCCGATCTGCACGGCGCCTAAGCCCCCTTCTTTAGCCATGAAGAATGTCACCCCAAGACGCATCTCTCAAAAAGGGCGAGCCCGGAACCAAACGGTCCGGGCTCTTTGAGATATAGATCAGTTACGCCATGGATGCACGTGACCGTGGCCCCGCGATCAGCCAGATGATGAACCCCACAACCGGGAGCACAAGCACCAGCAGCGTCCAGAGCACTTTGCCCCCCGTCGACGCCGACGATCCGATGATGGAAACAATGGCCCAGATGTTCAGGGCCAAAACGATCAATCCGCCAAAACCAGCATATTCCATTGCATGTCACTCCTTCTTGAACTTCGCTTCATGACCCAACGATCAACGGCGCAAAGGGTTCCCATTCTCTTGTGTCGCTACCTGTCCTCATCCAGCTCATGGCGCACCTGCCCAAAGGCCAGCAAGGCAAAGATCGCCGTCCCGCCTACGATATTGCCAGCCAGCACCGGCAGGAAGAAATTGAACGCCGCCTCGGACGGGGAGAGCAGACCCTGCACCATCAAAAACGCCATCTCCACGGAGCCCGCGACGATATGCGTGAAATCCCCCGCCGCAATCAGCCATGTGAAGGCCACGATGACGAAGAAGCCAAACCCGTCCGCCTGTGGCAGCATCCAGACAATCGCGGCCACCAGCAGCCCTGCGGGGATCGCGCGCTGAAACGCCTCGCCGGGCGGAAAGCCGGTTGCGTGGCGTGACAGCTCCTCAATGGCCGGGATCAGCTCCGCCGGGATGGCGGACGTATGGGCCATCAAAAGAGCCGCGAAAAATGCGCCAATGACATTTGCGCTCAGCACGATGCCCCACAAGACCGCCACCCGCCGCAACAAGCTGGCGGAGCGCTCATGCACAACCGGCAACACAGTGGTGATCGTGTTTTCGGTGAAAAGCTGCATGCGGCCCAGGATCACCGCCAGAAACCCAAAACTATAGCCAAGGTTTTCGACCAGATAGGCCCAGTCAGCGTCGGGCAGATACGTGCGGAAGATCGCCTCCCCCAACACGGAAAGCGAGATCAGGATACCCGCCGCGATCCCCGACCAGAAGAGCGAGGCATTGGGCCGGTTCAGCTCTTCCTCGCCCTCTTCGCGGATGACGTGGAAAATTTCCTTGGACGACAGATTTGGCGGCTCCAACTCTTCATCGCAATGCTCATGCGTCTGCTCACCGCTCATGCTCTGTTATCCCTCAATCGCTTTGTAGATGTCCCGCCGCTCCGGGAAGGTTCTGCCGCGAAACACCGGGATGCCCGAAGCCTCGATCAGATCGATGGCTGCCTGATCCGCTTGGTCAACCCCGTCAGCCGTTTCGCGCAGCACAACAGCCGCGACGCGCCCCGGATGGGTCTTGGCGACCTCCCCGTAGATCTTGGCGTCCTCCTGCCCGGTATCGCCCAGCAAAATGACGCGCAACCCCGGATGGGCGCGCAACAAAAGATCAATGCTGCCGCCCTTGTGGCTGCCATGCCCGTCCGTGATGAACTTGGTCCGGCTCAGCCCCAGATCGCGCAAAAACATCGGGCCGCGCGCCATCCCGTTGCGCTCGAAAATCTCCGACAGGAAGGCATGAAGGTTCCAAGGCGAGGAGCTGACATAGAACACCGGATTGACCCCGCCCGCCGCCAGCTCCGAGATCAGCCGCACCGCGTCCGGATAAACATGCCGCGTCGCCACGTTGCCGGTCAGCGAGGTCCACAGGTTGCGCGGCAAAGAATAGGCGCCGGTTTCAAGGATCGTATCGTCAATATCCGAGATGATCATCAGGTCCGCGTCCTCACCGGCCACATAGGCCGGGCAAAGCGTGGTGTCCTCAAAGCCCTCGATATGGACCGGGATATCGGTCCACCCGGCGGTCGCGGGGCGTGGCAGCAACAAGGTGAAATACCCCTCCTCATCGCTCACCGCCTCCACGCCTTGTGCGTGGACACGGACATGTGCCACCTCATCGGTCAAAAACAGCGACACCATGCCAAAAAAGTTGCGCAGCCGCCCGGCCCTGCTCTGCGCGGGCCTGCTCGCAAGTGCTGTCAGAACGCGCCCGCGCAGCACCAGATGCGCGCAGGTTGCATATCCCGCATAGCCCTCGATCACCCGCGCGCGGCTTTTGCGGCGCTTAAAGCGATCCGCAACCCGTTCCAGTCGCCAGGCTATCGCGTGGGCCAGCCGCTTCATTCGGCCCTCAAGGCTGATAAAGCGGGATCGTGGAGATCGCCATCTTCGCCGACCCGTTCTGCACATCCCGCGCATGGGAGACATAGACAAGCGTCTGGTTCGCCTCGTCAAAAATACGTTTTACACTCAGCGATTTGAGAATGATCGAGCGCCTTTCGGAAAACACGCTTTCGCCTTCGGCAGAGCGGTCAATATCGCCGATCTCAATCGGCCCGGTCTGCCGACAGCTGATCGAGGAATTCGACGGGTCCTCGAACCAATTGCCCTTTTGCAGCCGGTCAATCAGCCCGCGCTCGAAATAGGACACATGGCAAGTCACGCCCTTCACATCCGGGTCGGCAATCGCCTCGATAATAATGTCATTTCCAAGCCAATCGACATCGACTTTGCCGACTTCCTCGGCCTGTCCAGCGGCACCCATGGCGCACACCAGACCGACAAGGGCGGCGCTCAACCTGTTGCGCATCTCTACCTCAGGCCAAAGAATGACAGGATGGCCAAGACAACGACGACGAGGCCGACAAGATAAATAATTCTGTTCATGATGATCTTCCTTTCAGTGTTGAACCAACGGGTTCAGGGCTCAACCCGTGATCCGGCGGATTGTTCCAAGCGCCCGGCCTCTCATAGGCGCGCGCCCACCCGGTTTTTTTGCAAACCCCGCCCACGAAAAAGGCGCCCCCCCGAGGGGAGCGCCCTGCCCTGATCATGTCAGGGAACGATGCTTAACCGATGCTTAGCTGTCGCTGGCTGTGCCGATTGCCGCGGATTCTGCCGGGCTGTCGCCGTCTTTCAGCTGACGCTTGGCCGCAACCAGCTCCATCCGGGTTTGGTCATCGGCCTCAAAGAACGCCTTGCGTTCGGCGGCGCTCATTTCGCCCAAGGCGAATTTGATCTCTGCCTTCATCGGGTTGCCATCTGTCGGCTCGCCGGTCTCGGCGACCATGCGTTCAGCCGCGGACTCGTTGCTCATTGCCAAAAGCTCTTCCACCTGCTCCGGTGTCAGGTCGGCGGCGGCTGGCGCTGCAAATGCGAGGGTCAGGGCGGTCGCTGCGATAAACTTTTTCATGTTGGTCTCCAGTCTTCTATTTTGGCGTTCCAACCAAGATGTGGTCGGCTATCCGATGGCCACTCAACCCGCCGATCAGAAAAAGGTTCCCAAGTTTTTTCGAGGTTTCTCAAAAACTTTCCGGCCGCCGCTAAGTCGTCTTGGCAAAAGCTGTTGCAGCATCAAACCACGCCAAAATCATATCCACACCATATGACTAGGAATTCTTTCAACGCCCCGCCAAGTTGCAGTTGGAAATTGCTGATCGCGAACATATAGTGAACATTATGAGCGTGAAATCACTTGAACAAAAACTGGCCA
>CAYXIZ010000017.1:0-8783 GCA_964465485.1 uncultured Rhodobacterales bacterium | reverse complement strand
CGCGAACATATAGTGAACATTATGAGCGTGAAATCACTTGAACAAAAACTGGCCATCCTGAGCGACGCTGCCAAATACGACGCCTCCTGTGCGTCCTCGGGCTCGACAAAACGCGACTCTCGCGGCGGCAAGAGCCTTGGCTCCAATGAAGGCTCGGGCATCTGCCACTCCTACGCGCCAGACGGGCGCTGCATCAGCCTGCTGAAAATCCTGATGACCAATTTCTGCATCTATGATTGCAGCTATTGCATCAACCGGGTCTCCTCCAATGTGGCCCGCGCGCGGTTCAGCGTGGATGAGGTCGTCAAGCTGACCATCGAATTCTACCGCCGCAACTATATCGAAGGGCTGTTCCTTTCATCCGGCGTCATCCGCTCCCCCGACGACACCATGTCGCAGATGGTGCAGATCGCCCGAAAGCTGCGCGAGGAGGAGCATTTTCGCGGCTATATCCACCTCAAGACCATCCCCGACGCGGCCCCCGAATTGATCGAGCAAGCGGGCCTTCTGGCGGATCGCCTCTCGATCAATGTGGAGCTGCCAACCGACGCCGCCGTCGCGCAATACGCCCCTGAGAAAAAGCCCGAGCAAATCCGACGCGCCATGGCCGATGTGCGTCTGCGCAAGGATGCGGGCAAAGACAAATCCTTCACCGGAAAACGCCCCGCTCGCTTTGCGCCCGCCGGGCAATCCACCCAGATGATCATTGGCGCGGATGGCTCAAACGATGCGGCTGTCCTTGGCCAATCCACGCGGCTCTATTCCAGCTACAAGCTCAAACGCGTCTATTATTCCGCCTTCTCGCCCATCCCTGACAGCTCCTCCAAACTGCCCCTGATCCGCCCGCCGCTGGAGCGCGAACACCGGCTCTATCAGGCCGATTGGCTGCTGCGCTTCTACAAGTTCGAGCTTGATGAGATCACTTCTGTCACACGCGACGGCAACCTCGATCTGGAGGTCGACCCCAAGCTTGCATGGGCCTTGGCCAACCGCGCGCTCTTTCCGCTCGATGTGAACCGCGCCAGCCGCGACATGCTGCTGCGCGTGCCGGGCTTCGGCGTCAAAACGGTCTCGCGCATCCTGTCCACGCGGCGTCACCGCGCCCTGCGCTACGAGGATCTGGCCCGGATGGGGGCCTCCATGAAGAAGGCCAAAGCCTTCATCACCGCAGGCGGCTGGTCGCCCGGCGCGCTGACGGACAGCATTGATCTGCGCGCAAGGTTCACGCCGCCGCCACAGCAGCTCAGCCTGCTGTGATGCATCATGTCGTGATCCCGGAGATCAACTCCGCCGCCATCTGGCGCGCCAAAGCGCGCGCTTTCTTGGGCGCAGGCACGCCCCCCGATCACATCCTGTGGGGGGAGGCCACACTCGCCCCCGACCTCTTTGCCACGCCTGCGCACAGCCCGCAGGGCGGCCCTGTTTCCGTGCCGCGCAGCTTCATTTCTCTGGCCGAAAAAGTGGTCTGGCACAGCGATCCCGAGCGTTTCGCCCGGCTCTACAGCTTCTTGTGGCGGCTGCGCGACGCGCCCCATCTGATGAGCGACAGGGGCGACGCGGATCTGGCCCGCCTGCGCCAGATGGAGAAAAACGTCCGCCGCTGCCAGCACAAGATGAAAGCCTTCCTCCGCTTTCGCGAGATCGGGTTTGAGCGCGCCAACCGCCGCTCCTTCGCCGCATGGTTCGAGCCCACCCACAACACCGTGGAGCCCACCGCCGATTTCTTCGCCCGCCGCTTTGCCGATATGGACTGGCGCATCCTGACGCCCAAAACCTGCGCCATTTTCGAAGGCGGCACGCTGACATTCACCCAAGGCCAGCCCAAACCCGACCTGCCCGAAGACGCCAGCGAGGCGCTCTGGATCACCTATTTCCGCAACATCTTTAACCCCGCGCGGCTGAAACCACGGGCCATGCAATCGGAGATGCCCAAGAAATACTGGAAGAACATGCCCGAGGCCGCCGCCATCCCCGAGCTGATCGCCACAGCCCCCGCCCGCGCCCGCGAGATGGCACGCGCCGCCCCGACCCTGCCGCCACGCCATATGGCAGGCGCGCAGGCACAGCTGGCCAGTTGCGCCTCCGCCTGGGACGGCCCCAGCAGCGCGCTAAGCTCTGCCATCACCGCCTGCACCCGCTGCCCGCTGCATCGCAACGCAACCCAGACCGTGCTGGGCGAAGGCCCGCCGGATGCCGATCTGATGATCGTCGGCGAGCAGCCGGGCGACATGGAGGATCTGCACGGCACACCTTTCATCGGGCCCGCAGGGCAGCTCTTTGACAGGCTGGCCGAGGCTGCCGCACTGGACCGGCGCGCGGCCTATGTCACCAACGCGGTGAAGCATTTCAAATTCAAACCCCAAGGCCGACGGCGCATCCACCAACGGCCCAACAGCTCGGAGATCAATCACTGCAAATGGTGGCTCGACGCGGAGCTGGCGCAGCTGCGCCCCAAACTCATCCTCGCCATGGGTGCCACAGCCGCGCAGGCGCTCACAGGCACTGGCGCAGCCCTGATGTCGCGCCGCGGCACAGTTGAGAAAACCGCAACCGGCCAGCCCGTGCTGATCACCCTGCACCCGTCCTACATCCTGCGCCAACCCGACCCCAAGGCCAGAGCAGAGGCGGAAACCCTGCTGCTACAGGACCTCAAAGCCGCAATGGCCCTGCTGGCCTGACCAAAAAAGCTCAAAAAGAAAAGGAGTGGCGGACAGACAGGGATTCGAACCCTGGAGACGGTCTCCCGCCTACACACTTTCCAGGCGTGCGCCTTCGACCACTCGGCCACCTGTCCGTAGGGCGGGGTGTACCCAAACCCGCACAGGTTTTGCAAGCACTTTCCGATCCGCCCCCACACGTCTTTCTATGTTCAAAAATATCCCCACCCACTGCCCGACAGGCGATGCAATCGCCGAGAGGGGGAGGTTCCACCGACCGCAACAAGAACGCCGTTCGGACCAAAGCGGCACCTGGCATATTTCAATAATCCAAACCTCGCGCGGTAGCGCTCATTTGGGTCACGCGCTGTTGCCGGGCAAAGCCTCCGGGTTGCGCAGCCACAGGTCGCGCTGGGCGAAGGGGATCTCGATGCCTTCTTCGGCAAAGCGCCGGGCGATCTCGTGGTTGATCTCGGAGGGCGCCTGCATCACGTAATTCACATCCCGCAAAATCGCCCGGATCTCGAAATCCATGCTGTCAGCCCCAAACCCGGTGAAAAACACATTCGGCGGCGGGTTCACGATCACCTGCGGATGCGCCTGCGCGATCTCGCGCAAAATGCCCTCCACCTTGCGGGTATCCGTGCCGTAGGCCACGCCCACCGGCACGATGATCCGCCCCGTCAGATTGCCCTTGGTCCAGTTGGTCACCGAGGTCGAGATCAGGTCCGCATTGGGCACAATCACGTCGCGGCGGTCAAACGTCTCGATCCGCGTGGCCCGCACGGAGATGTCGCGCACCACCCCCATCGTGCCGCCCACCTCGATCCAGTCGCCCTCGCTGATCGGGCGCTCCACCAGCAAGATGATGCCCGAAACAAAGTTCGACACGATGGTCTGTAACCCAAAGCCCACGCCGATCGACAACGCACCCGCCACAATCGCCAGCGAGCTCAGATCAATCCCCGCCCCGGTGATGGCCATAAGCCCGGCCAGAAATATCCCCACATAGCCCACGCCGGAGACCACGGCATTGCGCCCGCCAATATCGATCTTGGTCTTCGGCAGCACTTGGGTTTTCAACGCGTTCTGCGCCAGCCGGGTCAGCGTGTAGCCGATCACAAAGATCACCGCGAAGGTGACGAAATCCGCCGGAGATATCCGCGTCTCGCCCATCTGCACCCCAGCCGAGACCACAGCCCAGCTTTCGCGCAAATCCGCCAGCCGCGCACCCCAGATCAGCGCCAGAACCGGGATCGCAAGGATCACCAGCACGAAGCCAATCAGCACCGGGATCAGCGCGTTGTCCATGCCCTCGTCATTGAAAACCATCGCGTAGACGTCGCGCACGAAGCGCTGCAACACGCCCAGCACGGCGCAAAGCGCGAGGGTCAGAACGGTGGAAAACACCAGCTGCCCGCCCGCCGTCACATAGCCGATTGCCGCCGCCAGCGGCCCGATCACCGCCACGGCCATCGCCCCGCGGCCCAGCATTTTACCGACCAGATGGCCGCGCGCGGCCGCACCTGACGTGGCCGCGCCCGCGTCCTCCGCTGGCATCAAGGCCGCGTCCAGCACCAATTGGCCCAGCCGGTACAGCCCCCAGCCCGCCAGCGCGATCACAGGGAAATGCAAAACCGACAGCACGCCCGGCGTCAAAACCCCCGACAAGAACTCCGCGTCAGCCAGCAGATCAATGCCCTGCTGCAAGGCCAGCAACAGGCCCAGATTGATGGTGTAGAACCGCCCCCGCCTGAGGCACCGATCGTCTAAGTTCAGCAGCGGCTGCGGCGGGCTGGCCCTTGGAAACACTTGGTTCGACAGCCAGCGCGCGGCGGCCAGAAAGGCCACGATGGTCGCCAGAATATAAATCACCTGATCGCCCACAGTGGCCGTCAGCCCGGTGGATTCCACCGCCGTCAACAGCAGCAACACGCCCGAGACCGGCAAGATCACCCCGAAGATCGAGGCCAAAAACGTGCCCACCCGAAACGCCGCGCGCCCGTCACGGCGGCGTGCCTTCAAGGCCCGCAACCCGCGCTCGATCCAGCGGCCCGAGCGGACCACAAGGATCAGCCCCACAACCACCAGCGCCAATGTGTAAGGCAGGTCGCGCCACACGCTCGCCCGCGTGCCGCCAGAGGTATAGTTATTGATGATCTCGCCCCCGGCCGCCTCGCCTACCAGCACCAAGGCGCTTACCGCTTTGGGCCAGTTCACCGGGTTCAAAGGCGTCGGATCAAAGCGCAACACGCGCTCCGCCTGTCGGTCGCGCACCTGCTGATCCAGCTGGGCGACCAGCCCATTGGCGCGGGTATAGGCCTCCTCAGCCGTGCGCACCGGGGCCAGCGCTTCATTGAGGGCCGTGTTCAGCGCGCTGCGCCGCGCCGCGATCTCCTCTGGCTCGGAAGCCTCGCCTTCCGGCACCGGCCCCAAAGCCGCCACCTGCTCACGCAGCGTGGCGATGCGTTGCGCGTTGATATCTTGCGTGTCAAGAAACCTCCCGCGCCACGCAGCCAAGCTGGTCCGCAGCGCGTCCAGCTCTTCATTGGAGGCTTGGCCCGCGTCCAGCACCTCCTCGGCCATACGCGCTTCGCGCTCCCAGTCGCCGTAATCCGGTGCCACCATCTGCGTGACACTCAGCTCTTCCTGCGCCTGCACGCCGCCGCCGACACCGACACCGCCCGTCAGGGCAGCGCAGGCCAGCAGCAGCGCGCAGAGAAGACGCCGCATCACTCTTCGAAAACAGTCGGCAAGGCGCGGCCCGCATCTGACAGCCAGTCAGGGCATGGCAGGCCTTTTTCGCGCAAAAACTCAGGGTTCCACAGCTTGGACTGATAGCGCGTGCCGTAATCGCACAGAATGGTCACGATGGTGTGGCCCGGCCCCATATCCTTGGCCATACGCACCGCGCCCGCCACGTTGATCCCCGAGGACGCGCCCAGGCACAGCCCCTCGTCTTTCAGCATGTCGAACACGTAAGGCAACGCTTCCTCGTCAGGCACCTGACAGGTGAAATCCGGGGTCAGCCCCTCAAGGTTCTTGGTGATCCGCACCTGCCCGATGCCTTCGGCAATCGAGCCGCCTTCCATGGTCAGCTCACCCTTGGTGTACCAGTCATACAAAGCCGCCCCCATCGGGTCCGCCAGACCAATCTTCACGCCCTTGGGCTGGAGCGCCATCGCCACGCCGGACAGGGTCCCTCCCGAGCCCACAGCGCAGATGAACCCATCCACCTTGCCGGAGGTCTGCTCCCAAATCTCGGGGCCGGTCGTCTCGATATGGGCTTGCCGGTTGGCCACATTATCGAACTGATTGGCCCAGACAGCGCCATTGGGCTCGGTCTTGTCCAATTCCCGCGCCAGCCGTTCCGAGTAGCGCACAAAGTTGTTGGGGTTGCGGTAGGGTGCCGCGGGCACCTGCACCAGCTCCGCCCCCGCAAGGCGCAGCATGTCTTTCTTTTCCTGGCTCTGGGTCTCGGGGATGACGATCACCGTCTTGAACCCCATCGAAGCCCCCACCAGCGCCAGCCCGATCCCGGTATTGCCCGCCGTGCCTTCCACAATCGTGCCGCCGGGCTTCAGCGCGCCCGTGTCAATTGCGTTGCGGATGATGGTCAGCGCGGGGCGGTCCTTGACGGATTGGCCGGGGTTCATGAACTCGCATTTGCCAAGGATTTCGCAGCCCGTCGCCTCAGAGGCGGCGTTCAGCCGGATCAAAGGCGTGTTGCCGATCAGCTCCGCAAGGTTTTCTTTCGTGCTCATGTCAGGCCCCTCCGGCAGCATATGTCAGTGCTCAAACATCTAGGCGGGCCGTCGCATGAACTCAACCAAAAGCGACGTTACCCCAAGCCCCGCAGCCGGTCGCGATGCAGCCCCAGCCAAAGCGCCGTCATCACCAACGGGCCGTTCTCCGCCTCGCCCGAGGCCAGCGCCGCCTGCAACGCCTCAAATGGCACCAGCATGGAGCGGATATCCTCCGCCTCGCCTTCCATGCCGCCCACGCCCTCGATCCCGTCCGGCAGATCGGCCACCGCGACAAAGGAGGTCATATATTCCGAACAACACCCAGAAGACGCGTAATACCGCGCGACCAGCTCCAGCGGCCCCAGCGTAAGCCCGGTTTCCTCCAGCGCCTCGCGACGTGCGGTTTCTTCCGCGCTTTCGCCGGGGTCCTGCCGCCCGGCAATGGCCTCCAGCGCCCAAGGGTTGGCGTCGCCGCGCAGATAGGCCCCGGCGCGGAACTGCTCGATCAGCAGCACCCGGTCGCGCTTGGGGTCATAGGGCAGCACGGTCACCGCATCCGACATCATGAACACGGCGCGTTCCGAAGGCTCAGGCATGGACCCGTCAAACCGCCGCGGGGCCACGTCGATCTCCTCCACGGCGAAGAAATGCGAATAGGGCCTGCGATGGCCGCTGATGACAACATCCGAGCGGTCATGCGCGCGGCGCAGCCGCGTCGGCGTCACCCGTGCGCGGGCGTTCACTCTTTGCTGGGCACGGATGCGAATAACCGGCATACGGGCCGCGATCAACGCAGGCTCCACGGAGCCAAACCCCTCCATGATCTCCACCGCTGCCTCGCGCATCAAAGGCCCGTGCTCGGCCTGCCACGCAGCCAAAGACCAATCCTCGCCGCCCTGCTCTTCCAGCGCGCTTGGCGGGCGGTAAACATCCGCAGGCCCCACATCCAGCTGCGCCGGGGTGCGCGTGTACTCGTAAGGTGCCTCGTAATAATCCAGCCGCGCCAGCTGCGCGGCGCTCAGGTCGCGCAAAATCACCCCTTGTGCGTTTTGCCCCTCGGCGGCGACCAGCACCGGGTAAGATTGCCCCTTGGCCCGCGCTACCCGCGCATCGGGCAACACCGCCGCACAGACGTCAGGGACCGCACCCAAAACAACCTCAAGCAGCTTGAGGTCGCGCAATGTCCCAAAGAGAAAAACCGCTGGGGGCAGGCTCAATGCCACTTATTCTCCGCCCATTCCGCGACGGCCCCGGTCACGGCCCCACCGATCAGAATAACCGCCAGAATATGCGGGGCCAGCAGCAGCGCGCCATATTCCAGCACGATGCCGAACATGCCCACGATGGCGTCCATCGGCCCGTCATATTGAAACCGCATGGAGCGCTTGACCATCTCGCCAATCGCAAAGGTCAAAAGCGTGAAGAACAGCGCCACGGCCATGCCGTAAACGCCGGTGTTGATGGCGTTGGTCCAGCCCCGCCCGATCAGGCGGCCCACCACTTTCCACGCACATAGCGCGGGCACAATGGTGCTGACGGGGTAAAGATACGGGGTCGGCTGCCCCTCGGGCAGCAGCGGCTTGACCCAGCCCGCAATAATATATCCGAGCAACGCGAAAAGTAGCGCGGCGATGACGCGTGCGGCTGTTGGCATGAGCGTGCCCCTCTAATCTGCCCCGCCGATTGCTCCGGCTTCTATCTGGGCGCGTTTTTGTCGTTTGGAAGGCGCTTACTCCGCCCCCGTCACCGGTCGCGTCATGGTAATCTGCGTTACGTCGCAGTTTCCACTCCAAAATGTGCCCGCGCAAGAAGTGAGGTAAAAATTCCACATGCGCCTGAACCGCGCGTCAAACCCCAAAGCGGCGACGTCGTCCCAGCGCGCGTTGAAGGTCTCGTGCCAGCGCCGCAGCGTGTCCGAATAGCTCTGCCCGAACTCAATCGAGCCCTTCAGGTGCAGCCCCGCACGCGCGATCTCTTGGCGCAGCACGGTCGGGCTGGGCAGCATGCCGCCCGGAAAGATATATTTCTGGATGAAGTCCACGCCGCGCTTGTAAACGTGCCAGCGCTTGTCCTGCACGGTGATGATCTGCAACGTGGCATGTTTGCCGGGCTTGAGGCGCTCGCGCACCGTGTCAAAATAGACCGGCCAGTATTTCTCGCCCACCGCCTCGAACATCTCGATGGAGGCGATGCCGTCATACATCCCCTCCTCGTCGCGGTAATCCTGCATCTTGATCTCGACCATGTCGCTCAGGCCCAGCCGCGCCATCCGCGCCACGGCATAGTCATGCTGCTCCTGGCTGATCGTCAGGCCCGTGACTTTCAAACCCCGCTCCTTGGCGGCATATTCCGCAAACCCGCCCCAGCCGCAGCCGATCTC
>CAYXIZ010000016.1:0-25735 GCA_964465485.1 uncultured Rhodobacterales bacterium | reverse complement strand
TGGCGGACTGGGGAGGATTCGAACCCCCGACCCCTTGATTCGTAGTCAAGTACTCTATCCAACTGAGCTACCAATCCGCGTGTCGGTGGACTTAAACCTCACCCTATCGCTTTGCAAGGGCAAAGCGGCGCTGTTTCGCGCTATTCGGCGGCTTGGTCTATTTGAAGCGGGTTTTTTGGCAGGGTGAGGGCGAACTCGGTGCCGGTCTCGTCGGTTTTCCGGAGCGACAGGGAGCCGCCATGGCCTTGCACCAGCTCTGAGGCAATCACCAGCCCGAGGCCCGTCCCGCCTTTACGCACGCCACCTTCAAAGGGGCGGAACAGATGTTCCTGGGCTTTGGGCGGCAGGCCGGGGCCGGTATCGCACACGCCGATATGCCAGTCCTGCTCCGTCTCATGAGCGGTGATTTTGATGGTGCCGGGCGCGCCTGTAGCCTCGATCGCCTGACGGGCGTTGCGCACCAGATTGCCAAGGACGCGAAACAGCTGCTCCTCGTCGACGCGCACGGTCATGCCCGGCTCGACCTGGTCAAGCAATGTGACCGACCCGTCAGAGGCCAGCCGCTCGCCTTCCAGCACGTCATCGACCAATTCAGACAACACAACCCGGTTGAGGCTCGGTGCAGGTTCCTCGACGCGGCCAAAGGCCAGCGTGCCCTCACATAGACTGACCGCCCGGCTCAGCGAGTTGACCAGCTTGGGCGCAGAGCGCTGGACGGCCGGATCCTCGCTGCGCTCCATACGGTCCGCAAGCAGCGTCGCGGTGGTGAGAATGTTGCGCAGGTCATGGCTGATCTTGGCCACCGCGCCGCCCAATTGGGCCAGCCGCTCCTTTTGCCGCAGCGCGCCGGTGAGCTGGGTTTGCAGTTGGGCCAAAGCCTCCTCGGCAGAACGCAGCTCGTTGATATTGGATTGCGGGTTCAGGATACGGCGGGCGTCTTCCGGCGCCTCGGCATAATGCGCAATATGCTCGACCACGCGTTTCACAGGGCGCACCATGAACCTGCGCACCGCCACAAACAGCAGCAGCGCAGAGACCACGGAGATCACCAATGACAGCAGCAAAATGCGGATGCCGTAGTCAATCATGGCGTCGCGCAGAGGCGCTTGCGGCATGGTGACGTCGATCAGGGTCCCCGCCGCATTTGTCGGTGAGCCGATGACCCGGATCACCCCGTCGGCAGGTATCATCAGCTGGCGCAGCGCGCCTGACATCAGATAGAGTGCGGACGGCTCCCTGAGATCGACCATAGTCGTCACGGAGCCCGGCACCGGAGAGGACAGCACCAATTGGCTGACCACATCGCGCCGCAGCGCCACGTTATAGACCCCCGCATTGTCCAGCAGCTCTTGCGCCAAATTCGCAGGGATCTGGGTGTTTTCGGAGGCCAGCACCGAGAGCGACGCGATCTGCGCCTTTTCGAGACGGTCCGCCAGATAGTCCTGCCTGTAGCGCGCCACGGAGGGCACGAAGATCAGCACCTCTGCCGCCATCACAAAGATGATGGACAGGATCAGAAACCGACCTGACAGCGACTTAATCAACAGCCTCTCTCCTCTCAACGCCGAAATGCAAATCTTGACATAGCCCGCTTTACGGCAAAAACCGCTGCACAAGGCCCACCACCCGTTTGACCATCGCGTTTTCAAACAGTCTAGGGGAGAAATATGCCCCCGCCGCGCGTTTGTTGACCTCGCCCAAAGTCGGGTAGGGCGCAACCATACCGGCAACTTGGCTCATTTTCAGCTTATTTGCGATAGCCAGCGCCCAGACCCCGATCAAATCCCCCGCCGACGCCCCTACAATGGAGGCCCCGACAGGCCGACCTTTCACGACCATAACCTTGATGAAACCGGTGGTCTTGGCCTCGGCGATGGCGCGGTCATTCTCGTGCAGCTCGAACCGGGCAACCTCGACGGCGGCCCCGTGTTTCTTGCGCGCCTGCGCCTCTGTCAGGCCCACTTGGGCCAGCTCAGGATCCGTATAGGTGGCCCAAGGCAGGTGGTCCTGCTTGGCCTTCGACGGCAACCCGAACAGGATGGAGCGGATCACCACGCCCGCATGATACCCGGCCACATGGGTAAATTGCAGCTGCCCCGCAACGTCACCAATGGCGTAAACCTTTTTGTTGGATGTCCGCATCGACGCGTCCACCTCGATCCCAGCCCGGCCGTAGGCGATGCCGCCCTTGTCGAGCCCGAGATCATTCACATTGGCCGACCGCCCCACCGCCATCAGCAGATGGGTGCCGTTGAACACCCGGCCATCCTTGGCCTTGACGGTGATGTCGCCCGCTTTGCCCGAAATCTCTTCGGCCATCGCGTCTTCTTCGATCACAAGCCCTTCCTCGCGCAAACGGTCCAAAACGACCGCCGCCAGCTCGGGATCATCCTTGCCCATCGCCTTGCCGCCCTCGATCACCGTCACCATGGAGCCCAGCCGCAAATGCGCCTGCGCCATCTCAATGCCAATCGGGCCACCGCCGACAACAAGCAGATGTCCGGGCTGCTCGCGCAGCTCCCAAAGGGTTTCGTTGGTCAGGTAGGGAACGGCGTCCAGCCCCGGTATCGGCGGCACAAATGGAGACGACCCGGTCGCCACCACGATGCGCCGCGCCGTTATTTCATACGCGCCCGCCTGAACCGTGTCCGCGTCAATGAAACGGCCACGCTCCTGAATGACGTTGACGCCAAGCCCCTCGAACCGCTCCACGCTGTCGACGGGTTCAATCGTGGCGATCACGCTGTTCACATGGTCCTTGGCCGCGGCGTAATCGACCTTTGGCGTAACATTGGCCACGCCGAACTTGGCCCCATTGCGCATCAGATGCGCCTGCTTGCCCGCCGCGATCAGCGCCTTGGAGGGCACGCAGCCGTAATTCAGGCAATCGCCGCCCATCTTGTGGTCTTCCAGCAGCACAACATCGGCGCCCATCTGGACGGCCCCTGCGGCCACCGACAGCCCACCGGACCCAGCCCCTATGACCAACAGGTCCGTTTTCAGTTTTGTCATGGTTTTAGATACCTTCTTTGCCGCGCACGGCTTTCAGCAAAATGGGCAAAGCCGCAAGAGCGCAGAGCCCAAGGATCGGCAGCAGGATATGCGGCTCAAAGATGATCCCCAGATTTGGCGTCTCGCCGCGCTCGAAGACCTCGCCCAGCCCAGCTCCGACGGAGGTGTATACCACCGAACCCGGAATGATCCCAAAGAAGGTCGAAATCACAAAGCGCCGATACGGCACATCGACCAGCGCCGGCACCAGATTGGCGACGAAGAACGGCACCGCTGGTATCAAACGGATCAAGAACAGAACCGACCATTGGTTCTCGTCGATGCCGTCTTTGATCTTTTTCACAAGGCCGGACCCGGTCTCCATCTTATCGGCCAGCTTATCACCAAAACCGATGCGCGCCGCCGTAAAGATCGCGGTCGCCCCGATGGTCGCCCCCAACACGTTATAAAGCGCACCCGGAAAGGTCGCGAAGAGAAAGCCGCCCGTCAGGGTCGCAATGGCAGCCCCCGGCAGCGAGAACGCCACAATCACGATATAGACCGCGATAAACAGAACAACGGCCAGCAGGTAATTGGCGTCACGAAAGGTGATCAGCGCTTCGCGGTTCTCTTGCAAGGCTTGAAAACTCAGGTAGTCGCGCAAGAAGAAGGCCCCCAGAAGGGCCGCGACCGCGACCATGATGATCGGCAACCGCTTTTGAAGCGCAGGTTTGTCGGGCGTATGGGTCATGTCACTCATTTCGGGTCGGTCCTTGAAAAGTAATGTTGCGCCCTTCATGACGAAAACACTCCCTCCGCGATACCGCGCTCACGGTGGGTTGATCTGGAGTGAACAGTTGAGCGCGTTTTTTGCCCGGAACGCTACGTCTTGACCCCAAGATCGCGGTCTGTGCATGCATTCGGACGCAGATTGTTGCAAAAACAGGCCGCTCAGCGGCGCCATTGCCGTTGACGGGCCGCACGCGCCTGTCTATGACCCGGGTTCTGATCATGGTTGGGCCTCGAATCTCAGTGATTTTCCGCCCGCACCCGCAAGGAGGCTCCCGATGAGCAAACGTACATTCCAGCCGTCGAACCTGGTTCGCAAACACCGCCACGGCTTCCGTGCGCGCATGGCAACCAAAGCTGGCCGTAAAATCCTGAACGCGCGCCGCGCAAAAGGCCGGAAATCGCTGAGCGCGTAAGCGCCGCCGATCTCCCCACAGTATTGGAACCGCCGGAGGCACGCGTAGCAGGACATCCCGTCCCGGACGCAACCCAGCCTCCGGCGGTTTCCGTTTTGCCTGCGACTTTGACCAAGCGTCGCGACTTTCTGCGCGCCGCCAAAGGCAGACGCGCCGCCGCCACCGGGTTTTTGCTGCAAGCCTATGACCGCGCCGATGGCGACCCCGCAATCCGCGTGGGCTACACCTGCTCCAAGAAAGTCGGCAACGCCGTGGCCCGCAACCGCGCCAAACGCCGCCTGCGCGAGATTGCCCGCGCCGTCCTGCCGACACATGGCACGCCCGGCTTCGACTACGTGCTTGTCGGCCGTTTCGAGAAAACCGCCGAACGGAACTTCGCAAAGCTCTTGGACGATTTGCGCCGCGCGCTCAAGACGCTACACACATGACCCCACTGGCCTTCGTCATCTCCCTGCCCGTGCGCGTCTACCGCAAAACCTTCAGCTCCTGGGTCGGCTTCAACTGCCGCTACGACCCGACCTGCTCGGCCTATGCGATGGAAGCTTTGGAAAAACATGGCGGGCTGCGCGGCACATGGCTGGCCGCCAAACGCATCGCGCGCTGCCATCCTTGGGGCGGCATGGGGGTCGACGACGTGCCAGACCCCAAGGACCGCAACAGGTGAACATTCGCGCCGCCGCCCCTTCCACCGACCCCGCGACAAAGGTAAGGAGAGGCCATGCTTGACCAACCCGACGACATTCACCCGCTCTTTCATGGCGCGCCCTCGACCACCGAGTTCAAAAAGCTGCGCAAGCGCATCATCCGCGACACCCGCGCGGCAATCGACGATTTCGGCATGGTGGAACGTGGCGCGAAATGGCTGGTCTGCCTGTCTGGCGGCAAGGACAGCTACACCCTGCTCGCCGCCCTGACAGAGCTGCAATGGCGCGGCGTCCTGCCTGTTGAGATCTTGGCCTGCAACCTCGACCAAGGCCAGCCAAACTTCCCGGCCACGGTGCTGCCGGACTTTCTGGAAACCATGAAAGTCCCCCACCGGATCGAGTATCAGGACACCTATTCCATCGTCATGGACAAGGTCCCTGCCGGGCGCACCATGTGCGCGCTCTGCTCGCGGCTCAGACGTGCCAACCTCTACCGCATTGCCCGCGAGGAACGCTGCAGCGCCGTGGTGCTGGGCCATCACCGCGACGACATTCTGGAAACCTTCTTTTTGAACCTTTTCCACGGGTCCCGCCTGTCCACCATGCCGCCCAAACTGGTCAATGAAGAGGGGGATTTGTTCCTGTATCGCCCGCTGGCCTATGTCGCCGAGGATGACTGCGCGCGCTTTGCCAAAGCCATGCAATACCCGATCATTCCCTGCGACCTCTGCGGCTCGCAGGACGGGTTGCAACGTCAGAACATCAAAGAGCTTTTGAACGGTTGGGAGGCCAAATCCCCCGGACGCCGACAGAAAATGTTCCGCGCCTTGATGAACGCCCGGCCCTCGCATTTGCTGGACCCGGAATTGTTTGATTTTGCAGGTCTGGAGACGAAGGCTCCGACAAATTAGTGAAAATGCGTGGCAACTGCCGCAGCCACGTTAACCTTCCAAACACTACGCCCCGCTAGCGTCCACGTAACTTCAGTTGCGGGGATTTTAAGCGTGTATCAGTCAGTGACCCAATCGATCCTTCATTTACCCCATTCCGTCATCAGGCGGACCGTGCTCAGCATCGCACTCGTGCTTGTCCCCGTCGCGTCCGTCACCGCTTATATCTTAAGCTCCGACACGATCCTTCTGGCCATCGCGCTGACCTTTCCGGCCATGGTAATGTTGGCAATGAACACACGGGATAGGGACGCCCCGCCCGCCACGCGCAGGCTCACGGAAGAAGGGGAAGAAGGACTGGTCACCCTCCTGGAAGCGGAGCTCGCCTCCGGTCCCTCCGCCAAGAAAACCGCCTGCATTGTCTTCAGCATCGACAAGTTTTCCGAATTCGCCCAGGACCTTGACCGGGTGGCCATCGACACCGCCATGAAACTGGTTCTGGATCGTATGAAAAGCGCCGTGCGCGCCGGCGACGACGTGATGGCCCTGTCACCATACAGTTTTGGCGTGATTGTGCGCGCGATCCGCGCCCCCGAAACAAGCGCCGTTCTGACCCTCTGCGAACGCATTGACGAGGCGACCTCTGCCCCGTTGCAATTGGATGGCGGCGTCTTTCATGTCACCCTGTCCTCGGGCTTCTGTCTGGACGCCCGCGCCGATGAGCGCACCGGTACCGCTATGCTCACCGCCGCCAAAGCGGCGCTTGATGAAGCGATGCAAAACGCCCCGCGCGCGATCCGTGGATACTCCCATCGCACCATCGCGCCGATCCAGTCCGCCCTCTCCGAAGAGGTGCTGCAAGCTTTGGAAAACGGCCAGATCAAGCCGTGGTTTCAACCTCAGATTTCGACAGATACGGGTGAGATTACCGGCTTTGAAGCCCTCGCCCGCTGGGAGCACCCCACGAAGGGCATCCTGCCGCCCACCGCCTTTGTTCCCACGCTGGAAGCCGCACACCGTCTTGAAGAGCTGGGCGAGGCGATCCTCAACCAGACCCTGCGCTCCTTGTCGGAATGGGACAAAGCCGGCGCTTTGGTGCCTGCGGTCTCCGTGAATTTTGCCACTCAGGAGCTGAGAAACCCAAGCCTTGTGGAGCGGATAAAGTGGGACGTTGACCGGTTCGAGCTGGACCCGTCGCGGCTGACTGTCGAAATCATCGAGACTGTGATCTCGGAACATGACGACGATATCATCACCCGCAACATCCGCGCCTTAGGGTCGCAGGGTTTTGGCATTGATCTGGATGATTTCGGCACCGGCCATGCCTCCCTGTCCAACATCCGCCGCTTCGCCGTTGACCGCATCAAGATCGACCGCTCCTTCGTCGCAAATGTGGACTCCGACCCCGAACAACAGCGCATGGTCGCAGCCATCATCGGGCTGGGGGAACGGTTGGGCATCGAAACCCTCGCGGAGGGTGTTGAAAACATTGGTGAACAATCGTTGCTGTCTCAGCTGGGCTGCAACCATCTGCAAGGCTTCGCAATCGCCCGCCCCATGCCATTCGACAAAACCATCGACTGGATCCTGCACCACCAGAACACGCTGAACAACGCGCCCGTCCTAGGCAAACGCATCGGTTAGAATAGCCCTGATTTTCATGGTCAATCGGCGAATAGCTTCCCTGAAAACCGCTTGACCTTTCCATGCTCAGCCTATTGAACAACCTGCACAAACTTCAGTCAGGCGGCGGCTTCCAAAATGGACGATCAGAACAAGAATCTTATCCTCGCGACAGCGCTCAGCTTTCTCGTCATCATGGTCTGGTTCCTGATTTTCCCACCTGAGGAGCAAGCCCCGGCCACGGCAACCCAAACCGCTGAGACAACTCAGGATGCAGGCACCACGGGACAAATCGCGCCTGCCCCCGGCACGGCCTTGGTCCCCGTCACCCCGTCTGAAAGCCGGGAGGCCGCACTGGCCACCGCTGAACGCATCACGATCGACACGCCCAAGCTGAAGGGGACCCTGTCCCTGACCGGCGGCCGCATTGATGATCTGTCGCTGAAAGACTACCGCGAAACGCTGGACGAAGACGCCGAGATCGTGACGCTGCTGTCGCCGGTTGGCAGCCCCAACGCATATTATGCGCTCTATGGCTGGGCTCCCGCAGGCGATCTGACATACGAGCAGGTCCCGAACGCCAACACCCCTTGGCAGGTCGAAAGCGGCACCACATTGGGCGTAGATAGCCCGGTCATGCTGAAATGGGCAAACGACGCGGGGCTGATCTTCCGCCGCGAGGTCTCCATCGATGACGACTACATGTTCTCCATCACCCAATCGGTCGAGAACACCTCCGACACGGCCCGCAAGCTGCAACCCTACGGCATCGTCGCGCGCCACGGCGAGCCGGATGTCGTGGGCTTCTTCATCCTGCATGAAGGCATGGTCGGCATGGCCGATGGCGAGCTGACGGAGATCGACTATAACGACATGCCCGAACTGGACGTGATCGCCCGCGAAGCTTCCAACGCGCAGCTGACCGAAGTCACGGAAAACGGCTGGGTCGGCTTTACCGACAAGAACTGGATGACGACGCTTATCCCGACCCCGGGTACGCCCTTCACCTCCGTTACCAAATACGTGCCACAGGCCGACATATATCAAACCGAAGCCCGCCAGCTGACGCTGTCCGTCGCACCCGGAGAGACCGCAACCTCGCAGAGCAGCCTGTTTGCCGGGGCCAAGGAATGGGAGTCGATCCGTAACTACGAGCGAAGCGGCATCGAAGGGTTCATCGACTCCATCGACTGGGGCTGGTTCTTCTTCCTCACCAAACCCATCTTTGCTGTCCTGCATTGGCTCAACGTGCTGATCGGCAATATGGGCTGGTCAATTATCGTGCTGACCCTGCTGATCAAGGCGGTGCTGCTGCCGCTGGCCTACAAATCCTATGTCTCCATGGCGAAGATGAAAGAGCTTCAGCCCGAGATGGAAAAACTCAAGGAAAGCGCGGGCGACGACCGGCAGAAACTTCAGCAAGGCATGATGAAGCTCTATAAGGACAACAAGGTGAACCCGGCGGCCGGGTGTTTGCCGATCCTGATGCAGATTCCGATCTTCTTCTCACTCTACAAAGTGATTTTCGTCACCATCGAGCTGCGCCACGCGCCATGGTTCGGCTGGATCCGCGACCTCAGCGCGCCAGACCCCTCCTCGATCCTGAACCTGTTCGGGTTGCTGCCATGGGGCACACCTGAGGTCGGCTCCATCTTCTTCATCTTCTCGCTGGGCGTTTTGCCGATCATCTTGGGCATCTCGATGTGGCTGCAGCAAAAGCTGAACCCCGCGCCCACCGACGCCACGCAGGCGATGATCTTTGCCTGGATGCCATGGGTGTTCATGTTCATGCTGGGCAGCTTTGCCTCCGGTCTGGTCCTCTACTGGATCGCCAACAACGTCATCACCTTCGTGCAGCAATACGCCATCATGCGTAGCCAAGGATATAAGCCAGACCTGTTCGGCAACATCATTTCCAGCTTCAAACGACGCCCGAAAACCGAAGAATGACCGCGCGTGTTCACCAACTCTGGCGGCACCCGATCAAGAGCCATGGGCATGAGGCACTTCAAAAAGCCAAGCTGATCGCAGGGCAAACCTTGCCCTGGGACCGCACCTGGGCGGTGGCACATGAGGGCGCCAAGACGGATGGGACGGCCTGGGCCCCTTGCGCGAATTTTTCGCGTGGATCGAAGGCTCCGGCCTTGATGGCCATCGAGGCCACGCTGGACGAGACCAGTGAAACCATAACCTTGCGCCATCCAAACCGCCCCGATGTCACGCTCCACCCCGAGCGGGACGCGGACAAGCTGATCGAATGGGTCCGCCCCTTGATGCCCGAGGACAGGGCGCAATCGACGCGGGTCATCAGAGTGCCGGAGCGAGGCATGACGGACACGGATTTCCCCTCCGTCTCGATTGCCAATCTGGCCAGCCATGTGGCCGTCGAGGCCAAGTGTGGCAGTGACCTGTCCACCCGGCGGTGGCGGGCAAATATTTGGCTCGACGGCCCCGCAGCCTGGACGGAGTTCAATTGGATCGGCAAAACTCTTGCCATCGGCGATGTCCGGCTGGAGGTCCAAGAGCGCATCACCCGCTGCCTTGCCACAACTGCAAACCCTGAAACCGGCGCGCGCGACGCCGACACTTTGGGTGCGCTGCAGACCTGGAACCATCAGGATTTCGGGGTCTACGCCACCGTAACCCAAGGCGGTGAGATAGGCTTGGGCGACACAGCGCGCGTTCTGTAACGCCTTTCAGGCAAGGGGATTTCCCATGGCATTTCAATTTTCCGTCGCCCCACAGCCTGACCCGGCAGAGCAAGAGCTGGGCCGCAAGCTTTTCGCAGGCGAAACCGATTTTCTGAAAGGCGTGGTCGCGATGAACGGCTTGCCGGAAGCCGACCGCAAGGAGGTTTGCTTTGCAGGCCGCTCCAATGTCGGCAAGTCCAGCCTGATCAACGCGCTGACCGGCCGCAAGGCGCTCGCCCGCACCTCAAACACGCCCGGCCGCACCCAAGAGATCAACTTCTTCACCCTGCAAGACTCGCATTACCTCGTGGATTTGCCCGGATATGGCTTTGCGGAGGCCCCGCTGCCCGTGGTCGAGAAATGGCAAAGGCTGCTGAAGTCCTACCTCTCGGGGCGGCAAACCCTGCGCCGGGCCTTTGTTTTGATTGATGCAAGGCATGGCGTCAAAAAAGTGGATCAGGACATTTTGGACCTGCTCGACCGCTCCGCTGTGACCTTTCAGGTGGTGCTGACCAAGATCGACAAGATCAAGGAGGCGCATATCCCAAAACTGATCGACGGCGTCAGCCAGTCTTTGTCGAAGCACCCTGCCGCCTTCCCGGAGATCGTTTTGACCTCGTCCGAAAAATCCGACGGCATTGCCACATTGCGCAGCATCATCGCCGGGCTGGACTGATCTAGACGTGCTGCGCGCCGTTCACCTCGATCTCCGTGCCGGAGATGTAACTCGCGCCTTCGGAGCATAAAAACAGGATCGCGGCGGCAACCTCGTCTGGTTCGCCCAAGCGGCGCATTGGCAATTCATCGGCCATCTCTTCTGTGCCCGGCGACAAGATCGCGGTGCGCACCTCGCCCGGTGCAATAGCGTTGACGCGCACGCCAAGCGGGCCGAAATCATGCGCCATTTCACGGGTCAATGCTGCAAGTGCCGCTTTCGATGTCGCGTAAGCCGCACCCGCAAACGGATGCACCCGGCTGCCCGCAATCGAGGTGACATTGACCACAGCACCTTTGGCGGCGGTCAGTTCCGCCTTCAGCCCCCGCGCCAAAACCACGGAGGCGAAGAAGTTCACATGAAACACATGCCCCCATGTCCGCAGGTCCGTGTCCAACGTATTGAGACGCGCACCGCCCTCGCCCTTGGGCGAAATCCCCGCATTGTTCACCAGCGCATGTAGCTTGCCGTCGAGCCGGGAGCGAATGCTCTCAATCGCCTCAATCGTGTTTTTGGGATCGGCGAGATCGACCTGCACATGGTTCTCCTCCCCGCCGCCCCAAGGGCACTCTTCGGGAAACGCGTGCCGGGAGCAGGTGATCACCCGCCACCCCTCGGCGCTGAACCGGCGGACGGTCGCGTGCCCGATGCCCCTGCTCGCACCGGTCAGCAGCATAATTTTGGGGTCGTCACTCATATCGAGCCTCTCCATATTTGGGGTAAGCCTAGCTGTGGCTGGGCGAAATACAATGCGGCTCACGAGGCTTGGCAGGTTGCTGCGCACAGGGTAACAGGATGCGGCAGACCATTGGAACCAAGATGAAAAAGCAGACCTCAATGAACAGAGACTGGATCGCCACTGCGCGCACTTTGTCAGAGGCGTTGCCTTATATGCAACGCTATTCCGGCGCGACCGTGGTCATAAAGCTGGGCGGCCACGCGATGGGCAGCGACGAGGGCATGGCCAGTTTTGCACGCGATGTGACGCTGATGCGGCAGGTCGGCATTAACCCTGTCGTGGTGCATGGCGGCGGGCCGATGATCAACGAGATGCTGGACCGGCTTGGGGTCAAATCGGAGTTTCTGGATGGCAAACGGGTCACCGACGCGGCCACGGTTGAAGTGGTGGAGATGGTGCTTTCGGGCAAGGTCGGCAAGCGGATTGTGCAGGCGATCAACGATCAGGGCGGCCGTGCGGTGGGTCTGTCGGGCAAGGATGACAACATGATTGTCTGCGAGCCGGCCAATCCGAAACTGGGGCTTGTGGGGGCTCCAGTAGAGGTGAACGCGCATATTATCCGGCAGATGTTTGACGCCGGGATCATCCCCGTGGTGGCCCCTCTGGGAATTGGGCGCGATGGGGAGACCTATAATATCAACGGCGATACCGCCGCCGGAGCCGTCGCTGCGGCGTTGAAAGCGGACCGGCTGTTGTTGCTCACGGATGTCTCCGGCGTGAAGGACGCGCAGGGCGAGGTGCTGACCGAGCTCAGCAAATCCGACATCGAAACCATGACCAAAGACGGCGTCATTGCAGGCGGCATGATCCCAAAAACCGAAACAGCACTCGCCGCGCTGAACGGCGGCACGCGGGCGGTTGTGATCCTTGACGGGCGCGCGCCGAATGCCTGCCTGCTTGAGCTGTTCACTGAACACGGGGCGGGCTCGATCATCCGTCTTTAGCGTCACGGCATCGTGCTGAGGCTGCGGCTTCGCGTCCCTTGATCCCATGCCGTTTCCCCGTATCTTGCCAGATATGGAAAACGAAACACTCACGCGCCTGAGCATCTTTTTGGGCCTCTTCGCGGTGCTTGCCTGCATCGAATGGCTGATGCCACGCCGCGACTTGACCCAGTCACGGGCCGCGCGCTGGTCGACCAATTGGGGCTTCACCGTGGTGAACGCCGTGTTTCTGAACCTCATGGCCTTTGCCCTGCCGCTGCTGGCCGTGGGTGCCGCGATTGATGCAGGCAGCAATGGCTGGGGGCTGTTCAACGCGCTGGCTTGGCCCGCTTGGCTTGAGATTGTCATCGCCATTCTGGTCCTCGATTTCGCGATCTGGCTGCAGCATCTGATCACCCATAAAGTGCCGCTGCTATGGCGGTTGCACCGGGTGCATCATGCCGATGTGGACATTGACGTGACCACCGCCATCCGCTTCCATCCCGTGGAGATCGGGCTGTCTATGCTCTTGAAAATAGGGCTTGTTTATCTGCTGGGTCCTGCCGCCTTGGCGGTTATTCTCTTCGAGATCATCCTCAATGGCACGGCGATGTTCAACCATGCCAATATCAAGCTGCCGCTCTGGCTCGACGCGATTGTGCGCCGGGTTTTGGTGACGCCGGATATGCACCGGGTGCACCACTCGGTGGACCGGGCGGAGCATGACAGCAATTACGGGTTTGCCCTGTCGATCTGGGACCAGATCTTCGGGACCTACATTCCGCAACCCGTCGACGGGCATGACACCATGAAGATCGGGCTTGAATGGCAGGATGACCGGCCCAGCAAATTCGGGTGGAGCCTCGCGCTGCCCTTTCGCAAGAAGTGACCTACGCCAAGATCGAGGCGCTGGCAGAGGTTAACAACCTGTTAATCCTGGGCGGCTTTCACCCAGAAACCAAAGAGCATTTGCCGGATTGGTGCGAAACTCTGCTGTTATTTGGTCCAAGACCTGATTTCTGGGCCGCGTTTTCAACCTCCCCGGAGTGGCTGGACCACGCGCCGGACGCGATGGACCGCTGGTCCAGCCGTGTTTTGGGCGACATGGCCACGCAGCTAAACGGCGAGGCGTTGTTTCCCTTTGGCGGCGCGCCCTTCCTGCCGTTTTTCAGCTGGGCGCTGAAATCTGGCCATGCGTGGCAAAGCCCGGTCAACCTGCTGGTGCATAGCGAAGCGGGGTTAATGGTCTCCTACCGCGGCGCGCTGGCCTTGCGCGAAAAGCTGTCCCTGCCCCCTGCCCCGGCCAAGCCCTGCGACAGCTGCGATCAACCCTGCCTGAGCGCCTGCATCCCGCGCGCCTTGACCGCAGACGGCTATGACGTGCCTGCCTGCAAGGCGCATCTGGCCTCCGAAAAGGGCCGTGAAAACATGGAATTAGGCTGTTCTGTCCGGCGGGCTTGTCCGGTGTCTCAAAGCTATGCAAGGATGGTTGAGCAGAACGCGTTTCATATGCGCAGCTTCATGGGAGAGAACCGCTGAAACTGATCCTAACCCGCCACTCGAAATCAAGCTGGGATGATCTGGACATGGACGACCATGACCGCCCCCTCAACGCCAGAGGAGAGGTCGGTGCGGAGCGCGTGGGCGCTTGGCTTGCAGACCGTGGGCATGTGCCCAAACTGCTGCTCTGCTCGACGGCGAAACGCGCTGTTATGACGGCACAGATCATCATGGAGCAATTCGCCGACAAACCGGAAATTGATTATATTGCAGGGCTTTACCATGCCTCACCCGACACGATCCTGAGCAAGATCCGCGCCGCAAAGCCGGGTGATGTGATGGTGGTCGGGCATAATCCGGGCATGGCCAGCTTTGCAGATCTGATCAGCGAAACGCGCCCGAAACACGAGCGATTCAGCGTCTTTCCAACGACCTCAACCATGGTGTCAGAGGTGCCAAAAGACAGCTGGGCCGACCTGAAATTCGGCGATGCACGGCTGCTGAATTTCGTGGTGCCGCGCGACCTGAAAGCGCTGATTTAGGGCGTACACAACCCGTACACAACCTGTACACAACCCGTCGTGACAGGTGTGTCGGCAGCAAAAAGCCCCGCAGCCTGTGGCGCGGGGCTTTCGCCTGTCGTAGTCCGGCGAACATCAGTGCCCGAGGATCTGGCTCAGGAACAGTTTCGTGCGCTCGGATTGCGGGTTGTTGAAGAACTCTTCCGGCTCGTTCTGCTCCACGATCTGGCCTTGGTCCATGAAGATCACGCGGTTGGCGACCTGACGGGCGAAGCCCATCTCATGGGTCACGCAGAGCATGGTCATGCCTTCCTCCGCCAGCTCAATCATCGTGTCGAGCACCTCCTTGATCATCTCTGGGTCAAGCGCTGAGGTAGGCTCGTCAAACAGCATGATGCGCGGCTTCATGCAAAGGGAACGCGCGATGGCCACACGTTGCTGCTGACCGCCAGACAGCTGACCGGGATATTTGTTGGCCTGCTCTGGGATCTTGACCTTCTCAAGGAAGTGCATCGCAACCTCTTCGGCCTCTTTCTTGGGGGTCTTGCGCACCCAGATCGGAGCCAGCGTGCAATTCTCAAGAATGGTCAGATGCGGGAACAGGTTGAAGTGCTGAAAGCACATGCCAACCTCGGAGCGGACCTTGTCGATGTTTTTCAGATCAGAGGTCAGCTCCGTGCCGTCCACGATGATCTGGCCCTGCTGATGCTCTTCCAGACGGTTGATGCAACGGATGAGCGTCGATTTGCCGGAGCCCGACGGCCCCGCGATCACGATCCGCTCGCCGCGTTGCACGGTCAGGTCGATATCCTTGAGCACGTGGAAGGTCCCGTACCACTTGTTCATATTGGTGATTTGAATCGCAACCTCATCCGAGACTTGCATCTTGGAGCGGTCGATTTCGCGATCAGTTGCCAGGTCAGACATAGTACAGACCTCCTTTAGTGTGACGTTTTGAGCTTGCGCTCAAGATACATGGAGTAGCGGGACATGCCGAAGCAGATGATGAAGAACAGCACCGCGATGAAGGCGTAAAGCTCCCACAGAATGCCGATCCAATCGGTGTCCGCCCGGATCGCCGTGGCCCAGCCAATGGGGTCCATCAGCCCGATGATGGAGACCAGCGTGGTGTCCTTGAACAACCCGATGAAGGTGGAGACGATGCCCGGAATCGCAATCTTCAGCGCCTGCGGCATGATGATCAGCCGCTGCGCCTGCCAGTAATTGAGACCCAGCGAGTCGCCGCCCTCATACTGACCTTTCGGCAAAGCGGCCAGACCGCCCCGGATCACCTCCGCCATATAGGCCGCAGAGAACAGCGTCACCATAATGATAACCCGCAAGATGATGTCGAAATTCGTACCCGGCGGCAGGAAGATGTTCAGCAGCGTCGAGGCCACGAAAAGCAGCGTGATCAACGGAACACCGCGAATGAACTCGATGAAGCCGACGCAGAGTGCCTTGACGATCAGCAGGTCGGACTGACGCCCAAGGGCCAGCACGATGCCGATGGGCAGCGAGCAGCCAATGGCCACAACCCCGATCACGAAGGCCAGCATCAGCCCGCCAATATCGCGCGAGCTGCCCAGCTTCTCAATCGCCAGCGGCAGCACGGAGGCCAAGCCTTCCGCAACCGGACTGGCCAGAAACAGCCACCAGATCAGCGCCGCCGCAACGGCTGCGAGCATGGAGCCAAGCGAGCCAAGCACGGGCTCCCCGAAGCGGATGATCGCATAGGCGATCACGAAGCCAAGGGCGACCATGACCGGCAGCCAGAACGTGCCGCCCCAGACCAGCCAAGGCATGATGAAAGGATAGGCCGCCGAGACGTAGAGCAGTTTGCGCGGCAAATGGCTGAACAGCACCGGCGCCAGCGCGACGAAAAGCAGGATCAGCGCCAGAATAGGCCGCCACCGCATATCCACCGGGTAATTGCCGAACAGGATTTGCCGCCAGCGGTCCCGGATCACGCCCCAGCAGGCCGCGCCGTGATCCTTGCCCGTCATCTCGCGGCAATCGGCCAGCGAGGTTGCGGCCCAGGTGTTATGCGACGCCCAGGGGATCAGGATCGACAGGACCAAGTAGATGAAGGCCAGCGACAGCAGCGTGATGATCGTGTTGATCGGCCCGGAGAACAGGTTCTCCTTGCCCCAGGCCACCGGCCCGATGGCCATTGAGGGCGGCGCCCGCTCAGGCAGCATGGTGTCACGGACATAGGCGACTGTGTTTGCGTGTGTGTCACTCATCTTAGCGCTCCGTCAGCTGCATGCGGGAGTTGTAGATGTTCATTACCGTCGAGATCAGCAAGGAAATCGTCAGGTAGATCAGCATGCCCAAAAGCAGCGTCTCCAACTCGCGGCCCGTCTGGTTCAGCGAGATGCCCATCAGCGTGCCGGTGATGTCCATATAGCCCACCGCGATGGCCAGCGACGAGTTCTTGGTCAGGTTCAGATATTGCGAGATCAGCGGCGGGATGATGACCCGCAGCGCCTGCGGCAGCACCACAAGGTTCATGATGCGGTTCGGGCGAAGCCCCAGCGCGCCGGCGGCCTCGGACTGGCCTTTCGAGATGGCCATGATGCCGGAACGCACATTCTCAGCGATGAAGGCGGCGGTGTAGAGCGACAGGGCCAGCCACAGCGCAATCAGCGAGTTGCGCAGGTGCAGACCGCCTTTGAAGTTGAAACCTTTCAGCTCCGGCGAGGTCCATTGCAGGCCCAGCACCAGCAGCAGGATTGTCATTGGGACCACGAGAAGGCCAAGCTGCAAATACCACGTCGTCGGGCGCACCCCGGTGGCGTTTTGCGTGGCCGTCGCCTTGGCGCGCACGAAACGGATGGCGAGGATGCTGGCGATGAACAGGACCACAACCATGAGCCAGCCCATCCCGTCAGAGACCAGCCCGTTCGCGAAAGACGGCGCCGGGACAAAGACGCCCCGGTTGGTGATGGCGACGCTGTCAAACAGCATGGAGGCCGACGGCGTGTCGCCCCGGAAGGCGTTGGGCGCAGGCAGGGTTTCGATCAGGATGGCCATGGCCAGCACGATCCAAAGCAGCACCGGCACGTTGCGGAACATCTCCACATAGACGGTCATGATGCGCGCGACGATCCAGTTTTTGGACAGGCGCAGCACCCCGATGGCAACGCCGAGGATGGTCGCGAGGATGCAGCCCAGCACGGCAATGACCAGCGTGTTCAGCACGCCAACCATGGCGGCGCGGAAATGCGAGGATTGCGAGTTATATTCGATCAGGCGCTGGTTGATGTCGTAGCCAGCAGGCTCGCTCAGGAAACGGAAGCTGGGCTCCTTGCCCAGATCAGACAGGTTTTGCGCCGTGTTCCCGATGAGCCACCACACAAAGGCCGAGAAGCCCAGCAACGCGATCACCTGAATGGTCATCGAGCGGTAGCGGGTATCGTAAAGCAGCATGGAAAGCCGGAAGGAATCCTTCGGCGGATCGGTGAGTGTCGTCATCGTGGACGTCCCCTGTCTGGTCAGGCCCTTTTACATGACGCGTCGTTGCGCGTGGCGGCCTGCTTTTGGTCGGCTGTCGTAAGGTAGATAAGAAAAGGGCGCGGGGTGAACCGCGCCCTTTCCCGTGAAGTTCTTAGCGGAACGGTGGGGAGTACATCAGGCCACCGGCTGTCCACTGCGCGTTCAAACCACGTGCAAGGCCGATAGGTGTGTTCTCACCGATGTGACGCTCGAAGCTTTCGCCGAAGTTACCACCAGCGGAGATGGCACGAACGGCCCATTGAGCGTCGAGGCCCATCATCTCGCCAAGGTTACCCTCGGTGCCCAGCAGACGGTTGATCTCTGGGTTGTCGGTTGGGGCTGCGGACAGCTCGCCGATATTTGCGGAGGTCACACCCAGCTCTTCAGCTGCGATCAGCGCGTTCAGAGTCCAGCGCACGATGTCGCCCCACTCGTTGTCGCCGTGACGTACCAATGGGCCCAGTGGCTCTTTGGAGATGATTTCTGGCAGGATCACATGCGCGGATGTGTCAGCGAAGGACGAGCGTACGGAGGCCAGCGCGGAGCTGTCCGTTGTGTACACGTCGCATGCGCCAGCAAGGTACTGCTGCTGAGCTTCGGTCTGTGTTTCGATTGGCACAGGCTCGTAGGACATGTTGTTGACGCGGAAGTAGTCAGCAAGGTTCAGCTCGGTTGTTGTGCCGGTCTGGATGCAGACGGTTGCGCCGTCCAGCTCGGTTGCCGATGTGACACCCAGCTCTTTTGGAACCATGAAGCCTTGGCCGTCATAGTAGTTCACGCCAACAAATTCGAACTTCAGGTCGACGTCGCGGCTGAAGGTCCATGTTGTCACGCGGGACAGCATGTCGACCTCGCCGGAGGCCAGCGCGGTGAAGCGTGTCTTGCCGGTTGTCGGTACGAACTCAACGGCTTTCGCGTCGTTCAGTACAGCGGCGGCAACGGCGCGACAGACGTCGACGTCAAAGCCTTCCCACTCACCGTCAGCATTCGGAGCTTCAAAGCCCGGAACACCTGTCGACACGCCGCAGTTCAATGTGCCGCGTGCTTTGACTTCGTCAAGCGTCGCAGCCGGAGCAGCAGCGGCGGCAAGGCCAGCAACTGTAAGAGCCCCGATAAAGACTGATTTTTTCATGTTTACCTCTTCCTGATGGGCCACCCTCCCTCGGGTGGCTGTAGTGCGACCATTTACACCGGCCGTGTTTGTTCGGGAGGACCCCCCCAATGGTCGCAGATAAGGCCAAAACTTGAACCCTACGTCAAGTTGTTAAGGCTAACGGACGTAAGGGAAATCAAAAGTTTTTTCGTCGTCTCACAGGCGATTTATGCGATTTGCTTCACAATCAATCGTGTTTCGGAGGGAATTGACACAAATTCACCCACAGAGCCGAAAGAAGCGGTCCGCATGCAGGAAGGCATCACGTTTTGTGGCCGCCATTTCCTCGGCCTCCTCGTCATAACCCCATTGATCCGCCTGCCAGGTCTCATCGATTCGGCTGACCTCCCACAGATCGGCGGCGGGCGCGTAGTTTTCCGTCACCGCGAACCCGATGATCAGCGAGCCCGACAGCGACACCAGATCGTGGAACGCCGTCAGCCGGTAGGCATCAAACCCGTGCACCCGCTGGCGCAGCGACTGCGTGCTGCCCGCTGGCTGTTCGGCATGCATGACGCCGACATAGACCTGCAACGGGGCCTTCAAAGCGGTGGCCGACCAATCGACCAGCGGGTCCCAACCCTTGTTCTGCCGCTCCACCAGCCCGCGCGGGTCGCTGGCGCGGTAACAGATCAGATCGCTGTCGCCGTAAGCCGCCAGCATATCCGCCACCTCCGCATGCTGCGGCGTGACCTTATCGGTGGCCGCATTGGCCGCGCGGGTAAACGGCATGGAGAGCGGGTCAATCTTGCCCTCCTGCGCGTCCCACTCGGCCGCCACCGCATCGGCCATGCCGCGCGTCGGCAGGGTCAGCGCGGATTTCAAAGGCGTGCGCACATGCCGCCCGTCCAGCGTCACGGTGAACCCGCCCTCCACCTCGGCAATTGCGGTGTCGGTCCAGAATCTTTTGGCGGCCCAATCTGTCATAGCGGCAGGCCCAATAGCTGGCCGACAGCCGCATCAAGCGCCGCAAAATCGTCGATCATGATGTCCGTATGCGGCGCCAGATCGGCCGCGCCATGATAGCCCCACCGCACCGCGATTGTGTGGAAGCCCGCGTTGCGGCCCATCTCCATGTCAAACGTGGTGTCCCCCACGATCACCGCGTTCTGCGGCTTGACCCCGGTGTCATAGAGGCATTGCTCCAGCATCGAAGGGTGCGGCTTTGAGGGATGGTTATCGGCCACCTGGCTTGTCACGAACAGCCCTTCAAGCCCATGCACCCCCATCATCCGCACCAGCCCGCGCCGCGACTTGCCGGTGGCCACGCCAAGCAGCAACTCGTCGCGGGCGTGCAGCCGGTCCAACGCGGCGCGCGCGCCTGCAAACATCGGCGCGTCCTGCCGCACCTCCGCGGTCTCGGAGCGGTTGAAGCTGTTCTTATAGGCCTCGACCACCTCCATCAGCGCGGCGTCATCCAGCGAGGGGTCCAGCTGGCGCATGGCTTCAGGCAAGGACAGCCCAATGATGGAGCGCACGGCAGCCTCGTCCGGTGGAATATGGCCGCAGCTGTCAAAGGCGGTTTTCATCGCGCCCTTGATATGCGCAAGGCTGTCGATCAGCGTGCCGTCGACGTCGAACACGACCAGTTTCAGCTCTGCCATTGCTCGCTCGCATCAAACGGATCATTGGGCGCGTCCTTCTCGGTCCAGCCGAAATAATCCCACGTCGATTGCATGTGCTTAGGCAGCTTGGCCTCCACATGCAGCTCGGAGCCATTGGGGTGCTGGATCGTCAACGACCGCGCATGCAGGTGCATCTTCTTGGAGACCTCTTCCCCCAGCTCAGCCCCCCAGCCATCGCCCAGATTTTCCTGACCCGAGCCGCCATATTTGCCGTCACCCACAATGGGATGACCCATCTCGGCCATATGCGCGCGCAGCTGATGCGTACGGCCCGTGACAGGCACCAAAGCCAGCCAGGAGGCGCGCTGCCCCAGAAAGCAAAGCGTCGCATAATCCGTATGCGCACGCTTGGCGCCATAGGTGGCATCGACATCTTTGGGGTGGATGGCGTGCATCTTTTCGCCCTCGCCCTTAGCTCCGTGGCCGGGCGCTTTGACGAGCCCAAACTTCACCGTGCCGATCTTCGGGTAGGGCACGCCCGCCACCAGCGCCCAGTAAATCTTGCGGGTTCGGTGATCGCGAAACGCCTTGGTCAGATGGCTGGCCGCCGCCTGTGTGCGGGCCAGCAGCAAGACGCCGGACGTGTCCTTATCAAGGCGGTGCACCAGACGGGGCTGCTCGTGTTTGCCATATTGCAACGCGGGCAGCATGCCGTCGACATGGCGGGTGGTTTTGGACCCACCCTGCACCGCGAGCCCCGCCGGTTTGTTGATCACGATCACATCGTCATCCATGTGGATGACGCAATCCTGGATCATCTTGGCGTCGGCCTTGGTCACAAAGGGCACGGCGCGCTCGGCCTCCACCTGATCCTGGCTGGGCAAGGGAGGCACGCGCACGGTCTGGCCGGGCCCTACGCGGGTGTTGGATTTCACCCGGCCGCCATCGACGCGGATCTCGCCCTTGCGGCACATTTTTTCGACACGTCCTTGGGAGACATGCGGGAAGTGGCGGCGGAACCAGCGGTCGAGACGTTGCTCGGCTTCGTCGTCGCGGACCTCGATATTTTGAACCCGGCTCATGCCCAGATGCCCCTTGCGAGTGTGATGCCAGCGACCAGCCCCGCGATGGACAGCACCACGGAGGCCCCAACGTAACTGGCCGCAGCGGCGGTCTGGCCGCGCTCGAACAACGTGTAGGCCTCCAGCGAGAAGGCCGAAAACGTGGTGAAGCCGCCGAGGATGCCGGTCATCACGAAGGGGCTGAGATGCGTGTTGGAGGTCTTGGCCGCGAAGACCACGAAAAACCCCATCGCAAAGCTGCCAAGGATGTTGACGCTGAGCACGCCCAAGGGGAAACCCGGTCCGGTGGCCTTGAGAATGCCCACGCCCATAAGGAAGCGCAGCGCGGCCCCGATTGCGCCTCCGGCGGCAACTTGAAGAGTGGTCATGAACATGCGCGCTGCATGTGCCTTTGCGCGTGGGGTGTCAAGGTTGAGGGGGCGCTGCCCCCGCCCTGCGGGCCCCCCGGGATATTTTCGAACATGGAAATTTAGGGGCGCTTCGCGCGCAGCTTGGCGAAATAGTCGAGGCGTTTTTTCAGCTCGCGCTCATAGCCGCGTTCAACAGGGGTGTAATAGACGCCGCGTTTCATTGTCTCGGGGAAATAGTTTTGCCCCGAGAACCCGTCTTCGGCGTCATGGTCGTAGGCGTAGCCGTCGCCATAGCCTTGGTCTTTCATCAGGCTCGTCGGCGCGTTCAGAATATGCTTGGGCGGCGGCTCGGAGCCGGTCGCCTTGGCCGCGCGCATCGCGTTTTTATAGGCCGCATAGGCCGCGTTGGATTTGGGCGCGAGGGCGAGATAGATCACCGCTTGGGCCAAGGCCAGCTCACCTTCGGGTGAGCCGAGCCGCTCATAGGTCTCCCACGCATCAAGGCAGACCCGGTGGGCGTTGGTATCGGCAAGGCCGATGTCTTCGACCGCCATCCGGGTGATGCGGCGGGCCAGATAGCGCGGATCCTCCCCGCCTGTCAGCATGCGGGCAAACCAGTAGAGCGAGGCGTCGGGGTCCGAGCCGCGAACCGATTTATGCAGCGCCGAGATCAGGTTGTAATGCGCGTCGCCCGATTTGTCATATTGCGCAGCCCGGCGCATCAGGCGTTTCGACAGGCCCTCAGGGTCGAGCTTTTCGTCCGTCTTCCACGCGGCGATCTGCTCGATCAGATTCAAGAGCGCACGGCCATCGCCATCGGCCATCTCCAGCAGCGCGGCGCGGGCGTCGGGCGTCAAAGGCAAGGGTTTGCCCAGTTCCTGTTCGGCGCGTTGGGCCAGGCGTTCGAGATCGACGAGGCTGAGGCGTTCCAGCACCAGAACCTGCGCGCGCGACAGCAAAGCGGCGTTCAGCTCGAAGGAGGGGTTTTCGGTGGTGGCACCCACAAGAAGGATCGTGCCATCCTCCATATGCGGCAGGAACCCGTCCTGCTGGGCCTTGTTGAAGCGGTGGATTTCGTCGACAAAAAGCAGCGTGCCCTTGCCGTTGGCGGCGCGCATCTTGGCGGCCTCGAAGACTTTTTTCAGCTCGGCCACGCCGGAGAAAATCGCGCTGATCTGGACGAAATGCAACGCGCTTTCGCCCGCCAAGAGCCTAGCAATTGTGGTTTTTCCCACACCGGGCGGGCCCCAAAAGATCAGCGATCCCAAGGAGGTATTGGCCAGCATCACCCCGAGCGGGCTGTCGGGGCCAAGCACCTGTTCCTGACCGATCACCTCGCCCAAGGTCTTGGGCCTGAGCCGGTCGGCCAGCGGCTGCATCTTGGCCGGTTGCGCGGGCGCGGCGCTGTCGAAGAGATCTGCCATCAGAAGCGAAAGCGGAACGTAAACGGGCGTCCTTGGAAAATGCCGTCAAACCGCCAGGAGCGGCCCTCTGCCCCCTCCAGAAGCGCGATGTCGGCGGTTGAGGTCACCGGGTCGCCATTGATCGCGGTGATAATCGCGCCGACCCTAAGCCCGACCCGGCGCAGGGGGCCTGCGATCTGGGTGACGACCACGCCGGACATGTCGCTGGGGAGGCCAATTTCAATGGCCAGACGCGGGTTCAGGTTGGCGACGGTCAGCCCGGCCAAGCTGCCTTCGCGCAGGGTGCGCGGGTCAGCGGCGGGCACGTCCGGAGCCTCGATCAACGCGACCTCCACGCGGCGCTCGGAGCCGCCTGAAAGGTAGTGAATGGTCGAGATCTCGCCTACGCCGCGCACGGAGAGATGGTGCAGCATTTCGGCGGGTGCATTCACCGGCCGCGCGTCCACAGACAGCACAATGTCGCCGGTGCTGAGGCCCGCTTGCGCAAAGGGGCTGAGCGGGTGCAGCGCAGTGATGACCACGCCTTCGGGCACCGCCAGACCAAAGCCTTCGGCCAGATCGCCATCCACCGCCTGCCCGTTCATACCGGCCCAAGGGCGTTTGAACTCCGCATTGCCCGCGCGGGCCTGTTTGACGAATTGCGCGACCAGATTGGACGGGATTGAGAAGCCGACCCCGTTTGAGCCGCCCGAGCGGGTCAGGATGCGGGTGTTGACGCCAATCAGCCGCCCCGCGACGTCAATCAGCGCGCCGCCGGAATTGCCGGGGTTGATCGCAGCGTCGGTTTGCAGGAAATAGCCGCGCGCATTGCCAGTGGCCACGCCGCTGCGCGCCAGCCCGGACACAATGCCGGAGGAGACGGTCTGCCCGATGCCGAACGGGTTGCCGATGGCGAGCGCCAGCTCTCCCACCTCGACCTCGTCACTGTCGCGGAAGGGCAGCCAAGGCAGCGGCACATCGCTGTCAATTTTCAGGATCGCGAGGTCGCTTTGCTCGTCAGCCAGCAAGATGCGGGCGTCAAACTCGCGGCGGTCGTTCAGCACCACGCGGATCTCTGTGGCCATGCCCACCACGTGGTAGTTGGAGACCACGACGCCGTCTTCCGACAAGATCACGCCTGAGCCCAGCGAGTTTTGCACCCGTGGCATGGTCTGCTGCATGTCGGGGAAGAACTGGTCAAAGAACGGGTTGCCCATGAAAGGGGTGGCGCGGGCCGCCGTGCGGCGATTGGCGAAGATGTTGACCACCGCCGGGGCAGCCTGTTTGACGAGGGGGGCGAAGCTGAGCGAAATCTCCGCCTGGCTTTGAGGGACCTGCTGGGCGCTGGCCGGGGCGCAGAGCATTGAGACGGCAAGGATGATGGAGAGCAAGAAACGCATGGCAGAAACCTCTTTGAGCTACACCTAACATATGCGGCGATCACGCGGCGAAAACAATCTCGCCAGAACGACAAAAGCCCCACCTGGCCAGGCGGGGCTTTCAACTCGTCACCGTGAGTGGTCAGGCCTACTCGGTACTAGTCTTGTGCAGCGTCTTCAGCTTCAAGGCGGGCTTTGTCAGCCGCACCTTTTGCGGACACATCGCGGTCCACGAATTCGATGATCGCCATCGGCGCCATGTCACCATAGCGGAAACCGGCCTTGAGTACACGCACATATCCGCCCTGGCGGTCCTTGTAGCGCGGGCCCAGCACGTCAAACAGCTTGGCGACGTCCTTGTCCTGACGCAGCTTGGAGGCGGCCTGACGGCGCGCATGCAGGTCGCCGCGCTTGGCCAGCGTGATCATTTTCTCGATGATCGGGCGCAGCTCTTTGGCTTTCGGCAGGGTTGTTTTGATTTGCTCATGTTCGATGAGCGAGCCGCACATGTTGATGAACAGCGCTTTGCGGTGCTCATGGGTGCGGTTCAGGCGGCGGTAGCCTCTTGCGTGGCGCATTTTGTCGTTCCTTCTTTAGACTTTGTCCGGCCCGCGATGCGTGTCGCTTGCTCTCCTTGGGGCGGAATTGCCCATATGTTCCCGGTCATTTGCGCCGGCATTTTGCGGGGCCCGCGTTTCCGCGAACCCCGATCTCTTAGAACTGGTCTTCGAACTTCTTGGCCAGGTCTTCGATGTTTTCTGGCGGCCAATCGACGATGTCCATGCCCAGATGCAGGCCCATGCCCGACAGCACTTCCTTGATCTCGTTCAAGGATTTGCGGCCAAAGTTCGGGGTCCGCAGCAT
>CAYXIZ010000015.1:0-26213 GCA_964465485.1 uncultured Rhodobacterales bacterium | reverse complement strand
TCCGACCTTGAGGTGCTGGACATGCACGGCCCCGATCACCGGGCCTTGATGCAAGCCCTGCTGCGCCATGAGCGCGAGCATGCACCCGACATGTTGCGCAATATTTTAGAGGCCGAACTGGGGCCCGTACCCCTTGAAAAGCTGTATTCCTTGAGCCATGTGCAAATCACGCCCGCCGTCAGACCGGGGGCGGATGCAGAGCTTACCCGTATGACCTTGGCCGAAGAACTCGCAAAACTGGAAGCCCGCAGAGGGGTTCAACGCGAAGTCCAAGACGCCGTCGAAGATCTCGAAGGGTTGGCCGATGAAGGGCTGACCTGGAGGGTCGGGCAGGCGGCCGAGGCGCGCGAAATGGCGAACCGAAAAGGAATGTCGGACGAGAGTGGTGACACAGAGGATCGTGGCGCTATGTCCAACTACTTGCAAAGCCTCATAGATGGTGAGGTTTGGGTCAAGAAAAGAAAGTAAATCGGTTTCCGGAAACCGACGTGCGAATCACCACGATTCGCGGTAATGATTCGGAAACGAATCGATGCGAATCATAAGATGAGTCATTTCGGCGAGCCCGTTGTCACGCCGCGTTAGCAGGAGCACCCCATGGCCCCCAAAGACACAGACGATCAAAAGCAGGAACGCGAAGACACAGCCGCAGGCCTCGATATGAGCCAGGCGGCGGTCAAGAAGATGATCAACGAGGCGCGGCAACGCGGCTACATCACCTATGACCAGCTGAACCAAGTGCTGCCGCCCGATCAAGTGGCCTCTGAACAGATCGAGGACGTGATGTCGATGCTCTCCGAAATGGGCATCAACATTATCGAGGAAGAAGAGGCCGAAGACGACGGCACCTCGAAAGAAGTCGCGACCACAAGCCAGGCCAAGGATGTGGTACTGGCGACCTCCACCACCGAAGCGCTTGACCGCACGGATGACCCGGTTCGGATGTACCTGCGCGAAATGGGCTCCGTGGAGTTGCTCAGCCGCGAGGGCGAGATTGCGATTGCCAAACGCATCGAGGCTGGTCGCAAAACCATGATCGAAGGGCTGTGCGAAAGCCCGCTGACCTTCCAGGCGATCACCATCTGGCGCGACGAGCTTTTGTCCGAGGACATTTTGCTGCGCGACGTGATTGATCTCGAAACCACCTTCGGCGACCAGCTGGAAGAAGAGGGCGAAGAAGAAAACGTCGTGGCAGCGCCCGGCGCTGAAAAAGCCGATGGCAAAGAGGAAACGCAAGAGCTCGACGCCGACGGCAACCCGATCACCAGCGATGATGATGACGATGACGACGAGGATGAACAGGCCAACCTGTCCCTCGCCGCGATGGAGGCCGCGCTGAAACCGCGCGTGCTGGAAACCCTCGACGTCATTGCCGGCCATTACGAAAAACTTGCCGAAATGCAGGACCTTCGCATTTCAGCCGCAATCAACCATGACGACACGTTCTCGAAGAAAGAAGAGGGCGCGTATCAGAAGCTGCGTCAGGAAATCGTCGATCTGGTGAACTCGCTTCACCTGCATAACAACCGGATTGAGGCGTTGATCGACCAGCTATATGGCATCAACCGCCGTATCATGTCCATCGACAGCTCCATGGTGAAGCTGGCCGACCAAGCCCGCATCAACCGCCGCGAATTTATCGACGAGTATCGGGGCTACGAGCTGGACCCTAGCTGGGTTGCCCGGATCACCGAAAAGACAGGTCGCGGCTGGCAGGCATTGATCGAAAAGTCCCGCGAGAAAGTCGAAGACCTGCGCGCAGAGATGGCTCAGGTCGGTCAGTATGTGGGCGTCGACATCACCGAATTCCGCCGCATCGTCGCGCAAGTGCAAAAGGGCGAGAAAGAAGCCCGTCAGGCCAAGAAAGAAATGGTGGAGGCCAACCTGCGCCTCGTGATCTCCATCGCCAAGAAATACACGAACCGCGGCCTGCAATTCCTTGATTTGATTCAGGAAGGCAATATCGGCCTGATGAAGGCCGTGGACAAATTCGAATATCGTCGCGGCTACAAATTCTCGACCTATGCGACATGGTGGATCCGACAGGCCATCACCCGCTCCATCGCCGATCAGGCGCGCACCATCCGCATCCCGGTCCACATGATCGAGACGATCAACAAGCTGGTCCGCACCGGCCGCCAGATGCTGCACGAAATTGGCCGCGAGCCTACGCCGGAAGAGCTGGCAGAGAAGCTGCAAATGCCGCTCGAAAAAGTGCGCAAGGTCATGAAGATCGCCAAGGAGCCGATCTCCCTCGAGACACCAATCGGCGACGAGGAAGACAGCCAGCTGGGCGATTTCATCGAAGACAAAAATGCGGTGCTGCCGCTGGACTCGGCCATTCAGGAAAACCTGAAAGAGACAACAACCCGCGTGCTGGCCTCTTTGACGCCGCGCGAGGAACGTGTCCTGCGGATGCGGTTCGGGATCGGCATGAACACGGACCATACGCTGGAAGAGGTCGGTCAGCAGTTCTCTGTGACGCGGGAACGTATTCGCCAGATCGAAGCCAAGGCCCTGCGCAAGCTCAAGCACCCCAGCCGTTCGCGCAAACTGCGCAGCTTTTTGGACCAGTAGGTCAGCAACAGCAGTGAGAAGATCAAAGGCGCCTTCGGGCGCCTTTTCCTTTGCGGTCTCGCGGTTTTGGATTCTGTGCTAGTCTTTCCAGACGACATAGAGGAGGGCTAAATATGCGGATACTGAAATGGGTCTTTGGGTTGATCGCAGTCGTGGCGGTCGCATTAATCGCAATCGGAATGATCCTGCCCCGACAGGTAAACGTCGCCCGCAGCATTGAAATAGCCGCACCTGCCGACAAGATTTTCCCGCATATCAATTCGCTCAAGGAAATGGCCGAGTGGTCCCCTTGGATGGGGCGCGATCCGGCGATGCAAGTCTCCTATAATGAGGTTGAGGCCGGAGAGGGCGCTGCGATGGAGTGGGCCTCCGAGCAGCGCGATGTGGGCAATGGACGCCAAGAGATCGTAGCTTCGGCCGTTAACGAAAGCGTCACGACGGCTCTGGATTTTGGCGACATGGGGCTGGCCGAGGCTAAGCTTGCTTTGGTCGAAACCGACGGCGGCACGATGGTAACATGGACACTCGACAGCGACATGGGCATGAGCCCAATCGGGCGCTGGATGGGGGTGATGATGGACAGCTGGGTCGGTGGCGATTATGAGCAGGGGCTCGCGAACCTGAAAACGCTGGTAGAAGAATGAACGCGCCCAGCGTGCGCCCGGACCAAAATGCAAACTGATTTCCACATTCAGACAAACGGGCCGGGCTTGCTGGACATCACGCGCGAGGTGTCGCGCTGGCTCGAAGGGCAGGGCGAGGGCCTGCTCACACTTCTGGTGCGTCACACGTCATGCTCCCTGCTGATCCAGGAGAACGCCGACCCAGAGGTGCAAACCGATCTGACGAATTTCTTCGCGCGGCTGGTGCCCCCAACAACCGACCCGTCGATGGCCTACCTGACCCATACCTATGAGGGTCCCGACGACATGCCTGCCCATATAAAGGCGGCGCTGCTTCCCGTTTCCTTGCAAATTCCGGTGCGGGAAGGGCGCATGGCGCTCGGCACATGGCAAGGCATTTACCTCTTTGAGCATCGCGACCGGCCCCATCACAGGCAGGTCGCGGCTCTGTTTCAGCCCATCTGAGACCCGAAATTGTCCATCTATAGGGGGCATAATTCACCTCTACCCAAACTGTAGGCGCTGGCCTATAGTGGCTGTGGATAACTGGGGATGAACACCCAGCGAAGAGAGTAGAGGGAAGATCGGGATGCGCTGTCCTTTTTGTGGAAATGTAGACACTCAGGTGAAGGACTCGCGTCCGGCAGAAGATCATGTAGCGATCCGAAGACGTCGGTTTTGCCCGGCCTGCGGCGGTCGTTTCACCACCTATGAACGGGTGCAGCTGCGCGATCTTGTGGTCATCAAGACCTCCGGCAAGCGCGAGGATTTTGACCGCGACAAGCTGGAGCGTTCGATCCGGATTTCGATGCAGAAACGTCCAATTGATCCGGAACGTATCGACCAGATGATCTCCGGCATCGTGAGGCGGCTCGAAAGCATGGGCGAAACCGACGTGCCGTCGACCTCCATTGGCGAGATCGTGATGGAGGCGCTGGCGCGTATCGACACAGTCGCCTATGTGCGCTTCGCCTCGGTCTATAAGAACTTCCAGGCGGCGGATGACTTTGAGGAATTTGTCTCAGAGCTGCGCCCGCCCGTCTCCAAAGAAGACTAGCCTCATGAGCGGTGCGGCATCGGCTGGCGTCGATGCGCGGTGGATGCGCGTGGCGCTGACGCTGGGCCGTCGCGGCATGGGGCGCGTCTGGCCCAATCCTGCCGTCGGGTGCGTGATCGTCAAAGACGGCCGCGTGATCGCGCGGGGCTATACCCAAGAAACCGGCAGGCCGCATGCCGAAACCCACGCATTGGCCCAAGCCGGCGCAGCCGCGAACGGGGCCACCGCTTACGTCACCCTTGAACCCTGCGCCCATACGGGCAAAACGCCCCCCTGCGCGCAAGCGCTGATAGAGGCAGGCCTGTCGCGAGTGGTGGTCGCTTTGCAAGACCCGGACCCACGCGTCGCTGGGCGCGGGATGAAGATGCTGCGTCAGGCCGGGATCGACGTCACGCTGGGTGTCTTGCAAGACGAGGCCCAGACCGATCACATCGGCTTTCTCAACCGCATCACCAAGGCCCGCCCCATGGTCACGCTGAAGCTGGCCATGTCCATGGATGGCCGGATCGCGCTGAGCAATGGCCAAAGTCAGTGGATCACGGGCCCGCAGGCGCGCCGCGCCGTGCATGCGTTGCGCGCCTCTCATGACGCAGTGCTTGTCGGTGCTGGCACCGCGCGCGCGGACGCCCCGTCCCTGACGGTGCGCGATTTGGGCGTGACCCACCAACCGGTCCGCGTCGTTGTGAGCTCCGGATTGGACCTGCCGCAAAGCGGTCCCTTGTTCGAGACCTGTGGCGAGGCTCCCGTCTGGATGATCTGCGGGCAGGGCACCTCGGCCGAGGCGCAATCCGCGTGGCGGAAGGCGGGCACGCAGGTAATGGTCACCGAAAAGGAACAGGTCGAGATCATAACCGCCCTAGAACTGCTTGGCACAGAAGGGATCACCCGCGTCTTTTGCGAAGGCGGCGGCAAACTGGCCGCGTCGCTCCTTCAAGCGGGTCTGGTAGACCGCCTGATGGTCTTCAGCGCAGGCCTTGCATTGGGCGCAGATGCGCGTGCTGGTGTGGGGCCGCTGGGACTGACTGATCTAGACAGTGTTCCACGGTTCCAGCTACACGGCCAAAGACGCGTCGGGGCTGATGCGATCTCGGAATGGCGTCGAGGCTAGGCGCGATAGTAATCGCGGTACCAGTCGACAAACGCTTTGACCCCGGTGCGCACATCCGTTGAGGGCGCATAGCCCGTTAACCCGCGCAGCAACTCCGCCTCGGCCCAAGTGCCGGGCACGTCACCGGGTTGCATGTCCATCATGTTTTTCTGAGCCGTCATGCCCAACGCGTCTTCGATGGCCTCGATGTAATCCATCAGTTTGACCGGAGTGCCATTGCCGATATTGACGATCCTGTAAGGCGCCACGGAGGACAGGCTGTCGCCTTGTGGGATCTCATTTTCATCCGCAGGGCGCTCAGGCACCGCATCAATCAGCAGCCGGATCCCGTGTACAAGGTCTGTCACATAGGTGAAGTCCCGCATCATGTTGCCATGGTTGTAGACGTCTATCGGCGCGCCTTCCAAAATGGCCTTGGTGAATTTGAACAATGCCATGTCAGGGCGGCCCCACGGCCCGTAGACGGTGAAGAAGCGGAACATGGTCGTCGGAATGTCGTAGAGATGCGCATAGCTATGCGCCATCGCCTCGTTCGCTTTCTTGGTGGCCGCATAAAAGCTCATCTGCGTGTCGGCCTTGTCGGTCTCCGCATAGGGCATCTGCGTATTCGCGCCGAACACGGATGAGGTGGAGGCCATCAGCAGGTGCTGGGGCCTATGCGCGCGGGCGGCCTCGATCACGTTGAAACTGCCGATCAGGTTGGCATCGACATAGGCGCGCGGGTTCTCGATGGACCAGCGCACCCCGGCCTGACCTGCCAGATGCACAACGGCGTCGGGCTTATGGTGCTCAAACAGACCCATGACCAGATCGTCCGTTTCCAGCAGCCCCTCGACCGGATGAAAGGCCGGGTTCTGGCTGAGCATCTGGTGCCTGCGTTGCTTCAAAGAGACGTCGTAATAATCGGTGAAACCGTCAAGCCCGACGACCTTCCAGCCTTCCTCCAGCAGCTTCGCACAAAGATGGTACCCGATGAAACCGGCGGAGCCGGTGACAAGTGCGCAGCGCTGGGGGTGGGTCATGGCGTGTCTCTCCTGTTGCGCTGTCTGCTTCGGGGAAAAAGGACATTTGGTCAAACGCTCTGTCGTACTCTACGCGAATTGCCGCTGTAGCGTGATGGTTTTGCTTGCATTTTTCGGCCGCATCGTCGTCACTGGATGCAACACTCAGAACCGCAGGACAGTCCTATGAGCATTCTTGGTTCACTATTTGGCCGTGGTAAGGCCGAAAGCAAAAGCGCGACGCCAGCACCGCAGGCCGCGGAACAGGGGGAGAGCAAACCCGCCCCCGATCAGCCGGTTTTCGTGGTTGGAGACCTGCATGGCCGCGCTGATTTGCTCGAGCATATGCTCGAATTGATTGACCTTCGGATCGGTGAGCTGCGTTTGGACAATCCCAAACTGGTCTTTGTGGGCAATCTGATCGACCACGGCCCTGCCAGCGCGGATGTGGTCCGCCGGATGCAAGAGCTGACATCAGAGTTTCCGACAAATGTGCAGTGCCTGCTGGGCAGCAACGAGCAGATGTGCCTCGATTTTCTGGAGGCCCCGGTGGCGCGGCAGGCCCGTTGGCTCAAAGATGGCGGGGCCATGACCCTGCAAAGCTACGCGGTCGGGCTGCCCGGCTCTGAGCCGCAAGAGGCCGCCCGTGTTGCCGCAGACCTGAAGCAGGCCATGGGCGCTGAGGTGATCGACTGGCTGCGCGCGCGGCCCTCGCTTGTGTCGAGCGGCAATCTGCATGTGGTACATGCCGCAGCGGACCCGCGCCGCGCGATGGGCGATCAGGCGGACCGCGTGCTGACCTGGGGTCATCCCGAATTTCTGGGCGTCGCCCGTAGCGACAACCAATGGGTGGCCCATGGTCACTCCGTCATGGAGCGTCCCGAAATGAAGGACAGCCGCATCTCCGTCAACACGGCCGGATGGAAAACATCCGTGCTGTCAGGTGCTATGGTCTTGCCAGATGGTCGGGTGGATTTTCTGCAAACCAAGCCCTAACGCCGCCACAACGGAGCCAAGGCGCGCAGCCGATGCTGGAGCTTCGCGAGCACCCGGTTGCCTGTACCGGGTTTCGGTATGTCTGCTGTGGCAAGCCGATGAACCACAACCTCAGGCGGGCAGGGCTGTCCCGTCTTGGGATCAAAATAGCGCGGGTAGCCTATGAGGCAGGCATGGACCAATTGCGCAAGCGTCGGCTGGGCATCGCGGCGCGGCGGGGTGGGGCACCGATCCTCCGTCAGGCCCCAGCCTGCATAAAAGGGCACGCCATAACACGTCACCGGGATCTCGCGCAGCAGGGCCTCAAAGCCCAGCAGAGAGGTTAAGGTCGCAACACGGTCGCAGCGGCCCAGCATTGCAATCGGGTCGGCACGGTTGGCAACGAAATCCACCGCGCTGGAAAGACCGCCCGCCCGCAGGCCCGCTTCCACATCCGGGTGCGGTTTATACACAAGGAAGCTTTCCGGAAAATCCCGCCGCACGGCCTCGATCAACATGTCGTTGCTGGGCATCTCCGGCGCGCCGGTGGTGACGGATGCATCATCTTCCACCTGGCCCACCACCAGAATGACGTCCCGCCCGCCCGCGTCAAACTCTACGGCCGGGGCCTCAAGATTATACTTGCTGAGGCCCGCCTTGATCACCTCGCGCCGCAAGCGCTCCGCCCGGTCCAACGCGTCTTGTGGCAGCTCAGTCGAGCCCTTGATCAGCAGCTCCAGATCGCTGGCAGCGCGCGGGTCATAATAGATGCCGGTCTGGTCCGTGACCAAAGACAGCGGAGGGATCAGTTCAGCGCCAAGCCCGCGCGACCGCAGGAACCCGTCTTCGACGCGGTACAGCGGCGCGGTGCATTGTCGGGGCATCAGCTCGGAGGTTTTGCCTGCCCAAGACAGGATCGGCTTGCCAGAGCGCAAAGCCTCCTGCTCTGTGCTGACGAAGGCCACATCCCCGAAAAAGCGCGACAGATGCGCAGTCTTCCAAGCGCTCATCCCCACTGCGCTATAGCCTTGGCGATCCTGCCTGCGGGCACGGGTCATCGCTTCCAAAGTGTCGAGCACCTCTTCCAGCTCGCACAGCCGGTCGTGATAGGGGTCATACCATTTGGGGTAGAGCATCATCACGCCCGCAAACAGCTGCGCACGGGTCAGGCGGCGCTGCCTGCGGTCAATCGGCTGGTGGTCTTCGGTCAGCCCCCAACCTGCATAAAACGGCTGCCCAAAGACGTTGGGCTTATGCCCGGCTAGGATCGCCTCAAACCCAAGGGTCGAGCTGACAGTATACACCGCCAAAGCGCCGTCCATCAGCTCGTAGGGCGAAATAGGGTCGCTTAGCAGCGTCATCCGGTCGGTCAGATGTTCGGGGCCAAAATGCCCGCTGCGATGGCCGTCAGTCGTCTCCGGATGTGACTTGATGATGATGCGGGCGCCGGGGAAGTCTTGCTGGGCGTAGACCAGCATCTCCCGGAAATGCGCGACGGAGGCGTTGCCATGCTCAATCGCCGCATCGTCCCGTGTCTGGTCGATCACCAAAACGTAGCCAGGCTCCGGCGCGGGCAGGGTGAGGTCGAAATCATTGTATTTTGAAAGATGCAACGCGCGCATCCGGGCCATGGCGTCGCGGGCGCGGGTCAGCAGTGCTGCGTCATCGAACGGGGTCTCTTTCAGCAAGAGCTCCAAATCTGACGGCCCCGCGCTGTCAAAATAGGGGCGCAGCCGGTCGATGGTCAGCCCCAATGGCGGCTCGCCAGAGCGACCCGGCTTGATGGACCGCAAGAACGCATCTTCGACATAGAGCAGGGGGGAGCCGGTCGCGCCGCTGACAGCCTCACCGCGCCCAGAGGTAGGGCTTTTGCCCCAGACTGCGACAAGATCATCTGCGCCGGGCTTGCCGAGGGTCAGGTCGAAACCGGCAAGGTCGAGAATACGGCGCACGCGCGATTGCGTGAAAAAGCCGCCGTTAAAATAAAAAAGCCGCGAGCGGTGGGAGGTGCCGCTCGCGGTCTTGTTTTGGACATCGTCCACGGTCGTTAACTTCGCTAATCGATGATATTCGCCACCGCAGCTACAGTCCCAAGTGAACCCGTCAACGTGGAGATCGTTTTGCTCCAGGTCACGAATGGCGCTTCCGTCACATAAACCGTGTCCTCGTCGCGAATGACAAAATCACGCGCCTCGAACATGCCATTCGGCTCTGTCAGATCAAGAACATAGACCAAACGCTGCTCACCTTGCAGGTCGGTGCGGCCAAGCACTTGATTGGCGATCTCGGCGGGTTCGTTGCGGAACACGAAAACACCTGTTGGGTCGGCCGCGTTTGTGCTCAGACCGCCAACCTGGGCGAGAGCTTCGATGGCCGACAATGTTTGCGACGCAAACTCGACCCGGTTCTGAGAGCCTGTCGAGCCCAGCACGGTGAACGCCCGGCTGTCTTGCTCGATCAAGATGCGATCCCCGCCACGCAGGGCGATATCGAACTCAGGGTTGGTATAGAGGTCTTCAAACCAGATGGTGCAGCGATGTGAGCCACGGATCACGGTGATCTGCGCCACTTCCGGGGGCAAAGCGATGCCGCCGGCGCGTGCAATCATGGACGACAAGGTGCGGGTAGGGCGCTCAATGGCGTAGAGGCCTTGGCTGCCGACACCGCCCACAAGCGACACGGTCGAGCCGTCACCGGCCAGACGACGCACGATGACCTGTGGGTCGGGGGTCTGAGTGTCCAGTTTGTTGGTGATGATCCGGCGCAGACCTTCTGGCGTGTTGCCCGCGGCCATGATGCGGCCAGCGTAAGGGACAAAGATAAAGCCTTGGCCATCGACCTGAACCTCGTCCAGAGCAGTGGCATTCGCGCCAGCGGCGGCCAGCAGGCCGTCATCCACGTTTTCGTAGATCAGCAGGCCCAGCGTATCGCCGGGGTTGATGGTGTCAGAGCCGACAACGCCCGCATTCAGGAAAGATTGAGAGAAACCGAGCACCGGCTGCACGGCGGTTGCGCGTGTCACCCGGCTGTTGACGGACACGATGAACGCGTCGCCTTCATTTTGCACGGAACCTGCAAAGATTTCCTGTTTGCTGGGACCTGAACGGGGTAGGCCGCAAGATGCGACAAGGGCCGTCACAAGAACGAAGGACGCAACACGGGCGCCCTTTTTAGATGTAGTAGTCACTGCGTGAGCTCCTCGTTGGGAAACTGCCTCAAGTTTTCGTTTTTTTTTAACCGTATAGAATCATTCGCAAAAAGATAGCGGTGTTTCAGCGAACCACCCGCAACTGTTGCCGTGGCGTCGCAGTGCCTGCTTTCAGCGCGTCATAGGGATCGCTGTTTTGGATCATCATATCGACCACTTGGCGCAGCAATTGCCGCCGCCCGGCCGCCGAGTAAAATCCGCCCGGAATTTGCGAAGTTTCCAGCAAATAATGACGATAATCGCGGTAGGCCACACTGTCGGGGCGCGACGGGTTCTTGAAGAAGTCAGGCAGCGATTGCGTCGAAACGAATTCAGGCTTGTTATACACAGCCTCCCCATACACCTTCAGCGGGAAACCGCGCCAAAGCACCTGCTGGGCCGCCGTGGAATTCACCGTGACCGCGCTGCGTGCTGTGTTCAGCAGGCCCGCAAGCTTGCCGCCCCGCACAAAATGAACACGCTCCGCGACGCCATGCGCCCGAGCCATGGACCTGATCAACCGGCGCAAGGGGACGCGGCCATCTTCCAGCGGATGGGCCTTCAGCACAAGGTGATGGTGCCTCGGCGCGCCCTTGGCGAAGCCTGCAATGACGACGTCCAGAAAATCGGCCATCGTCTCGAAGCGTGAATGCATTTGAAAGCTCGCGTCATGCTCAAGCTGCAGCAGACAAAGGTGATAGGGAAACCCGCCCCATTTGATCCGTCGTGACGCAAGCGCGCGGCTGGCAGCCGTGTAAGGCATGGTCAGCAAGCGTTTGATATAAAGCCGAAATTCATCAGCCACCGTTATCGCACGATGAGGCTGGAACTGCCGGTAGCTCTGATTTCGCAGCAGAACAAAGAAATGATACACAGCGCCGTAAAACACATGCTGGCGCATATCCCCCCATCGCGCCGGCGCGTCGGGCAGGTCGGGGTCAATCCCCTCAAGCGCGCGCCGCATCTGAGGCACATCCATATCCATCAGCCGCGAATTGCCATTCGTCCCACCCCGCTCATAGGTCACCCAATAGGGGCGGAGATACCCCTCCTCGAAGACATGAACGGTCAGGCCCAACGCATTGGCAATCTCTACCGCGCGGGCATGGATGGGGCGGGTGTCGCCGTAGAGAACGATGTCGGTGACAGATTTCTCGGCCACAATGTCTCGGAACCGGTCTGGCCAGCGGGCTTGGTCGTCTTGAAACGGAATATAGGAGCGGCGCTTTGGCCAGAACGCCTGATCCCCGCGGTTGAACCCAACCCGCCACACGGAGGCACCTGCCGCCTCAAGCATCTTGCCCAATCGGTAGAAAAACGGCCCATGCGGGCCCTGCAGGAACAGGTAGGTCTTCGTCGCCTGAGACATTGATGCCTTTCTTTGGCTGCGGCCAGATATGCGCGGCACACTGGTAGCTCACTATCCTCAAAAGAGGGCAAAAACCCAACCCTCGCGCCACGTTTGGGCTGAATCCTGCGCAAGCTTTGACGAAATCCGGCATTGGGACGGGCTTGCGGCAGTCAAACCTGCGCGCTACGTCACGTATAGACCGCAAGGAGTTAGCACTTTGTTTACAGGCATCATCACCGATATCGGGCGGATCACGCAACTTGAGCAGCGCGGCGACCTCCGGGCACGGATCGCGTGCAGCTATGATACGGGCGGCATCGACTTGGGCGCCTCGATTGCGTGCAATGGCTGTTGCCTGACCGTCGTGACGCTGGGCGATACATGGTTCGAGGTCGACATCTCCGCCGAAAGCCTGTCGAAAACCAATCTGGGCGACTGGGCTCAGGGCAGCCGCATCAACCTTGAACGCGCCCTCAAGGTCGGCGATGAGCTGGGCGGGCATATCGTCTCTGGCCATGTCGACGGGGTCGCCACAATCACCGCCATGACGGAGGAGGGCGACAGCACGAGGGTCACCTTGCAAGCCCCTGAAAACCTGGCAAAATTCATCGCTCCGAAAGGCTCCGTTGCGCTGAATGGAACGTCCTTGACGGTCAATGAGGTCAACGGCACCAGCTTTGGCATCAACTTCATCCCGCATACCAAATCCGTCACCAACTGGGGCGACGCAGAGGTCGGGGACCGGATCAATCTGGAGATCGACACGCTGGCCCGCTACGTCGCGCGGTTGCAGGACTGGGCATGACCTTTCTGGGCCACAATAACGGCCCCAGCATGGAGCCGGGCTATGGTTGGCGCAAACACAGCTGGGCCAAGGCCCGCGCGGACCTGCTGCCCTCCCTGCCCATTGAGGTGCTGCGAACCCGCGTCAAACGCGCCAAGGCGTTGGGCCTACCCTATAAAACCTATGCGTCCATACGTGCTGCATCGGGCCATGACGTTGTCGGATTTATGTTTTCAAACAACGCACTGCGCGCCATACGTAATGTAAGTGAGCTGCCGGAGGAAAGGCGCGCCAGATTGGCAGGCTGTGCCGCCAGCTTTGCCGCTTTGGTCCACCGCCCGCTGGACCCCGCCTTACTGGCCCAAAGCCTGCAAGACCGGGGCATCGACGTCACCGCAGCCCGCGCGCCTCATTTTGCCGACCGCTGGTCTGACATTGCGCGCGCCGTGGCAATCCCGTTGCATCAAGCCGATCTGCCCCGCGACGGCGTGCTGGTGGTAGGCGAGACGGTGTTCGAGCAGGAATGGTCTCAAGCCGGGCGTCTGGCGGGCTTCCTCAGCGCTGACCAGTTTTTCGCCGCGTCAAACGCCTGATCGTGCCCTTCCCAAACTCACCCAAACGCACTATCTCGCGTTCCAGCAAAGGACGCTGACCATGACCGACTATTCCGACGCGATTTCTCCGATTGAGGAGATACTGGACGATGCCCGCAATGGCCGCATGTTCATTCTGGTGGACCATGAGGATCGCGAGAACGAAGGCGATCTGGTGATCCCCGCGCAAATGGCGACGCCTGAGGCAATCAATTTCATGGCCAAGCACGGGCGCGGGCTGATCTGTCTGACCCTCACCAACGAGCGCATTGACGCGCTGGGCCTGCCCCTGATGGCCTCCTACAACTCCTCGCGGCACGAAACGGCCTTCACGATCTCCATTGAGGCCCGTGAGGGGGTGACCACAGGTATTTCGGCCCAAGACCGCGCGCGGACCGTTGCTGTGGCCATCGACAGCTCCAAGACCGCCGCTGACATTGCCACGCCGGGCCACGTGTTCCCGCTGCGCGCCCGTGAGGGCGGCGTTTTGGTGCGCGCAGGCCATACGGAGGCCGCCGTGGACGTGTCCCGGCTGGCCGGGCTGAACCCGTCCGGCGTGATCTGCGAGATCATGAACGAAGATGGCACCATGTCGCGCCTGCCGGATCTGGTCAGTTTCGCGCAGCTGCACAACCTCAAGATCGGCACGATAAGCGATCTGATCGCCTATCGGCGCAGGCATGACAATCTGGTCAGGCAAATCTCCGAGGCTCAAGTCTCCTCGGAATTTGGCGGCGACTGGACAATGCGCATTTTCAGCGATGAAACCCAAGGCGCGGAGCATATCGCACTGAGCGTCGGAAATCTGGAGGACCCGGCCCCCGTGCTGGTCCGTATGCACGCGCTGAACCCCCTGCAAGACGTGCTGGGGCTGGGGCCGTCCCCGGCGGACGAGCTGCGCTCTTCGATGAAGGTGATCGCCGCGGAAGGGCGCGGGGCGGTGGTGCTCCTGCGCGACACGATGATGAAGCTGGTCCCCGACAGCGAGGCCGCGCCTCAGAAGCTGCGGCAATACGGGGTGGGGGCACAAATCCTTGCGGCCCTGGGCCTGCATAAGCTGGAATTGCTGACCAATAGCCCGTCGCCCAATGTGGTGGGGCTGGACGCCTACGGACTGGAGATCACCGGCACCCGCAAAATACCGATGGAGAGCTAGGACATGGCCAGCACCGAGACACATTTCGTAATGGACACCCCCAAGGTCAGCACGCCGACCAAGCTGCTGATCGTGGTCTCGCCCTATTACAAGGATATCGCCGACAATCTGGTCGCAGGCGCACGCGCCGAGATTGAGGCCGCAGGGGCCACCTGCGAGGTCCAGCAGATGCCCGGCGCGCTTGAAATCCCGCCCGCCATTCGCATCGCGGACCGGCAGGGCGAGTATGACGGCTACGTCGCCCTTGGCTGCATCATTCGCGGCGAGACCACGCATTACGAGACGGTCTGCAATGACAGCTCGCGCGGGCTGATGTTGTTGGGCCTGCAAGGCTGCAATATCGGCAATGGCATCCTCACCGTCGAGACCCGCGCGCAGGCGGAAGTGCGGGCAGATCCGGGCGATCAAAACAAAGGCGGCGGGGCAGCGGCGGCGGCCTTGCATCTCATTGAGATGCAGCGCACATACGGCCGCAACAAGAAGGGCATCGGCTTCAAGCCCAGCTCTTCGCTTGATGATGACGGAAGCTTCCAGATCGCATGACACTCTCGAACAACCAGAAACGGGCGATGAAATCCGCCTCACGCCTCTATGCGGTGCAGGCGCTCTTTCAGATGGAGCATTCCGCGCAGTCCATTGACGCGGTGCGCGCTGAATTTGAGGACCATCGCTTCGGGGCGGTCTATGAGGGTGAGGAGATGATCGAGGGGGATGTCGACACGTTTCGCGCCCTCTTGGAAGGGGCCGTGGCGGAGCAGTCGACCATTGACCGGCTGGCAGATGCGGCCATCGTGGAGACGTGGAAGATCGACCGGATTGACCCGACCCTGCGCGCGCTCTTTCGGGCGGCAGGAGCGGAGCTGGTGGCGGGCAAGACGCCGCCCAAGGTCGTGATCGCGGAGTTTGTAGACGTTGCCCGCGCCTTTTTTGAGGGCGGGCGCGAGCCCAAATTTGTCAACGCGGTGCTTGACCACATGGCCCGCGCCGCTCGGCCAGAGGCGTTTTGATCTGAGCGCAGCTTAGCTGCTGCACTCCGTCCCTGTGATTTGCGCGCGGCTGGTGTTATCAAAGACGCCGAACCGCTTGCCTGACGGGGTTTCAAGGATGACTATGGCCCCCGCAATCTCGCTATCTGCGATCTGTATCTGACCAAGCGCAGAATAGCGCAGCGTGTCGTCAACATCTATGGTGAAGGCCACGGTTTGCGCAGGCGCAAGCCCTGTGAGGGTCAGGGACACGGATGTGTCGCCATCAGTGACCGGGGTGACGCTGCTGACGGCCTGCGCGCCGGAGACGGTCTCGAAGGGTTGAAATACCTCAACGCCGGCGCCGTCGCCGGTTGTGTCGAAAATCAAGCCGCCGACGCTGTCTTCCAGCGACAGGGTCACTGTGACCGGGCCGAGATTGCAGCTACCGGTATTGGTGAAGGAAAACCGGTCCTTCGGTGCGGATTCCGTGAACACCGCTTCCATATTGGCCAAAGCCGGGCTTGTTATGAGGGCTGCGAGCAGCGCGAGTGTGGGTGCGTGTGACATCTGTGGGAGCCTCCGGCGGGGATATTTTCAAACATGGAAAGGGCTGCGCGCGATATGGGTCAACTGTCGGGCTCCGTGTCCATCTTATAGTCTGTGAGCTGTTCGGGCAGCAGCACGTAAATCTCATCTGGCGGGGTCACCAGCGCGTGGCGCATGATCAGGGGATCGACGCCCATATCATTGAGATAGGCCATGACCTCGCCCTGTCCACGTTGGATATCTTCGACGGCCAGAAAGGCAGGCAGGGCGGAATTTGTGCCGAAATAATGTTGATGCACACCAACTTGCGCGTCGTTGTGAATGTTGCGCGAGAGGCCGGAGGCCAGAATATAGGGGCAGGCGGAGAGGCAAATATCGCCCGCACCCATGACTGTCGCCACCTCTGCTGCGCGCAAGTGCCGTCCGATCTCCAGCGCATCCTGCACCGAGCCGCCGGGTGAGTTGAGCCGGATCATCGCGGGCGTGGCCGGGTTGGCGTCCAGATAGTCTTTAAAGCGCTCCGCATCGCCCTGCGCAATTTGCCCCGTCAGGGTCAGCGTCTCGCCGGAGCGCTCAAAGGCGAGCCGCGCGGGCATGTCGCCGGTGGAGCGGTAGGGGCGCTCGGGGTTGCCCTCGCTCGGTTGTCTGAGCGGAGTGTCGCGCGGGTTGTAGCGCCGGGTCTGGTCGCCGGGGATCACCGGCGTGTCAAAGCGCGGCTGCGAGGACGGCCATGCAATATGCGGGATCGCCCTGAACAGATCACTGCCCATCAGGAACAACGCGATGGCCAGTTGCACGGCCAGAACGCCCGTAATGGCGGACTTGGCCGAGACGCGGCGGGCCGCTTTGCTGGCCTCTTTCCGCGCCTCTTTTTGTGCAGCCCTCTTGGGCGGCAGGACGGGGACATCGCTGCTGCTCACGCCTGCTTGTCCGGTTTAACTTCGGTGGGCAAGGGTTTGATCTTGTTGGCATCTGTTGCGGGTGGCGTCCATGTCTCGCTACCCCTGAGCGAGGTTTCGACCTCCTGAATGGCATTAAGGGCGGCGCGCAGCTCCGCGAGGGTCAGCGTGTCCTCGACGCCGACGCGCGACGTGCCGGACCGGATCGCGGCCTGAGTGATGGCGAGAATGAAGACCAGCACCGCGGGCAGCAGATCAATCGCGATGGCCCCGGCCCAGCTGGGCACGAAATTCTCCGCATAGCGGATCACGGCATCGGCGGTGGAGATCGGGGTGTAAATCGTCTCTGCCGGCGGCTCCATGCCCATAACGCCATCTGCCGCAATGCGCAGCGTGTCGGCGCGTTGGCCCAGAAGTTGCAGCACGGCAGAGATGGTAGATTGCTGGCCCGCGCGGGTCTCTGCGGTGCGGCCGTCCAGCTCGGGCAGGATGACGGAGGCTGAAAGATCCTGTGCGGCGCGCGACACAAGCGGCGCTACGGAGAGCTGACGCAGCTGGGTGATGACACCTGCAAGGCGCACGGCTTCCTCAGAGAATTGCACGGAGCGTGCCTCGATCGGGCCGGGCTCGACGGTGAGCGAGCGCATGCGGCTCAGGATCGCGTTGCCTTCGGTGAAGGCGGCGTTGACCAGCGGCTGTTGCGAGGCAATCTGCGCCTCAAGGCTGGCCAGCTCGTCAGATTTTTGGCGCAGCACCCGGAAGACCGCGCCACGGCCCGCGAGGCCAGACAGATCGCCGGTGGCTTCTTGCTCGGAGAGGTCCTCGAAGGATTGGCGCACGCGGGCGACGTCGCGGCCAAGCCCTTGGGCGGAGATGGTGATCTCGTTGGAGCGTTCAAGCGCGGTTTGGTAATCCTGCACCGTGCGGGCAAGATGCTGCTCCACCGCGGCGGCCCCGGCGAGGGCGGCGGCGTTCAGCCATGAGGACATGGCGATGATGGCGGCCGAGCCCAACAGCATCGAGACAAAGAGCCCGATCCGCGCACCCATCGTGCGCACGGCAGGCAAGAGCCGCATCAGGTAGGACCAGAACACGAAGATGCCGACGGACACGGCGATGGAATAGCTGACGGCGGCAAAGAAGCTGAGCGCGCCATTGTCATCCAGCAGCGAGGAGACGCCGAGATAGGTGTAGATGCCCGAGGCCACGGCCAAGACCCCTAGGGCTGCGGCGGTGAAGCTGTCGAGCCATGAGACATGGCCCTCGAGCTCTTTGGCGTAGCGCAGGCCCTGGGCCTCCGCACGGGTCAACTTGTCCTGGTCGCTCACGAAAAAGGCCCTCCTGACGGGAAGGCCTTAATATGGGGCAGGGGGGCGGGGTTTTCCAGCCGGGTCGGCGGGGACCGGCCCAATATCTGCGTGATCAGGCGCTTTGTTCGATGAAATTCAGCGATGCGCCATTGATGCAATGCACCACTTCGCCGGAGACCTTCAGGTGGTGGCCCAAATGCGAGCCGCAGCGGCGGCAATGAACCTCCGCGATGGCGGTGCCGGGGGCCATGGCGCCATATTCGGGGACCTTGCCGTCAATGCCAAACAGTACCGAGTCCGGGACCGCATGAAAGAAGAACACCCAGCCCTTGTCCAAAAGCACCTTCCACTGGCCGTCATAAACCGGCAGATCGCAGCCCTTGCAATTGTACATGCCGGGCTTCACTTCCAGCCAATAGGGGCTGGATTTGGGCTTCTCGGTGAAGCCTTCGCGCAGGATAGCGAAATCATCATCGCCCAGCTGGGCGCGCCATTCCTCGTCCGTCTTGGTGATCTCATAGACGAAATCCGAGCTGCTGCCTGCGGGAACGCGCGCCTTGGCCGCACCGGTGATGGCGGCAATGGCGGAGGCGGCTCCTCCGGCGAAAAGGCGGCGGCGGCTCAGGGATTTGGCGAGGATGCGTTTCATGCAGCCCTCCTTTTCATAATGATGAAAGTTGCGGTGCGGCTGTCGTACTGAGGCCCCGGGCAATGGCGCAATGGCTGCCCGGGGCTTTGTCTTCGAAGCCCTAGGGCTTAGTTGCCTTCGGAGAATGCGTTCGCTTCAGCAGCCATTTCGGCGGCGCTGTTGCTGTCACCGAAGATCACGGCTTTTTCCAGGATGCGCAGGCGATCTACGTGGTCGGCCTGGAAGAAGGCTTCACGCTCAGCGGCGCTCATGTTGCCCAAGGCAAGTTGCAGGCGGGCGGTTGTGACGTCGCCCATGGAGGTTTCACGGACCAGCGTTTCGGCGGCAGAGGAGTTGCTCATGGCAAAGAGCTCTGCGGGTGAGGTCTCGGCGAAGCTGGGGGCCGCGGAAGCTACAGCGAGTGCGACAGCAAGTTTCAGGGTTTTCATGTACGTCTCCAAAGTTAGATCTTAGGCTATGATCCGAAAATACACCGAAAAGCTACCCGTTCGGGATTTCAAAACACGGCCATGCTGACATAGTTGTCCGTTCAAGTGTACAGTAAAAATCGTTCACGGGCGGTAAAATAGTGGTGAAGCACCCGTATATCTTGCTGAAAACACAATTCGTACTCAGGATTATTGGCGGCAATCCGGATTGCTCATAATCAAGAAGGATGAACCATATGATCTCGGATCTGCTCGATATGATGCGGGTAAGAAGCACCGCATTTGTCGGCAAGAACCTCACCGCCCCCTGGGGGGTCAATGTCACCGAAAGTCCAAACGTCGCGCGGTTTCATCTCGTCATGGAGGGCGCGACATGGGTCCGGCTGGAGGGCGATAAAGGCCCGTCTCAGCGGCTGGGCTTAGGCGATATCGCGATCATCCCGCATGGGGATGCGCATATTTATAGTCACGTAGAGAACGGCGCCGTCGAGAAATCCGGCAACCTGCCCGATTATCAGGTCGGCCCGTATTTTCAACGTTTGGGTGAAATAGAAGACGCGTCAAACCTGCTTTGTGGATTTTTCGAATTCTCCAGCAACACCCCGCCCGTCATTATGGAGCGGCTGCCGAGGCTGATCGTGGCCAATGTTGCAGGGCGTAGCGATGACGGCTCTCACAGCCCGCTTCTGGAGCTGCTGCGGGTGGAGCTGAGCAAGGATAACGAGCCCTCCACCGTCGTTCTGAACCGTCTGACAGAGCTGATCTGCCTCTTTGCGATTGAAGACTGGCTTGAGGAGGCGCTGACCGAGGACGAGCGCATGACGGCGCTGGCGCAGCCCAAGATCAAGCTGGTTCTGGATCAGATCCATAGCAACCCCGCCCATGACTGGACGGTTGAGGCCCTGGCAGAGCTGTATGGCCAGTCGCGCAACGCCTTTGCCGGGCAATTCAAACATGCCACCGGTCTGGCCCCGATGAGCTATGTGCGGCGCTGGCGGATCCAGTCCGCCACCCGGATGTTGGCGGAACCCGGCCTGACCATTGACGAGATTGCGTTCAAATCCGGCTATGCGGACACCAATGCGTTCAGCAGGGCTTTCAAGCGCGAAATCGGGTCCTCGCCGGGGGCCTATAAGCGCAATCTGCGCGATGAGGCCCGAAAAAGGGCCTAGCTTACGGGGTTTTGTTTACGGGGTTTTGCGTTCTGTCTGGGCGCTGAGCTGCGCTTGAAACGCATCAAAAGAGAGACCCTCTCGTAAGGCGCGTGCGACCAGCTCTGCCTGGCTTTCCGGGATCAATCCGCCAACAGGCGGGTCCGCGTCCAGATTGGTCGGAAAGGCGTAGCCTTCGGCGGCGGCTGCAATGACGCGTCCGCGCTCCGCCGCACCCATCTCTTGCAACACCGGATAAAGCGCGCGGCACATGGCGTCGCGGTCCACCGCCTCGATGGAGCGGCCAAAGGGCGAGCCGATTTGCAGCAGATTGGCCATGCGGAACTGATCTTTTGTGCTGTTGGTGCCTGCGCCATGCATCACAGCCGGGTTGAAAAACACCGCGTCACCCTTTTGCAGTGGCAGCTGCGTGTGATGCTCGGCAAAGAAATCCTGAAATTCCGGCCGACCAAAGGCGACATAGCCCTCAAGCATCTGGTGCGAGTAGGGCAGATAGAGCGTCGGGCCCGTCTCACGCGGCATATCGCAATGCGCAATCGCTCCTTGCAAGGTCAAAAGCGGCGAGAGCGCGTGGACTTGCGCGGGGTAGCTTGCCACGCGGGCGGCATCCATGAAGCCCAGATGGTAGTCACGATGCGCCTTTTGCGCCGCCCCGCCGGGATTGACCCGGTTGACCTGCGCGGTGAGCTGATAGCCTTCCCCCAGCCACGCGCGGCAGGGCAGATCAATCGCCGGGCTGTTGAAATAGGCCGCGAAATTCTGCGGATTGGCCAGACAATGCTTTTGCGCAGCGTTCCAGACCCGGTCATTGGCGCCCGGCTTGGCAAAGTGATCGCCGCCGCCGGTGTCGCGCTCCTCCTCGATCATGCGCTCGAACAGAGCGGTGGCCGCGTCGATCACGCTGTGATCGGGCAGTGCGCCGCGAATGGCGATGATGCCGGGGCCCTGATCAAAAGCGCGGTTGATCTCGGACATCAGCGCGTGCGGATCGGCGCTGTGAAAGGTCTCGCCCGCATAGATAACGGTGTTTTGCACGATCTCGGAAGCCAGCGGGTAATCCTGCGCCTGCGTCTCGGCTGCGACCAGCGCCTTGAGCTGTTCCAGTGAACCAGCGGCCGCGTCCAGCCAGATTTTCGGATGCGGTTGTGTGAGCATGCTGACCCTCCCGAGCTGCCTGGCCAGCTTGCCAAAACCAAAGCGCATAGGAAAGGGGGCAGGTGACGGAACCGCCCAGACGTAAGGGAGCTTATTCCCGCAGACCTGTATATACAGGTGGGCGCCAGGTAACTGAACCAGGGTCCAGACAGAGCCAGCTCCCGCGGAATTGCTTAAGGCCACCGGAATGTAGTCCCTATGGCACGTTGAGGGCAGAACCGTCACCTTAGCAGATAGGCCGCGCAGAGGGGTCTGGCAAGGCGCGACGCAGGCTTGACTTTTTGTTTACGTTTTGTTCACAATTGCACATGCCAGATGATCTGACGCCCTCTGTCCACACCCAACCGGGCCAATTGCTGGCACGCGGCGTCTGCCGCCATTTGGCCAGCCACGGCTTCGCCTGCATCGAGGAATTCGTGCCCGAGCGCGGCAAACGCGTGGACGTGATGGGTTTGGGGCCGAAGGGCGAGATTTGGGTGATCGAATGCAAATCCTCACGCACGGATTTTCAGACCGACAAGAAGTGGGAAGGCTACCTGGAATGGTGCGACCGCTATTTCTGGGCAGTGGATGAAGCCTTTCCGACAGAGCTGCTGCCGGACGGCACCGGCCTGATCATCGCGGATGCCTATGACGCGGAGATCATCCGCATGGGCGAGGAAGACACGCTGGCCGCGGCGCGGCGCAAAGTGCTGCTGGCCAAGTTCGCCCGCCACGCCGCGCGGCGGCTGCAAACGCTGCGAGACCCGGATTTTGTGCAGCCTTTCGGCTGACCTGAATGTGCTGCGCAAGCGATGTTTTTGCGTTCTTGGGGAGGTTCCCTCCCCGCCACGCGGGCATCCCCTGGAGGATATTTCTGAACATGGAAAGGAGCGGGGGCAGGGGGATTAGCCCATGGAGCGCGCGCGGGCGGCGGCGGCTTTAATCTCCTCGGCGATTTCTTCGGCTTCCTCAGGGTCAAAATCGAAAGGCAGGTCGATGCCCTCGCCCTGCACATAGAGGCGCACCATGCCTTGATCGGTGGGGCCGATTTGCAGATTGGCCGCGACGTCGCTTTCTGAATTGATGCCCATGGCGGTGATCTCCTTTTATATGGCGCTGTGCTACCCAGATGCGGCGGGGGTGGCAAGGCTGAGGGGCGCGTTGCTTTTGTTCGATAACAGCTCTGCCCTGTTCTGCCCCGCGCTTTCCTGTGCTTTCCTGCGCTTTAGGGGTCTTGCAATCGCTCACGGGCTTGGCTACATCGGCCTCGTGTGCCGCCTTAGCTCAGTTGGTTAGAGCACTGGTTTGTGGAACCAGGGGTCCCCCGTTCAAGCCGGGGAGGCGGTACCATCCTCCCTTTATTTGACGTCGATGGTCCGGGTCAGCTCATTCGTGACGCGGTCATAGATCAGGATTTGATTGTCACCCGTCACCACCGCATACCAGTCGGGCGTGGCGGTGAAGGCCGTGGCGGTGGCGCCGCCGGGCAGGGTGATCTGCTCCGGGATGGCCAATCCGGGGGAGGGCTGCTGTACACGGATGACAATCAGCGTGATGAGGATTAGAAGGCCCCCAATCATCACGGCCGTCAACGTTGTCACCAGGCGGCGCAGAAATTTCAGGTTTGCAGGCTCGGGGCCTGTACCCTCAGGATCATTTATGTCTGACACGATCATCTCCGTTGAAATCAGCGACCCTGCGCTTGCGCGGCTTGATAAGGCATTGGCGCGCGACGTGCCAGTGGAGGCGAACCTGTCGCGCTCGCGGATCGCGCGGCTGATCGCGGAAGGCGCGGTTAGCAAAGGCGGCATGGCGGTGACGGACCAGAAGGCCAAAGTGGCGCAGGGCGAGGTCTATGACATCGCGGTGGCAGAGGCGGCGGAGCTGGAGACCGGGCCGGAGGATATCCCTTTGGACGTGGTTTATGAGGACGCAGCACTCATCGTGGTCAACAAGCCTGCCGGGATGGTGGTGCATCCGGCGCCAGGCTCGCCTTCGGGGACGCTTGTGAACGCGCTTCTGCATCATTGCGCGGACAGCCTGTCGGGGATTGGCGGGGCGAAGCGGCCGGGCATTGTGCACCGGATCGACAAGGACACGTCGGGGCTTCTTGTGGTGGCCAAATCCGACGCGGCGCATCATGGGCTGGCCAAGCAATTCGAAAAACACAGCGTGGAGCGGCATTACCGGGCGCTGGCCTACGGCATGCCGGATGCGGCTGACCCGCGTTTGCGGGGCATGGCAGGGGTGGATTTTGAGGCCTCGAACCTGCTGCGCGTCAACGCCAATCTCGCGCGCCACAAGACCGACAGACAACGCCAGGCGGTGGTCAAGAATGCCGGGCGGCATGCGATCACCCGCGCGCGGGTGGTTGAGGGGTTTGGCACGCCGCCCACCGCCAGCCTGCTGGATTGCTGGCTGGAGACCGGGCGCACGCATCAAATCCGGGTGCATCTGGCCTATTGCGGCCATGCGCTGATTGGCGACCCGACCTATGGCGGCAAGCGCAAATTGGCCAAGACGGCGCTGTCTGAGGCCGCCATTGCCGCGATCGGGGCCTTCCCACGGCAGGCGCTCCACGCGGCGAGTTTGGGGTTTGTGCATCCGGTGTCCGGCGAAACGCTGCACTTTGAGGCGGATTTGCCCAGGGATTTCGCAGATCTGATCGCAGCGCTCCGCCGCTGAGACCCTGAGATAACACCTTCTTGTGAGCGCGGGTTACAAGCCCTTTTGCGACAGGCAGCGGCTCTTTACCTTTTGGTAACATGCCTGGCGCAAACCTGTGCCGCGCCTGCGGGTCGCACAGCCTTTGTGCGCCATAACGGCGATAAACGCGCAGGGCTATGGCTTGAAATTGAACCGACCAGTTCATATTTTTAGGTTAAGAAACGAGCACGACCTTAAAGGGGGGCACTCACTTATGGCTAATATTGGCAATCTTCCCGCACCAAGCCCGGAGCAGGGCCTGAACCGCTATATGCAGGAAATTCGCAAGTTCCCGATGCTGGAGCCCGAAGAAGAATACATGCTGGCCAAGCGCTGGGTGGAGGAAGAAGACACCGAGGCCGCCCATAAAATGGTGACCTCACATCTGCGGCTGGCCGCCAAAATTGCCATGGGCTATCGCGGCTACGGCCTGCCGACGGCGGAGGTGATCTCGGAGGCAAATGTTGGATTGATGCAAGCGGTCAAGAAGTTTGACCCCGAAAAAGGCTTCCGCCTTGCGACCTATGCCATGTGGTGGATCCGGGCGAGCATCCAAGAATATGTGCTGCGCTCTTGGTCCATGGTGAAACTGGGCACGACGAGTGCGCAAAAGAAGCTGTTCTTCAACCTGCGCAAGGCGAAGAACCGGATCGGGGCGCTGGAAGACGGTGACCTGCGGCCTGAAAACGTAGCCCGGATTGCCAATGATCTGAATGTGACGGAGGCGGAGGTGATCTCCATGAACCGGCGCATGTCGGGCGGGGATGCGTCGCTGAACGCGGTGATCTCGGCGGATGGCGAGGGGGCCACGCAGTGGCAGGACTGGCTGGAAGACGAGGACGCGGATCAGGCGGGTGACTACGCCGAGAAAGACGAGCTGGAAACGCGCCGCGAAATGCTGGCCGAGGCGATGGATGTGCTCAATGATCGCGAGAAAGACATCCTGATGCAGCGCCGCCTGTCGGAGAAGACGGTGACGCTGGAAGATCTGTCCGGCCAATATGACGTCAGCCGCGAACGTATCCGCCAGATCGAGGTGCGCGCTTTTGAAAAGCTGCAAAAGCGCATGCGCGAGCTGGCCAAGGAAAAAGGCCTGCTGGCCGACGCGTAACGGTTTAAAGCCCTGAGGAACAAGACAGAGCCCGCCCTTCCGGCGGGCTTTTTTCTGTTCTAGGCTGGAAAGTAATATGTGAGGGAGACAGACATGACACCAGTAAACTGGGGCATCTTGGGGGGCGCGAAATTTGCGCGGGAGCATATGGGGCCTGCGATCCATGCAGCCCGTGGCGCGCGGCTTGCCGGTGTGGCGTCCCGCTCTGGAGATATATCCGGGTTTCAGGCCTTTGCGCCTGACTGTGTGGGGTTTGACAGCTATGACGCGCTGCTGGCCTCTCCCGAGATTGATGCGGTCTATATCCCGCTGCCCAACCACCTGCATGTCGAATGGGCCGAGAAAGCCCTGAGGGCCGGCAAACACGTGCTTTGCGAAAAACCCATCGCCATGAGCGCCGCTGAGATCGACCCGTTGATTGCGTTGCGGGACGAGACCGGGCTGCTCTGCGCCGAGGCCTATATGATCGTGCATCACCCGCAATGGCAGCGCGCCCGGGAGATTGTGCAATCGGGCGGCATTGGCGACCTGATGCTGGTCGATGCCGTGTTCAGCTACGACAATTCCAGCGATACCGGCAATATCCGCAACAAACCCGAAACGGGCGGCGGCGGCATCCCCGACATCGGGGTCTATACCTTTGGCGCCACGCGTTTTGTGACGGGGCAGGACCCTGACGCGCTGGAGGCCCGGATCACTTGGGAAAACGGCGTGGATGTTTTTGCCCATGTCACCGCTGACTTCCCGTCATTCCGCTATTCCTCCGTCACCTCCATGCGGATGCACCCGCGCCAAGAGGTGACGTTTCAGGGCACGAAAGGTGCTTTGAAGCTCACTGCACCGTTTAACCCCAACGTCTTCGGCGAGGCGCAGCT
>CAYXIZ010000014.1:0-26410 GCA_964465485.1 uncultured Rhodobacterales bacterium | reverse complement strand
TGGCTGGGGTGGTAGGATTCGAACCTACGGTGCACGCTACCAAAAAGCGTTGCCTTACCACTTGGCTACACCCCAACGGTGAGAGTTGATTTAATGCGAGGGCTTTTGCACTTCAACCCCCAAAATCGCAGCTTGCAGCGCTGATGGTCCGGGCTTAGAGGCCGGGCATGGAGTTTGATGTCATTGTCTTGGGCGCTGGAGCTGCCGGGATGTTTTGCGCGGCCGAAGCCGGGCAGCGTGGGCGGAGGGTGCTGCTGGTTGATCACGCAAAAAAGCCCGGGGAGAAAATCCGCATCTCTGGTGGGGGGCGGTGCAACTTTACCAACCTGAACATCTCCGCAGAGAAGTTTCTATCAGGCAATCCTCGGTTCGCTGTTTCTGCTCTCAAGCGCTTCACCCAGTGGGATTTCATTGCGCTGGTCGATGCGGCGGGCATCGCTTGGCATGAGAAGACCCTTGGGCAGCTCTTTTGCGATGGCTCCGCAAAACAGATCATTGCGATGCTGACGCACAGGCTGTCAAAGGCAGGTGTCGAGATGCGTCTGGAAACTCAGGTGGGCGATGTGCGGGCCTTGAACGGCGGTGGGTTTGCAGTTTCATGCGGCGAGCGGGAAGTGCGGACGAAGGCAGTGGTTGTCGCGACCGGCGGCAAATCGATCCCGAAGATGGGCGCCACGGGCATCGGCTACAAAATAGCGGAACAATTCGGTCTTGGGATGGTGCCGACGCGGGCGGGGCTGGTGCCGCTGACCTTTGGGCCCGCGCTTCTCGAGCGGACCGCGGCCTTGACGGGTATTTCGGTAGCCGCGCGAGTGAGCTGTGGGAGAACCAGTTTTGAAGAAGGGTTGCTCTTTACCCATCGCGGGCTGTCGGGCCCTTCTGTCTTGCAGGTATCTTCCTATTGGGACGAAGGGGATGAGATCGCTGTTGATTTGATGACGGGGGTGGATGTCGTGGCGCAGCTTTCGGATGATCGTAGCGGGTTTGGCAAGCTGTCGATAAAGAACGCTTTGGCGCGACATATGCCTGCAAAACTGGCGGCTTTGGTTGTGGAGGAGGCTGGGGTCTCGGGGACGTTGGGGGATCAGGGCAAGGAGTCGTTGGCGCGGCTGTCGGCGGCGCTGCATGACTGGCGGATGAAACCCACGGGGTCGGAGGGCTACCGGACGGCGGAGGTGACCTTGGGAGGGGTCGATACGAACGGATTGGACAGCAGAACGATGGAGGCGCGGGCGCAGCCGGGGTTGTATTTCATCGGGGAGGTCGTGGACGTGACGGGGTGGTTGGGGGGCTATAACTTCCAGTGGGCTTGGTCCTCTGGATGGGCAGCTGGGCAGGTGTGCTAGCCAAGCGACGCGCGCGTCTCATTCTCTAATTTATTGATTTTTAATTACAATTTAAATTTTGCAAGAACTTATTAACTTAGTGCACGCACCGTCCGGACGCGAAGAAAATTGGCTGCATTTCGAAGCGAATTATGTGTTCTAGCTCTGCACCTGATGCCTTAGACACAATGTGCTTCTGCCTCTTGCCGCAAAAGGGTTGCCGTCTGCCTGTGTGTCAGGAATGGGCGCGCGCGGTTGGGGTTCAACTTTGTCAGGTCATTGGCACCGATCGCCACTGCGATTTCAAGTCGCTCACGTTGTGACAACATCGCGATGCAATTCGGGCCCAAATACAAGCTTTCCACCGGCACGCCTTCGGCAAAGATGATCTGATGACCCGGAAGCAGAAAATTGATGAATGTCACATCCCGCGCACCGGTCATTTGCGAAACCCCATCAAGTGTTGCATATCCACCCGCTGGTCCCAAATGTTCAGCACCACCTGCCCGCAGCAATACCCTGTGTTGCTTTGACAATTGCAAATCCTGGCGCGGCAGTCCTTCGCCCAGTGCGCCTTTGCGGAATTGGTAGGGCTTGAAATCGTCCCTGCCACTTTGGAAGCGCATACGCTGTCGCGCGACCCAAAGGATAGGCAGGGCACCATTGTCCAAAGTCATGACTTTGTCGCCTTGTCGCAGATCGCCCGCCGCCACCTCGCCCAGCGGCGTCGCAATCCGTGTCTGCGGCAGAAGGCAGATCGTTGGCCCGGAGCTGGTGGACATAAAGGTGCCGCCATCAACATCGTCTTGTTTAATGCTGAAATTTCCGCCGTCATTGAGGCTGAGAATTTCGATGCTGTCTATGGGCTTGCTGCCCAGTGTGCCTGACGAAAAAGCAAAGTCATCGCCCAGCAGAAACAGGTTTCCGTCGGTATCCTGAACGATGTAAAAGGCGCTGTTGGAAAGGGTGTTGCCGTCGTCAAACGTCACCTGCAAGCTGGCATTGAAGATCGTATCCAGTGTTGAGGTCTGTGTTGGCCCGCCCGGCGAAGTCTCATAGGTGATCCTGTCTGTCGTCGCATCATTATCTCGGGTCATGCGGGTATTGCCGTCGGTACTCTCACTTTGCAGGGTGATGACATTGTCGCTTAGCGGTTCAGCGACCGAACCAAAGGTCGTCGGGACCGTGCCGGCGCCTTCGGCCGGACGATCCGACTCGTCTGTATCCAGATCGGCCATGTTTCCCAAATATATCGCTGACCAATTAACCGTGGACATTGTGAATCCTTCAAGACTGACGTTCCTCTCGGCAGAGATAACGGTCAGAAGTCTTCAGCAGGTTACCGATCAGGTCTGAAATACAACGAATTTGATCTATCAGCGCTCGCCATGATCCAGAACACCACAGCGCCCAGCAAATGCGACATTGAACGCGGCTGAGAATCGGCTGGGCCTTTGTCTGGCATCTCAAGATTGCGATAGACCGTCCTCTTGGCAGTCATATAGGGCTACACCCTACAGGGGTTCTCTTTCGCCAGCCTATCGAAACCCATTAAGCTTGCGACAAGCGCAGGCATTTGATCGAGGGGGATCATGTTGGGCCCGTCGGAGGGGGCGGTGTCGGGAGCCTCGTGGGTTTCGATGAACACCCCCGCGATGCCAAGTGACACAGCTGCTCGTGCCATAACGGGGGCAAATTCGCGTTGGCCGCCTGAGGAGCCGCCCTGCCCTCCGGGCTGTTGCACGGAGTGGGTCGCGTCCATGATCACCGGGTAGCCGGTCTTGGCCATGGTGGGCAGCGCGCGGAAATCGGCGACGAGTGTGTTGTAGCCAAAGGACGCCCCGCGCTCCGTCAGCAGGATGTTCTCGTTGCCGGTGCTTTCCACCTTGGCGATCACGTTAGGCATGTCCCAGGGTGCAAGAAACTGGCCCTTCTTGATGTTGATTACAGCGCCCGTTTTCCCTGCGGCGACCAGCAAATCGGTCTGGCGGCTGAGGAATGCAGGGATCTGCATCACGTCGACGGCGTCAGCCACGGCTTGGCATTGCTCTGGCGCGTGGACATCCGTGAGCACGGGGCAGCCGACTGCGTCGCGGATTTTGGACAGGACAGAGAGGCCTTCCTCTATCCCCAAGCCGCGTTTGCCCGAGAGCGACGTGCGGTTGGCCTTGTCATAGCTCGCCTTGAAGACGTAGCCCGCCCCGGCCTTGGCGCAGGCCTCGGCCATTTGCTCAGCAATCATCAGCGCGTGGTCGTAGGATTCAAGCTGGCACGGGCCTGCGATGACGGTCAGCGGCAGGTCGTTGGACGCCTGCACCTTGCCGAAAGAGACGGTTTTCATAGAGGCTAGACCTGTTCGCGAAGGATTGAGGAGGTGAGCGAGACCATCAGGTAGATGCCCGAAAAGATCAGGAAGGCGAGAATAGTATTCTCGAAGGCGCGCGGATAGGTGGGCTCGTCGGGCGCGATGGGGTTCACCGCGACGGAGAGGTAGCGCACCTGACGGTTGGCCTCAAGACGCGCCGCCTCGAACGCGCCTTCGGCTTGGGCCAGCAGGCCTTGGCGGACCTCAAGATCGGCCTGCGCCACCAGAAGCTGGCCGGAGATGCGTGCGAGGGACCCAGAACTGGCGCTGCTTTCGGTCAGCTGGGACCGCTTTTCGTCGATCAGCCGCTCCAGCTCCTCAACCTTATTTTGCGCGGCGGAGACCTTGGCATCGTTGGGCCGGGCATTGGCAAGGAATTGTTGTAGAGAGATACGCTCGGTCAACAGCTCGCTTTCCAGCTGGGTGATCTGGCCAAACACGGCTTGAACCTCGCTTTCGGGGCTGAGCACACCAAGTTTTTCCTGAATCTCGACGATCTTGTTTTGCGCCTCCACCATCTTGCGTTCGGCATCCTTGCGGCTTTCATCTGCGCCTTTCATCTGGTCGCCGCGTTTACGTGCGGTGAGCTGGTCGACCTGCTGCTCGGCATAGGTGATGAGCTGCTTGGAGAACTCCGCGCTTTCCTCAGGGGAGGCGGCGATAACCTCCATCTTGATAATACCCTCTGTCGGGTCATAGCCAATCTTCACGCTTTTCTGGTACTTCTTATAGGCCGCCTCCTGCGTGGCGTCGGAGTCGAGGCGCTGGATGGGGTCGATGAAATCCTGGCTGAAATGCTCTCGGAACCCTTCGTCGGCATCAAGGCGCAACATGGCATCGCGGGATTGTAGATAGCCTTGCACGGTGATCGAGTCCTGGCTGCTTCCCAAGGGAGAGCCGGATAGCAAGCCACCGCCCGCGCCACCTGCGGGATCGGCGGATTGAATGACAAATTCAGATTTGGTGCCGTACATTGGCGTTGCAATGGCGTAGTAATATATCCCGGCCAGCGCGGTGGGCAGCAGCACAAAGAACAGCATCCGCATCGCCAGCATCATCGCGCGGCGGCGGCGGCGGCGGGCGATGTCGCGTTGGATATCCATGACATCACGGGCGCGTTCCTGGGCGTCCAGCACCTCTGTTGACGGAACTCCGCCCCCGGCGGGCATTTGGGTCGGCGTGATTTGCATCCCCGGAGCCGTTTGCAGGGCCTGACCCACTGGCGTGTTGGGGGCAGGCTGTCCGGCGCGCGCGTCAGAGACCACCAATTCCAGCATGTTGGCGCGTTTGAACGGATCAATGCCGGCGTCGCGCAGCTGGCGCACGGCATCAAAATCGGACGTTGGCGACATGCCTTGCTTTTGCGCAACCCGGCGGGCCATGCGCAGTTGACGGCCTGTCAGGCCCTCGCGGCGGATCGTATCAATTGTGTTGCTCCCCGTCTGATCACCCGGTTGGGAAGAAGGAGTGTCGTCAACGGCGGCTTGCGTGGTATCGGCTTTCGGAGGTTTTGACGCAGGCGATGCGACGGGCGTGGTCACGCTTTCTTCGTCCTCATAGCCCTCGGCGCTGGGGAAGCTCTGGTTGCCAAACCCATCATCTTTAGGAGGAGCGAACATCTGGTCTGATGCGCCCTCCGCCTTCGCGGCCTGCTGCTCTGCCTCCTGCTGCGCCTCTTGGGCGGACCGCCGGATGCGAAACTTTCTAGCTTTGGGTTTCGTACTCATAGAGCCTCTTCGCCTCTTCCAACGTGTCGAACATATGCAGCTTGCCGTTGATCAGCACCCCCGCTGACCGACAGAATTTTTCCAGTGTTTCGGCCTGATGGCTGACCACCACCAAGGTCGCCGTTTGCAGCCGTTCGCGCAAGATCGCCCCGGCCCTTTGGTTGAATTCAACATCCGTCGTCGAGGGCATGCCCTCGTCCACCAAGTAAATGTCAAATTCCAGTGCCAGCATCAACGCAAAGGTGAAGCGCGCCTTCATGCCGGACGAATAGGTCCCGACGGGCATGTCGAAATACTCCTTCAGCCCGCACAGATAGCGGCAGAAGGCCTCGATATAATCGGGGTCGAGCGAATAAAGCCGAGCGATATAGCGACAGTTTTCAGTCGCTGTGTGTTTGGGGACAACCCCGCCCATGAACCCAAGCGGAAAGGAGATGCGCGAGGTGCGGATAATCTCGCCCTCGTCAGGCTTCTCAAGGCCCGCCATCATATTGATAACAGTGGTTTTCCCAGTCCCGTTGGGCGCCAGAATACCAACGGAATGGCCCAGATCAACGCGAAACGACGCGCCGTCAAGGATCACCTTGCGCTGCGTACCCGTCCAGAAGGACTTGCTGACGTTTCGAAACTCGATCACCTAGGATACGCCCATCATTGCATTTGCCTTTGTCAGCCTCGGTCTGGTTGTGCCCGTATGGCATTGCCGTGGTCTGTCTTTGCCCGAATTTGCGCAAGTGACACCCCGGTGGAGCGACCTTCACGCCTCAATATCAAAGCAGATTTGCCTTAACTGCGGTTTAAGACCCGCACCACGCTAACCGTTACCGTTCGCATCCTACTCTCCGGCAAATGGGAAGTCAGCCCCGCTGTGCCGTAACGCGCAACTATTTGCGACCGGGGCACTGAAATGCGCGAAGCATGGCCGAAAGGGTGAATTACGCTTTGCTGCTTCAGATTATGTGGTCAAATTTCGCCGACGGATAAAGTGTTTCAGCGAAAGACTGCCATCACCGCAGGCTGGCCTGCCGGGGTGTGATGCGCTAACTGGTCCACAGACCCTGACCTTGAACCAATCCAGAGAGGCTGATCATGCCGGACGAGTTTGCCTCCCTAATGGCGTCGATGCGTGCTTGCCGGATTTGCGACGGGTTGCCGCTGGGCCCGAACCCGATCTTCCAGTTGGACGCCCGCGTCAAAGTGTTGATCGTCGGCCAAGCACCCGGGCGGATCACGCATGCCAAAGACCGGCCCTTTGACGATCCGTCTGGCGTGCGGTTGCGGGCGTGGCTCGGCGTCGATGAGGCCACGTTCTACCAAGACCCGCGTATCGGGCTGTTTCCAATGGGGTTGTGCTTTCCGGGGACCGGTACCTCGGGCGATCTGCCGCCCCGTCCGGAATGCGCGCAGGCGTGGCGCGCGCAGGTGATGGCCGCGTTAAATGCAGTAGAGCTGACCTTGGTTCTAGGCCAATACGCGATTGCCTGGCACCTGCCCGCTTTGAAAGGTGTCGCGGTGACCGAGGCCGTCAAACGATCAAGCGACGGGCAAAGCGGCGTGTTTGTCCTGCCCCATCCGAGCCCCCGAAATAACAGATGGCTGAAGAAAAACGACTGGTTCGAAGCGGAGGTGATCCCGCGCATCCAGTCGCATGTTGCGCGATTGCTGGACACGCCCCTATGAACTCTGCCACCGCTTTGGATTTGGCCCATGCCGCGATAGAGACCAGCGACGCCGCGCGGCTGCGGTTTTACGAACGACTGGCGGATGCGGAGCTGTTCTTGCTGCTGGACGGAGAACCTGAAGGCGACCAGATCACCCCGCGCCTGTTCCCGGTGGAGGATGCAACCTTGGTTCTGGCCTTTGACCGCGAAGAGCGGCTGTCCGATTTCGCTGGCAGCGCGCCTTATGCCGCCGTATCAGGGCGGGCCTTGGCGCAAATGCTGGCGGCGCAATCGCTAGGGCTGGGGCTGAATTTGGAAGTCGCCCCCTCCTCCATCGTTCTGCCTGCGGAGGCGATTGCCTGGCTGCGCGACACTTTAGGCAGCGCGCCTAACGACGTCGAGGCCACGCCCGAAGAGCTGCTACCGCCCGCAGGGTTGCCAGAGGCGTTGATCAGCGGGCTCGACACGAAATTGGCGCTGGCCGCGGGTCTGGCGCGCTACGCCTATCTCTGCGCGGTGCGCTACACTGGCGGCGCGCAGTCGCATATGCTGGCCTTTCTGGACCCCGTACCGGGCGCGGAGCCCGCGCTGGCCCGTGCAGTGAACGAGGCTTTGGTCTTTAGCGGCATTGAGGCGGGGTCTCTTGATGTGGCGTTTTTCCGGGTGAGCGACCCATTGGCAGCAGAGCTGGCCAAAGTTGGTTTGCGGTTTGATTTGCCAGAAATTTCGGTCCGGGAAGGACCCGGCGCGCCGGGGATGGATCCCAGCAAGCCGCCGACACTCTAGTAGCCGGTTTGACGGTCCACGAGGTGCAAAAACCGCTCGCCCGCCTCGCCCCTCCGGATGTTCTCCGCAATGACACGGGCCGCACTTGAGGGCCGGGTTTCGGACGCGATATGCGGCGTGACGGTGACCTTGGGATGCGCCCAGAACGGGTGATTTTCGGGCAGTGGCTCGATGCGAAACACATCAAGGGTGGCGCGGCCAAGCGTGCCCTTGTCTAGAGCCTCAAGGAGTGCGTCGTCGTCGATCAGGGGCCCTCGGCCGGGGTTTATGATGGCGGCACCCGGCGCCAGCAACGCCAGCGTCTCAGCATTGATGATATTGGTGGTCGCCGGTGTGTCGGGCAGCAGCAGGACCACGATATCCGCGTCCTGCAACGCGGCGTGCAGGCCTCGGTCGCCGTGGTGGCAGGTGATGCCAGCGACGTCTTTTGCACGGCGGCTCCAGCCGTAGGTCTTGAAGTTGAGCGTCGCCAGCTGCCGCGCGCAGGCCGTGCCAAGCGCGCCAAGGCCGAGCACACAGAGCTTGCGTTCGCGGGCCAGTGGCGGGACGCCTTCCAGCCATGCTCCGGTTTGGGTGTGGATGTGTCGGTCCATCTCCAGATGGTGGCGCAGCGCGTGGCCGGTTACCCATTCGACCATGCCTTCGGTCAACCCTTCATCGACCATACGGCAGAGCGGTTGGGTCAAAGTCTGGTTGCCGACGATGCTTTCTACGCCTGCCCACAGACTCAGCACAGCTTTGGTGTTGGTGTAGGGCGTCAGGTCGGTGACCGGACCATTGGGGGCATAGACAATGTAGTCGACCTGCTCGGGAGGGAAGTCCCTCGCCAGCGCATAGTCGAACCCGGCCTCATCAAAAGCGGTTTCAAGATGGGGCCGAAATTCGTCCCAGCGACCGGGCTTGGCGGAGAATAATATGTTGGGCACGGATCAGCGCGGCCTGTGGACATGCGCCGATTGCACCAGCCCGAAGGCCAGCATCAAGACGAGCATGGCCGACCCGCCATAGCTGACCAGTGGCAAAGGCACACCCACAACGGGGGCCAGCCCCATGACCATCGACATGTTGACCGCAAAGAACAGGAAAAAAGTCAGCGCAACGCCCAGAGTGACCAGAGAGGCGAAACGGTCCTTGTTGCTGAGCGCCGAGGCGATGCAGAAGACCAGCACAAGCACATAAAGCAACAGCAAGGAGATGCCGCCGACAAAGCCAAACTCCTCCGCCAATGTGGTGAAGATGAAGTCGGTGTGCTTTTCGGGAAGGAAGTTCAGCCGAGATTGCGTTCCTTGCATATAGCCGCGCCCGGTCCAGCCGCCCGAGCCCAGCGCAATCTTGGATTGGGTGATGTGGTAGCCCGCGCCCAGCGGATCAGAGGCGGGGTCGAGAAACGTGTCGATCCGACGGTATTGGTAGTCTTTCAAGAGTTGCCATTCAGTTCCGCGCGACTTGAACACGGCGGAGACCAGCGCCACGGCTCCACCGATCACTCCTGCGAAATACAACCAACTGACGCCCGCAAAAAACATCAGCCCACCGCCGCCGAACAGCAGCAATAGGGCGGTGCCAAGGTCGGGCTGGCGCAGCGTCAGATAGGTGGGCACCAGAATAATTACCACGGGGATCAGCACCCAGAACGGGTGGGAGGTCTTCTTGATGTCGAGCCAGTCATAATAGGAGGCCAGAAACAGAACGAGGGTAATCTTGGTCAACTCCGATGGTTGCAGCCGCATGAAGCCCAGATCAATCCAGCGCTGTGCGCCCATGCCGGTGGACCCGAAAAACTCCACCCCGATCAACAGCAACACGGAAACCCCGTAAGCGAGCCCCGCCATGTTGCGCAGAAACCAGGTGGGGATCATCGCGATGATGAACATCAGCACCAAACCCATGACAAACCGCTTCATCTGCGGCTCTGCCCAAGGGCTCATCGAGCCGCCCGCGACAGAATAGAGCATCAAAAAGCCGACGCTGGCGATGGCCGTCAGCAGCATAGCGATGGGCCAGCTGAGGTAGAGCAGCTTCAGCGGTCCGGAAGGGACCGACTTATGGTTATGGGCAAGATATGTCATGCCTCGGAGACCTTTGGGCCGTCCTTGGGATCGTGGATTTGTAGCTCTTCAAGCGCCGATTGAATGCGTCCGCGTTGCGCCTCGGGATAGGCGGACAGCGGCGGCATGCCGTCAAACTGTGCGGCAAGGATAATGTCGCGTGCGATGGGCGCTGCGGCTGTGGAACCGCCGCCGCCATGCTCCACCACCACGGAGACAGCATAGCGCGGATAGTCATGCGGCGCGAAGCCCACAAACAGCGCGTGATCGCGGCGTTCCCATGGTAGGTCCTCGTTGCGGAAGACCCCCGCCCGGCGCTCCGCCGCAGAGATGTTGCGCACTTGGCTGGTTCCGGTTTTGCCCGCCATGCGGCGCTCTTTATCAGCAATGCGAGTGCTGTATCCTGTCCCGCGTTGTTCGTTGCTGACCGCAAACATCGCAGTGCGGATGTAATCAAGCGAGGTCTTGGACAGCTCAAGCGGCGCGCCCAATGTGGGGGGCACCTCCTGACCATTGACTGCCCTGACCAATCGCGGCTCCACAGCGCGGCCTGTCGCGATGCGCGCCGTCATGATCGCCAATTGCAAAGGCGAGGCCAGTACGAGCCCCTGCCCTATTGACGCGTTCAGGCTGTCCCCGATCACCCAATCCGAGCCGCGATTTGCGGCCTTCCATGCTTTGGTCGGTGTCAAGCCGGTGGAGACGGCGGACATCGGCACATTGTGCTTTTCGCCCAGCCCCAGCTTGCGGGCCATAGCTGTGATCTTCTCAATGCCGACCCGCTGCGCGAGGTCGTAGTAATAGACGTCGCAGGATTGTTTGAGCGAGTTGTGCAGGTCTATCTTGCCATGCCCGCCGCGTTTCCAGCAGTGAAAGCGTCGGTTGGCGACCTCCGTATGGCCGCCGCAATAGATGGTTTCATCGGCGGTGATTTCACCTGCCTCGATGGCTGCAAGGGCGGTGACCATTTTGAAAGTGGAGCCCGGAGGGTAGGTACCCTGCACCGCTTTGTTGGCCAGCGGGCGGTATTTGTTTTCGGTCAGCGCCGCGTAGTCCGCAACTGAGATCCCACGCACGAATTTGTTGGGATCGAAAGCGGGCGCAGAGCCGATGGCCACCAAGTCACCATTGGTGACGTCAATTACCACGGCGGCCGCACTTTCCCCGGCCAGCCGGGCCTGCACGAAGTTTTGCAGCTTGGTGTCGATTGTGAGCTGAACAGTCTCGCCCTTCGTGGCCTCGTCGCGGCCAAGCTCGCGCATCACCCGCCCGACGGCGTTCACTTCGATGCGTTTGGTCCCAGCCTTGCCGCGCAGGGCGGCCTCAAGCTTGTTCTCCACGCCGGTTTTGCCGATCTGGAATTTCGGGATTTGCAGCAGCGGGTCAGGGTCCTCGATCCGGCTGAGGTCGTAATCCGAGACGGGGCCGACATAGCCGATGATATGCGCAAAATCGTCACCGCGCGGATAGATGCGGCTAAGACCAAATTCAGGCGTGATGCCGGGCAAGGCGGGCGCGTTGACGGCCACTTGGCTGACGTCTTCCCAACTGAGGCGGTCGGCCACGGTCACGGGCAGCAGGCGCGAGCGCTTCGACATCTCGTCGAGAATGTCGTCGATATCTTCCTGGCTCAGCGGGATCAGGCGGCTGAGGTTCATCAGGGTCTGTTTGGGGTCGTCCACTTCGTCGCGGATAATGGTGACCCGGTAGTTTTGTTGGTTGCCTGCAATGAGCAAGCCGTTGCGGTCAAAAACTTGCCCACGTGGCGGCGGTAAGAGGCGGATGTTAATCCGGTTCTCTTCTGCCAGAAGCCGGAATTGGTCGGCCTCGTTGACCTGCAACTGCCGCATGCGCGAGCCCAGCAGCACCGCAAACCCGGCCATGCCAGTGCCAAGGATCAACCCGCGGCGGCTGATCATGCCAATGCTGTCCTCGGTATCTTTGGGCGAACGCCTCATGATATCAGTCCTGACCCGTCAAAATCGGATGGCCGCGCCCGGCGCACCCGCGTCACGTAGACGGAGAACGCCATCACCAGCGGGTAGGCCACTGCCGTCATGATAACATGCAGCGCGCTGGCCCCGAAAGAGGGATGCGGGATCCCAAAGAGCAAATGCACCGCTGCGTTTAATGCGACCAACCCCACGAAGAGGATCATTGCCATGCCAAATTCCACCAGTGGTGGTATCTCGGTTGTCGCGGTGGATTTGCGGCGCAGATATTCATAGCCCAGCAATGAGATTGCCGGCCATAGCCCCACTGGTCGGAGGAAAAACAGGTCTGCGATCAGATGGACCAGCACGATCAGCCCTACCGGCGCCCAGCGGGGGCGGCGCATGATCCAGATCGCGGTCATGCAAAACAACAGGTCCGGGCCAGGCACGCGGCGCGGCTCCGTTGTCAGCGGCAGCATGTTGATGAAGATGATGCAGGCGCAAAGGGCGACAAACAGACCACGAAACATCAAGCGGCGTGTAGCGGCGGGGTCAACCATCGCTGGCCTCTGCGTCTTCCACGGGCTCGGTCAATGCCTCGCTCAGGGGGATCTCGTCAGGCGAGACCAGACCGCCGGAAGAGCTGATCGCCGGGGCCTCCGGGTTGCGCAGCACCCGCAAGAACTCAAGCCGTCCGTAATCCGCCGCAAGCTTGACCCGCAGCCGGCCATTGGGTCCCTGCGCGATTTGCCCCACTAGAATGTCGGCCGGAAACACCTTGCCATCGCCGGAGGTCACCACCCGGTCGCCGGGGCGCACATCTTCAAGATTGTCGGCAATATCCACCGGTGGCGCGAGGGTGTTGTCGCCAATCAACAGCGCGTTCTGGCCAGAGGGCTGAATGCGCACCGGCACCCGGCTGTTGCTGTCGGTGAGCAAAATCACGCGGGAGGTCTGCTCCCCCACGCCCGAGATTCGTCCGACCAGCCCCAGCCCATCCATTGTGGCCCAACCGTCACGTATCCCGTCACGTGCGCCCACATTCAGCAAGACCGACCGGCGAAATGGAGAGCCATTATCCGTCAGCACCACTCCGGTCACAAAAGTAAGCTGCGCATTCAGGCGCACTTTGTTGAGGTCCAGCAGCCGTGCGTTTTCCTGACCCAGCTGAATGGCCGCCTCCTGCCAACTTTTCATCTGCTGCAACTCACGGCGAAGCTCTTGATTTTGCTCATAAATACGCGTGTAGGACTGAAAGTCTTCCACCATCCGGGTAACACGTGTGGCGGGCACCAAAGCCCATTCAAATGATGGCAAGATCTTGTCGATGGCCGCAGAGCGCAGCCGCTCGACGCGTGGGTTATCAATCCGCCAGACGACGAAAACAGCCAGCAACACAACCACCAACACCCCGATCAGAACGCGTCTGACGGGCCGGGTGTATTCGTCCTGCGTGTGTCGATCTCGTGCCAAATCAAAATTCCCGACGTTTGCGGGGCTAGTCTAGATCATCTCCGACGCCCCCTCAAAGAGGGCGCTGCTCAACTTTCATAGTCGATGACGTGGCGCAGTTGCTTCTCATATTCAAGAGCCTTGCCGGTGCCCAACGCCACACAGTTCAGCGACTCGTCGGCCACCGAAATGGCCAGCCCGGTTTGTTCACGCAGCGCCAAATCCAGCTCGCCCAGCAACGCGCCGCCCCCTGTGAGCATGACGCCCCGGTCCACGATATCAGCAGCCAAGTCGGGTGGCGTGGCCTCGAGAGCCGTCATCACCGCCTCGCAGATTTGTTGCACCGGCTCGGCCAGCGCTTCCGCGACCTGCGCCTGATTGATCTCGGTCTCCTTCGGGACACCGTTCAGCAGGTCCCGGCCTCGGATCTGCATCGACGCGCCACGCCCGTCATCCGGCATGCGCGCGGTCCCAATAGAGGTCTTGATCCGCTCTGCGGTGCTTTCGCCGACCAAAATGTTATGATGCCGCCGCAGGTAGCTGACCAGCGCCTCATCCATCCGGTCGCCGCCCACGCGCACAGACCGCGCATAGACGATGTCGCCCAGAGACAGCACCGCAACCTCTGTCGTGCCGCCGCCAATGTCGACAACCATGTTCCCGGTCGGGTCCGTGATGGGCATGCCCGCCCCGATGGCCGCCGCGATGGGTTCTGCAATCAACCCCGCCTTCCGCGCGCCTGCGCCCAGCACAGATTGGCGGATGGCGCGTTTTTCAACAGGCGTCGCGCCGTGCGGCACGCAAACGATGACTTTGGGCTTGGTGAAGGTCGAGCGCTTATGCACCTTGCGGATGAAGTGTTTGATCATCTCCTCGGCGGTGTCAAAGTCTGCGATGACGCCTTCGCGCATCGGCCGGATCGCCTCAATGCTGCCGGGGGTACGACCCAGCATCAGTTTGGCGTCCTCGCCCACGGCCAGCACTTCTTTGCGGCCCGCTTTGGTGTGGTAGGCGACGACTGACGGCTCATTAAGCACGACGCCGCGACCTTTGACATAGACCAGCGTGTTCGCGGTGCCGAGATCAATCGCCATGTCAGACGAAAACAAGCTGCCGAAGAGTGCCATTTTGGTGTTCCTGCTCAAACTGTTGGACCCGCCGAATCCGAAGGCCCCGGCAGGCTCTGGCGCTGTTATAGAAAGCCCTGCGCCCGGGTTAAAGAGAGCGTAGGGTCGAAAAGGCGCTATTCCGCCCGAGTGTGTTCTGCTAGGAGCGCCTATGCTGTCCTACCAACACATTTACCACGCCGCCAACCCCGCCGATGTCCATAAACACGCCGTGCTTGCTGCAATTTTGGATTACCTTACGGCAAAGGAAAAGCCACTAAGCTACCTCGAAACCCATGCCGGGCGTGGGCTTTACAAGCTGGATGCCCCCGAGGCCGTCAAAACCGGGGAGGCTGCTGCGGGCACAGCACTTCTGAGCAAATTTCCACAAGATCACCCCTACCTGCGCGCGCTTGATGCCATTCGCGCGCAATATGGTCCGAGCGCTTATCCCGGCTCGCCGCTTTTGGCCTCAACCCTACTGCGCAAAGGCGACCGTTTGCATCTGGCCGAATTGCACCCACAGGAATTTAGCACCCTGTCAGAGGTTATGACCCATAAGGCCAAATGCCACCCGCAAGACGGGTTTGCGATGGCCCATAAGGTCTGCCCGCCCGAGCCGCGCCGCGGCCTATTGCTGATTGACCCAAGCTATGAGGTCAAATCCGATTACGAGACGATCCCGACCCAGATCTTAAAGCTGCACCGTAAGTGGAATGTCGGGGTGATCGCGCTGTGGTATCCGATCTTGGAAGGCGGCCCGCATGTGCCAATGCTGGGCAAGCTCGAAAGCGCGTCCCTGCCCGGCGCGCTGCGGCATGAAGTGCGTTTTCCGCCCGTGCGCGACGGGCACCGAATGATTGGCTCAGGCCTATTCATCATGAACGCCCCCTACGGCACCCAAGACGCCGCAGCCCAAGTTGCCCAAGCCTTCACCTAACCCCTATCACTGCTTCAAAAATACTCTCGCCGAAGGCAAACCCGCACTCGCAAAATGCACAAAACCCAGCATGGCGGGCTCACCTCTCCCGCCACACCTATGAAAACAACGCGCGCGAGCGCTCCTTTGGGTCAGCCTGCGTCCTTGTAGGACACTTCGGCCAGGTCACCGCCAGATTTTTCGCGGCGTACCAACAGACGGTTCAACGCATCGATATAGGCCCGCACGGAGGCCACGACCGTATCCACATCCGCCGATTGCCCGGTGGCAATCTTGCCGTCTTCCTCCAGCCGCACCGAAACCGTCGCCTGCGCGTCGGTGCCCTCGGTCACCGCGCTCACTTGGTAGAGCTGCAACCGGGCGGAATGGGCGAACAAGGCCTTTACCGCATTGAACGCTGCATCAACCGGCCCGTCTCCGGTTTGGCGCGTGGTCTGGCTCTCGCCGTCAATCACAAGCGTCATCTCGGCGGATTTCTCCAAATCCATTCCACAAGACACCTGCAAAGCGGCCAGCTTGATCCGGTCCTCGACATCCGAGCCGACCTGCATCAGCGCAATCAGGTCCTCGTCGTAGATTTCCTTCTTCTGGTCCGCCAATGCCTTGAAGCGCACGAAGACGTCTTTCAACTGGTTGTCACCCAGCTCAAAGCCCAACTCGCTGAGCTTGGAGCGCAGAGCTGCACGGCCTGAATGCTTGCCCATCACCAGATTTGTCTCCGACAAGCCAACATCTTCTGGCCGCATGATCTCAAAGGTTTCGGCGTTTTTCAACATGCCGTCCTGGTGGATGCCGCTTTCATGCGCGAAAGCGTTCTTGCCGACAATGGCCTTGTTGAACTGCACCGCGAAGCCCGACACCGCCGCCACCCGGCGGGAGATGTTCATCAGCTTGGTGCTGTCGATGCCGGTGGTAAACGGAATAATGTCGTGGCGCACTTTCATGGCCATGACCACCTCTTCAAGTGCGGTGTTGCCCGCGCGCTCGCCCAAACCATTGATGGTGCATTCAATCTGGCGCGCTCCGCCCTCGACGGCGGCCAGTGAGTTCGCCGTCGCCATGCCAAGGTCATTGTGGCAATGAGTGGCAAAGACCACCTCATCCGCGCCGGGCACATTTGCTATCAGGCGGCGGATCAGGTCGGCGCTCTCATTTGGCGCAGTGTAGCCGACCGTGTCGGGGATGTTGATGGTCGTTGCCCCGGCTTTGATCGCGATTTCGACCACGCGGCACAGATAGTCCCACTCAGTCCGGGTCGCATCCATTGGGGACCATTGCACATTGTCGCACAGGTTGCGGGCATGGCTGACCGTCTCGTGAATTTTGTCAGCCATCTCGTCCATCGTCAGGTTCGGTATGGCGCGATGCAGCTCGGAGGTGCCTATAAAGGTATGAATGCGCGGCTTGGCGGCGTGTTTCACGGCCTCCCAGCAGCGGTCGATATCCTTGAAATTCGCCCGCGCCAGCCCGCAGATCACTGCGTTTTTAGTCTGCTCCGAGATCGCCTTGACCGCCTCAAAATCCCCCTCGGAGGCAATCGGGAAGCCGGCCTCAATAATGTCGACGCCCATTTCGTCCAGCAGGCCCGCGATCTCAAGCTTCTCAGCGTGGCTCATGGTGGCACCGGGGGATTGCTCGCCGTCGCGCAAGGTAGTGTCGAAAATCACAACACGGTTTTTATCTGTCATGGAATTGGTCTCTTAGCTGATGTTTGGAAGATGTCCGGCGCTGGTCCCACTGAGCGGCACGCGCCGGAAGGCACGCTCAGCGCAGGCTAAGAAGCAGTAGGAGAGGTGCGTTCGAAATCTTCAACATGGGCGCAATCATACAAGCCCGCCCTCAAATGAAAACCCCCATCATAGCGCGGCGGTTGACGGCCGTGAGCACAGCGTTACCTCCAACCTCATGAAAAGACATTTGATCATCGGCGCGTCAGGCGGCATTGGAAGCGCTGTAGCGCAGGCTTTGCAAGGCGACATCACTCGACTGTCGCGTAGCGCAGACGGGTTGGACATCACCAATGAGGACAGTATCGCGCAGGCCTTGGGCAGTCTGGAGGGCACATTTGACACGATTTTCGTGACCACCGGGTCCTTGACCGCGGGCGGGCAGGAACCCGAGAAGACCATCAAAGCGCTGACGCCAGAGGCGTTGCTGGCCCAGTTCCAAGTCAATGCGGCAGGCCCGGCTTTGGTGTTGAAACACGCCCTGTCCCTGATCCCGCGCGACCGTCGCTGCGTCTTTGCGGCCCTTTCGGCGCGGGTTGGGTCGATTGGGGACAATCAGATTGGCGGGTGGCACAGCTACCGCGCCGCGAAATCTGCATTGAACCAATTGATCCACGGGGCCGCGATTGAATTGGCCCGCACCCACAAACAGACCATTTGCGTGGCGCTGCATCCGGGCACCGTGGCCACGCCTTTCACCGCAAAATACGCGAGACGTCACACAACGGTGCCAGCCAGCACGGCGGCGGAAAACTTGATCCGCGTCATGGAGGGACTGGAGCCTGCGCATAGTGGCGGGTTCTTTGACTATAGCGGCGCGGAGGTTCCTTGGTGAGGCTGATCTTGATCCTTGGCGATCAGCTGTCAGATGATCTGTCGGCGCTGCAACAGGCTGACAAAGAGACTGACGTCATCGTCATGGCCGAGGTCCAGACAGAGGCGACTTATGTCCCCCATCACCCCAAGAAGATCGCGTTTCTGTTCTCCGCCATGCGCAAATTCGCGGCTCGGCTTGTAGATGATGGCTGGCAGGTCGCCTATACAAAGCTCGATGATGCGGGGAATACGAACTCGATCCCCGGCGAACTGTTGCGGCGCGCCGAAGAATTTGACGCCAAAGACGTGATCGCCACCGAGCCGGGGGAATGGCGGCTGATCGAGGCGTTGAACGAAGGCCCGCTGAAACTTACCCAGTTGCAAGACACACGGTTCATCTCCTCCCACGCGGAGTTCGAGGCCTGGGCCGAGGGCCGCAAAGAGCTTCGGATGGAGTGGTTCTACCGTGACATGCGCCGCAAAACCGGGCTGCTGATGGAGGGCGACAAGCCGGTTGAAGGCAAATGGAATTTTGACCATGACAACCGCAAATCTGCGCCCAAATCCATCAACTACACCGGGCCAATGGAATTCACCCCGGACGAGACCGTGCAAGAGGTGCTCGCACTGGTCGAGGAGCGTTTCAGCGACAATTTCGGTGACTTGCACCCGTTCTGGTTTGCCACCGATGCCGAGCAAGCCCAGCGCCAACTGACCCGCTGGATCACCTACGACCTGCCGCATTTTGGCGATTACCAAGATGCGATGATGGAGGAGGAGAAGTTTCTCTATCACTCCATCATCAGCTTTTATATCAATGCAGGCCTGCTCAACCCGCTCGATGTCTGCCGTCAGGTGGAAGAAGCGTACCGCGACGGCCACGCGCCCATCAACGCGGTAGAGGGCTTTATCCGCCAGATCATCGGCTGGCGGGAGTATATGCGTGGCATCTATTTCCTTGAGGGGCCGGATTACACATCGCGCAACGTGTTGGGCCATGACCGCGCCTTGCCTGCGCTGTTCTGGGGGGCTGAGACAAGGATGAATTGCGTCTCAAAAGCCGTCGCCCAAACGGGCACGGAGGCCTATGCGCACCATATCCAACGCCTCATGGTCACGGGCAATTTCGCGCTTCTGGCAGGGGTCGATCCGCATCAGGTGCATGAATGGTATCTGGCGGTTTATGCCGATGCCTATGAATGGGTTGAGGCGCCGAATGTCATCGGGATGAGCCAATGGGCGGATGGCGGGGTGGTCGGCTCAAAGCCCTATATCTCGTCGGGAGCCTATATCGACCGGATGTCGGATTACTGCAAAAGCTGCGCCTATAAGGTGAAGGACAAGACCGGGCCGGATGCCTGCCCGTTCAATCTGCTGTACTGGGATTTTCTGGCGCGCCACCGCGACCAGTTCAGCAACAACCACCGGATGGGGAACATGTACCGGGTCTGGGACAAGATGGACGAGACCAAGCGCGACACCGTCCGCCGCGAGGCGCAGGAGTGGCTGACAAAGCTCGACGCGGGCGAAACGGTCTAGTTGTCCGTCGCTGCCTCGGCGTCCTCTGCCGCGGTTTCGGTGGCCTCCGCGTTTTCCTCTGCGTCGATTTTGGTCAAACGCCCTTCGTCCCACTCCCCGGAGGTCACCGCGCCGTCGGCATAGCGCATAACACCGTCGCCGGAGCGTTTTCCGTTCTCGAATGTGCCCTCATAGATATCGCCCGTGGGGTAAGTGGCCTTGCCCGTGCCGCTGATCTGGCCGTCTTTCCATTCGCCCACATAGGAAAAGCCGTCCGGCCGCACGAAGCTGCCTTGGCCTGAGCGTTGCCCTCCTTGGAAGGTGCCTTCATATACGGACCCGTCCGCATAGGTGGCTTTGCCCTCGCCTTCGCGTTTGCCCTCGACCCAGGCACCTTCATAGACGTAGCCATCCGGGTAGGTCATTTTGCCTTGACCCGAGATCAGCGCGTTTTCAAAGCTGCCCTCATAGACCAGCCCATTTTCGTACCGCGCGACGCCTTGGCCCTCAATGACGCCAGAGACCCATTCGCCCTCATAAGTCGACCCGTCAGGATAGGTTATTTTGCCCGTGCCGTCGGCCAGATCGTCTTTCAACTCGCCTTCATAGACGGAACCATCGGGGTAAGTGACCGTGCCGGTGCCTTCAATCTTTCCGTTCACCCAGCTGCCGGTATAGGCGAAGCCGTCACTGCCGGTGAAACTGCCCTGCCCGTTGCGGGCGTCGGCCTTGAAGGCCCCTTCATACACATCGCCATTGGCGTAGGTGACCTTGCCCTGCCCCTCGCGCGCGCCGGCGACCAGTGTGCCTTCGTAGACATCGCCGTTGGATTGAGTGAGCGTGCCGGTGCCATCAATCTGGCCGTCTTTCCACTCGCCGGTATAGGTCAGCCCGTCGGTCATCACCAAAGTGCCTTGTCCAGCGCGCTTGCCGCCCGCCATCTGACCATCATAGGTCGCGCCATCAGGATAGGTGATCTTGCCCTTGCCCTCCTTGACGCCGCCGACCCATTGCCCCTCGTAGCGGTAGCCGTTGGGGCTGACCATCAGGCCAGTGCCGTGGTGCTGGGCGTTGCGGAATTCGCCTTCGTAGCGCGTGCCATTGGCATATGTTGCGATACCGCGGCCGGTGATTTTGCCATCGGCCCAGTCGCCCTCATAGGTGCCGCCATCCGCAAAGATGATCTTGCCAAACCCGTCGGGCTTGCCGGTCTCGAACTGGCCCTCGTAAAGCGAGCCGTTGGGGAAGCGGGCCGTGCCCTGGCCCTTGATCTCGCCCTCGACCCAGTTGCCGGTGTATTCATAGCCATTGGGCAGCGTGAACGTGCCTTGGCCGTGGCGTTTGCCCTCTTTGAAGGCACCGGTATAGAGACCACCATCATCATATTGCTTGGTGCCACTATCTTGTGCTGCAGCAGGCACGGCGAGGCCGAGCGCCAAAATGGTTACGGCGACATGTTTCAATTGCACAAAGGATTCCCCCAAAAACGCCAGCGCGTGGTTGGCGAAAATATTAGTGGAGCCGCACGGCGGTGACAAGCGCTGCTGCTGCGGGCCTTTCCCTTGGGCATAGGTCTGCTAGAACAAGCCCACACCTTCGCCGGAGAGCACCTTGATGACCCAGACCTTCCGCCTAACCATGGCCCAGCTGAACCCGACCGTGGGCGATTTTGCGGGCAATGCGGCCAAAGCTGTCACTGCGTGGGAAGAGGCCCGCGCCGCGGGCGCGCAGATGGTTGCACTGCCGGAGATGTTTTTGACCGGGTATCAGGTGCAGGACCTGCCGATGAAGCCCGCCTTTACCGCCCATGCAATGCGGGCAGTAGATGAGCTGGCGTCCCGGATTACCGATGGCCCTGCGATGGGGATCGGGCATCCAATGATGCAGGATGGCATGCTGTATAATGCCTACTCGATCCTGAAAGGCGGCAAGGTCGCCTCCCGGATCCTCAAGCATGAGTTGCCCAACTTCAACGTCTTTGACGAAAAGCGGGTCTATGAGCGTGGGCCGATCCAAGGGCCATATGCGCTGGATCCGCTGCGGATTGGCACGCCGATTTGCGAAGATGCCTGGCATGAGGACGTCGCGGAGACACTGGCGGAATCTGGAGCACAGCTTTTGCTGGTGCCCAATGGTTCTCCGTATTTCCGCAACAAACATGACATTCGGGTCAGCCATATGGTCTCCCGCGTGGTCGAAACCGGGCTGCCACTGGTCTATCTGAACATGGTCGGCGGGCAGGATGATCAGGTGTTTGACGGCTGCTCCTTTGTGCTGAACCCCGGAGGCGAATTGGCGCTCCAAATGCCTGCTTTTGACGAGGTGATTGCGCATGTGGATTTCGAGCAGGGCGATAGCGGATGGCGGGCGGTGGCCTCCGAGAAAGCTGTGTTGCCCGACGAATGGGCGCTGGATTATCGCATGATGGTTGAATCCTTGCGCGACTATATGGGCAAGACCGGGTTCAAGAAGGTGCTCTTGGGTATGTCAGGCGGGATCGACTCCGCGTTGGTGGCGACGATCGCCTGCGACGCGTTGGGCCCTGAGAATGTGCGATGTGTCATGCTGCCCTCCGAATATACGTCCCAGCATTCGTTGGAGGACGCCTCAGATTGCGCCAATCGGTTGGGCGCGCGGATTGACACTGTCCCGATCTCTGGCCCGCGCGCGGCGGTGACGGAAGCCTTGGCGCCACTGATGGAAGGCACGGAAGCGGACGTGACGGAGGAAAACATCCAGTCCCGGCTGCGCGGGGTGCTGTTGATGGCCTTGTCCAACAAGTTTGGGGAAATGCTGCTGACCACGGGCAATAAGTCCGAGGTCGCAGTGGGCTACGCCACGATCTATGGCGACATGTCGGGCGGCTATAACCCGATCAAGGACCTCTACAAGATGCGGGTTTTCGAGACCTGTCGCTGGCGCAACGCGCATCATGCACCTTGGATGATGGGCAAACCGGGCGAGGTAATCCCGACGCGGATCATCGACAAGCCCCCTTCGGCAGAGCTGCGGCCTGACCAGAAGGACGAGGATTCGCTACCGCCTTATGAGGTGCTCGACGATATTCTGGACCGGCTGGTGGATCAGGACCAGTCGGTGGCGGAGGTGGTTGCCGCCGGGCATGACCGCGCAGTCGTCAAGAAGATAGAGCATCTGATCTATATCTCGGAATATAAGCGGTTCCAATCTGCCCCCGGGGGACGTCTGACCCCGCGTGCGTTCTGGCTGGACCGCCGCTACCCTATCGTCAACCGCTGGCGCGACGACAGCTAGGTTGGCCGAATGGCCCGAGGCAGGCCGGTGCCGACTTGTGTGTATCCAGACATAGGAAGCCCGGTGCGTTTGCCGATCTGCTGTTTTGGACCCGCTTCGCATTTCGACACCGCGATACTGCCGGGCAAAGTGAAGCGCAACGCGGCCCCTGTTGAGAAATTGTTCTGAGTGCGTGCAAAGCTGCCGCCGCGTGCGGCAACGATGGCCTGCGCGGAATTGATGCCAAAATCCGGGCCCAACTCCCCAGGCATCGGCAAGATGGTCTGGCCGTCACTGCGCCTGTCGGCTGACAGCCCGACCCCGTCATCACTGACGGTGATTGCGATCTCATTTCCGGAGGTACCATTCGGTGTCTGGGTCACGCTGACAGAGATGTTCTTGTCAGCATAGCGTACAGCGTTTTCCATCAGGTTGCGCAGCACCATTTGCATCGCCACCCGGTCCGTTGTCACTTTCGCGTTGGGTAGCTCAATGTTGAGGCGCTGATGCGGGTCCAGCAAGGCCGCGATGTCTGCGGTAACATGGCCCAGATCAACCTGCTCCACTGCTTGAGTGGCGACGTTGAGACCCTGCGCGGTGGCCAGAATACCGCTCATGGAGGCAATCGCATCATGTGCAATTTCCGAGCAAAGCGCCAGCTGGTCGGCCTTTTCGTCGCCAAGATCTACAAACCCGTCCATGACCATGTCTATCAAGGCAACCATAGTCTGGAACGGCCCGCGCATATCTTGCGCCGTGGTCGAGGCAAAGACCTGCAAATCCTCGTTCAGCCGCGTCATGTCAGACAGCTTTTGGGACGCGCCGAACATCCCCTCCTTGCGGTCAGTAATGTCGACTGCAAGTCCTATGATCTGATGTAGCTGTTGCTGGTCATCGAACACCGGTGACAGCGTCGTTTGCCACCATAGCGGGCCGGTTGGCAGCTCCAGCAGCTCTTCATATGTGTAGTCCTTGCCAGAGGCGCGGCAAGCCTCGTAGTTTTGCACGATGGTGTCTGCGACACGCTGAGGGAAAGCCTCATGAGGGCGTTTGCCGACGACCATCTCGTTGCTCAGCCCTGTCATGGTTCGATGCGCGGCATTAAGCCCGCGGAAGACAAATGTTTTGGGCGCAACAACCTCAAGAAGGAACATTGGCTGATGGACGAGGTCCAAAACGCCCAGAATTGTGTCAGTGTGTTCGCCAGCGCTCATCAAAGGGGTCCAATCAACAGGTCCGTGTCCTCTCGCTTGGTCTTTGTGGCATCCCATCCCTAATAAACCGTTGCGCCGCCGGGGTTTTCTACCCGGCGGCGCGCTTCGTTTCGCGATCTTCTTGCGTCAGAGCATCATTTGGTAGCTCACCGGAACATATTCGAACGCGTCATCCTTGGCTGCGACATAGCCTACGCCGGGGAACGGCATGTGGTAGCCCACCGTCGGCACCTTATCGGCGGCCAACATCCCCAGAACCTTGCGGCGCGACGCGGCGGCGGCGGCTTTGTCCATGTCGAACTTCACCTCCCAGTCGGGATGCGCAAGCGAATAGACGTAATGGTTTGCCAGATCGGCCATCAGCAACAGCTGCTTGCCGCCAGACTCGATCATATAGGTCATATGCCCCGGCGTATGCCCAAAAGCGCCAACCGCCGTGATCCCCGACGCCACGGACGCGCCATCGTCAATCATCGAGAACTTCGCCTCCAACGGCTTCACCTTCGCGTTGAAATTGTCGTTTTCCGCGCTGGCCCAATGGTTATGCTCGATCGCGCCGGTGACATAGCTGGCATTGGCAAAGGTTTCGCCCGCGTCACCCATCAGGCCGCCAATGTGGTCGCCATGCATATGGGTGATGACCACCTTGTTGACGTCGACCGCCGCGTAGCCTGCAGCCTCCAAAGCCGATGTGATGCCAGCCGGGCTCTGGCCGGTGTCAAACAGGATGACCTCTGATCCGGTATTGACCAGCGTCGGCGTGAAGAAGAACTGGATCTTGTCATTGGGCAGGAAGGCAGCCTCGGAGACGGCGTTGAACTCGGCCGCGTCAACATTCATGCCAAAGATGTTTTGAGGGCCTTCAACGGTGCGTGTGTTGGTGAGCAAGGTGACCACCTCGAAATCCCCGACTTGCATGCGGCGATACTTGGCCAAGCCGGTGTCTTTTTCGGCATGGCCGTCGGCACGAGCGGCGGTGGCGGTCAGCAGCGCGGGTGCTGCCAGAGGCAGTGCCGCCCCAAGTTTTAAAGCGCCCCGTCGGGAGAATGTAATCGGCATGGGTGGTCTCTCCTGTTTTTTCAGATGTCAGACCTCAAACTATAGCGCGTCTTCGGCCTTATTCGATAAACACCGCGTGAACAGGCGCTTTGCGGCGCTGTATATGGACAAACGCGGCCGCCTATGGTTCACCCGGCGGGCCTCAAAGGATTTGAAATGACCGTTACCCGCTTCGCCCCTTCGCCGACCGGCTACCTGCATGTCGGCAACCTGCGCACCGCGCTGTTCAACTACCTGATCGCCCGCAAAGCCGGCGGCACCTTTGTGTTGCGGCTGGACGACACGGACCCAGAGCGCTCGAAGCCGCAATATGCGGATGCGATCAAGCAGGATCTCGAATGGCTCGGGCTTGACTGGGACCGGGTGGAGACGCAATCCAGCCGCCTTGACCGCTACGCTGACGCAGCCGACAAGCTCCGCGCAGCAGGCAGGTTCTACGAGGCGTTTGAAACCCCCACGGAGCTGGACCTGAAGCGCAAGAAACAGCTCAATATGGGCAAGCCGCCGGTTTATGATCGCGCCGCGCTTGAGCTGAGTGACGCCGAGAAAGAGGCGCTGCGGGCGGAGCGTGGCTCTGGCGTGTGGCGGTTCAAGCTGGAGCATGCGCGGATCAACTGGACCGACGGTATTTTGGGCGACATCTCGATTGACGCGGCCTCGGTGTCTGATCCGGTGCTGATCCGGGGCGACGGCCAAGTGCTCTATACAATTGCGTCGGTGGTGGATGACACGGATATGGGCATCACCCATGTGGTGCGCGGCTCTGATCACGTGACCAACACGGCGACGCAGATCCAGATCATCGAGGCCTTGGGCGGCACAGCCCCCAACTTCGCACACCACTCCCTGCTGACCGGCCCGCAAGGCGAAGCATTGTCGAAACGTCTTGGCACGCTCGCCCTGCGCGACCTGCGCGAAAACGGGGTGGAGCCACTGGCCTTGTTGTCTCACATGGCCCGCATCGGCTCCTCCGACCCAATAGAGCTGCGCGCTTCAATGCAGGAGCTGATCGACGGGTTCGATCTGTCTCGGTTTGGCACCGCGCCAACGAAATTTGACGTGGATGATCTCTATCCGCTCACCGCAAAACACCTGCATGCGCAGGATGTCGGCGCCGTCCGCGCTGATCTCGACGCTTTGGGCGTCCCATCCGAGATGCAAGATGCCTTCTGGCGTGTCGCGCGCGAGAACATCACAACGCGGCATGATATTGCGGCATGGTGGTCACTGTGCCGCGACGGCGCAGATCCCGACATCGACGCGGAGGACGCAGAATTCGTGGCTGAAGCCCTGACCCTGCTTCCCGAAATGCCCTTCACCGACACAAGCTGGTCCGATTGGACCGCTGCGGTAAAAGAGAAAACAGGCCGCAAGGGCCGTGGGCTGTTCATGCCACTCAGAAAAGCGCTGACAGGCATGCAGCATGGTCCCGATATGGGTCAGCTGATGCCGCTCTTGCAGGTGGTCCGCGCCAAGACCT
>CAYXIZ010000013.1:0-26659 GCA_964465485.1 uncultured Rhodobacterales bacterium | reverse complement strand
CCTGCATTTTTGCATCGTCCATGACGATACGCGCGGAGTGCCGTTTTGGTTCACTTTCGCGGCAAAATAAGTGAGCTGCTCGCTAGAGCCCCAGCACGTCCATCATGTCATATTCCCCGGGGCCCTTGTCTTGCCCCCAGAGCGCCGCTTTCAACGCTCCACGGGCAAAGATGGCGCGGTCAGTGGCAAGGTGGCGCAGCACAATGCGCTCCCCGTCGGCGGCGAAAACCACATCATGCTCGCCCACGACATCGCCGCCTCTGATTGCGCTGAAGCCGATATCGCCGCGTTTCCGGGCGCCGGTGATGCCGTCACGGCCGCTGTCTTTGACATCGTCCAGCGCAACCCCGCGCCCCATTGCGGCGGCTTCGCCCAGCATCAGCGCGGTGCCGGAGGGCGCGTCTACCTTGTGGCGGTGATGGGCTTCGATGATCTCGATGTCGAAATCCGCATCCAGCGCCTCGGCCACTTTTTGAGTGAGTTTGGTCAGCAGGTTCACGCCAAGGCTCATATTGCCCGCGCGCACAATCGGGGCGTGGCGGGCGGCGGCGGCAATTTTGGCCAGATCGCTTGGCTCCATCCCGGTGGTGCCGATGACATGCACCGCGCGCGCTTGAGCGGCCAGTTCGGCATGGGCCACGGTCGCAGCGGGAGACGTAAAGTCGATAATTGCCTGCGCGTCCTTGACCACCTGAATGGTGTCACTGACCACCGGCACGCCGATTGCCGCCCCGCCCAGCGCCTCGCCAAGGTCCTTGCCGACCCAGTCATGGCCGTCGCGTTCCGTAACGCCCACCAGGTGGCATTTGTCAGAGGCCTGCACGGTCTCGATCAGCATCCGGCCCATGCGGCCCGACGCGCCTGTGATGACTATACCTGGTCCGCTGGTCATGTGATCGTCCCTTCCTGATGCACGAGAGGTTTAGGCCCCATTGCACCGTCCTCGCAAGGGGCTTAAGTGGCACGCTATGGCAAAGAAATCTCATTTCTCCGGGGCGGGTCCGTCCCAAAGGCAGCTGCGCGTCGGCGAGCTGATCCGGCGCACGCTGGCGGATGTGCTCAACCGTGGCGACATTCATGACCCCGACCTGAACCGGCTGTCGATCACCGTCTCTGAGGTGCGCATCACCCCGGACCTCAAGATCGCCACGGCGTTCGTCCTGCCTTTGGGCGGCGACAAGCGCGAAGAAACCATCGAGGCGCTGGCCCGCAACAAAGGCGAGCTGCGCCGTGCGTTGAGCAAGGAAATGACCATGAAATACGCGCCTGACCTGCGCTTCCTGCTGGACGAGAGCTTTGACCGCATGGACGAGACCAACCGGCTGCTGAGCCAAGACGCCGTGCGGCGCGACGTAGAAGGCGAATAATCTGTGGCACGGCGCAAGAAGGGTCGCGACATCTCCGGCTGGCTCGTGGTTGATAAGCCTGCGGGCGTCAGCTCGAACTCAGTTGTGGGCAAAATCCGCTGGGCCTTTTCTGCCAATAAGGCAGGTCATGCCGGGACTTTGGACCCAGAGGCAACGGGCATTCTGGCGATTGCTTTGGGCGAGGCCACCAAGACTGTGCCCTTTATTACCGACGCGCTGAAAGCCTATGACTTCACCATTCGGCTGGGCGAGGCGACCAACACGGATGACAGCGAGGGGGAGGTGATCGCCACCTCGGAGCTGCGCCCCACCGATGCGCAGATTGCCGAGGCCCTTGCGCCCTTTACGGGCGATATTTTGCAAGTGCCCCCGAAATTCTCCGCCGTCAAAGTCGATGGCAAACGCGCCTATGCCCTGTCGCGCAGCGGGGAGGATGTCACGCTGGCCGCCCGCCCGCTTTTTGTGGATGAGCTGACCTTGCTTGAACGCGTGGACGCGGATCATGTCACTTTGCATATGGTGTGCGGCAAGGGCGGCTATGTGCGCTCCATCGCGCGTGATCTTGGCGAAGCTTTGGGCTGTCACGCGCATGTGCGCGGGTTGCGGCGCGTCTGGTCCGGTCCGTTCGAGCTGGAGGACGCCGTGACGCTGGAGCAGGTGGAAGCACTGGCCAAAACGCCTGAGATTGACGCGCTGCTGTTGCCGCTGGAAACCGGGCTTGCCGATTTGCCCGAGCTGCCGACCACAGTGGATGGGGCCACCAAACTGCGCAATGGCAACCCCGGCATGGTTCTTGCGGCAGATGCCGAATACGGAGACGAGGCCTGGGCCTCGCTGAACGGTCAGGCCATCGCCGTCGGGCGCTACAAGGCCGGAGAGCTGCATCCCAGCCGGGTTTTTCGATAAAATTGCAGGTGTAACCTCGTAAATGTTTCAGATGCGTGCATGAGCGCACCATTTCTGGTGCATTTTTCGGAAGAAGCGCCAGATTAAGCCCGGTATTGTTACAAAACCAATCACGGAACCCATATGGCGGTCAGGTCCGCGTGAGCGGGGTATCTTGGTACGGAGCTGTTTGGCTAGAAATGCCGCAACATACATTCCTCGCTAAGGACAAAACACATGACCCGTACTTCCCCTTGGACCATCCTCATCGCTGGCGCATTGGCCACTTTGGCCTTTGACTTCTTCGGCCAAGCGCTCTCCCCGTTGCTTGGCTTTTCCAAGCTGGCCCCTGTTGGCCTGGCGCAAGCCACCATCAAAACCGTGTTCGGCTCCGCGCCCAAAGGCATTGGCGACGCGGTGCATATCATCAATGGGCTGCTGATCTACTCGCTTGGCTATGTTCTGGTGGCGCGTCCCATCCAATCCCGCGTCTGGCCCAGCCTGCACTGGTCTGTCACGGCCGTGGTTTACGGCATCGGGCTGTGGATCTTCGCGCTTTACGGCGTGGCTCACTTGATCGCTGGCAACAAGCCCTTCCTGGGGTGGACCGGCATCACCTGGGTCGCACTTTGGGGCCATATCCTCTACGCCGTCGTGCTGGTCTGGGCGGTTGAAAAAGCGCCCCTGACCCAAAGCTTCAAACCCGCCGAGGCTTGAAGATAAAAACATGGCCTGCCACAAGGCGGGCCATGATCACACGCACCCATCTCAAAGACGACGCGGCAAGCACCGCGACCTACTCTGACTGCGAACGGTATCGCTATGATCTGACGCGGGTGTGGGACGAGGCTGGCCGCAAAATCGCGTTCGTGATGCTGAACCCATCCACCGCCACCGAGGTGCAGAACGACCCCACCGTTGAGCGCTGTGAACGACGCGCCCGCACGTTGGGCTACGGTGCGTTCCGGGTGTGCAACATCTTCGCTTGGCGCGACACTGATCCATTTGCGATGCGCAAGGCCCCTGAACCCATTGGCCCCGCGAACGACGCTGCAATTTCTGAGGCTTGCCTGTGGGCTGACACCGTCGTTGCCGCTTGGGGGACGCATGGCGCGCATCTGGGCCGAGGGCCGCAGGTTGAGGTGCTGATGCGGGGCTCCGGCAAGCCGCTCTATCATCTCGGGCTCAGCAAGGCGGGGCACCCGAAACACCCGCTCTATATCGCCTATGCGCAGCAGCCGGTTCTTTGGGATTAGATCCTCGCGTAAGGAATCGCTTCCCTTTTGTTCGACGTCGCCCTATACGCGCTTATCCGCCCTTGGGTGGAGCCTCCACGGGCCTTGCTGGACGACATCCCGGCCTGCGCCATAACCCTTAACCTTATGAAGGAGACCCCGATGTCGATCACTGCTGAAGAAAAAGCACGCGTCATGAAAGAATTTGCGACCAAAGAAGGCGATACCGGTTCGCCAGAGGTTCAGGTTGCGATCCTGACATCGCGCATCTCGACGCTGACCGAGCACTTCAAAACGCACAAGAAAGACAACCATGGCCGCCGTGGGCTGCTGAAAATGGTTGCCCTGCGCCGCAAGCTCTTGGACTACACAAAAGCCAAGGATGAAGCGCGCTACCAAGACCTGATCAAGCGCCTCGGTATCCGCCGTTAAGCTGGCCTCATTCTCGTTCAGGAACGCCCGCTTTTCAGTGGGCGTTTTTTTTTGGGGCCGTCGCCCAAACAGAACGCCGCACCAATGTCACGCTTCCCGGACAAAGCGGGAAATTGAGATGAGAAATGTAGCGTAGAGCGGAGCAAGCTTATAAGCCCTCTCCCATGAACAAAAAGCTATTCCAGATCATTGGCGTTATTGTCGCGCTCTTATTCATCGCAGGTGTCGTGTATCTCTCGCTGTCCCGAACCGACGGCCTGCTGGTCTACACTCTTGACGACCCTTACATCCATCTGGCCGTTGCCGAAAACCTGTTGGCAGGGCATTCCTACGGCATAAACCCAGGCGAGAACGCGTCCCCTTCCTCCTCGATCCTCTACCCTTTTCTTTTGCTGCCTCTGTTGGCAATTGGGGCGGGCCATCTTGCGCCTTTGATCCTCGCGACACTCGGAACGCTGGGGGCAAGCTGGATACTGGCGCATCTGGTTTGGCGCACCTATGGGTGTGACACCGCTTCAGGTCTCAGATTGGAGCCTTTGATCGTCCTGTCCGCGCTGATACTGCTGTGCAATCTGGTCGGGCTTCCGCTCACCGGGATGGAGCACACGCTGCATGTTTGGGCAAGTTTGGCGGTCGTGTTGGGGCTGGCCCTTTTCGACGCAGACAAGCCAACGCCTTGGCCGCTCATGCTGGGTATCGTGTTTTGCCCATTGCTGCGTTTCGAGGGCATGGCCTTCGCAGTTTTCGGGCTCATTGCCCTCGTTTTGCTGGGCCGCTGGCGTGTGAGCGCCTTGCTGGCAACGCTTGTGGTCGCGGTCATGGCCAGCCATTTCATTTATATGGCATCCCTCGGCTTACCCGTCCTGCCAAGCAGCGTGATGACAAAACATGCGACTTCCGCGGCCGTGAGCGGCGCGTCGGGGGCGAACCCGATGGCATCCTTGATCACCGATTTTGTCGTGGCCTCGCAAAAGGCGGAAGCGCAAAAGCTATATATTGGCTTGGCGCTTTTGCTGCTCGCGGCGTTGCGGAGAAACGGCAGCGATAGAATTTTGATCTTCGTGGTCAGCGGTGGGGTTCTGGCGCATCTATTGGCGGGCCAGTATGGCTGGTTCTCGCGCTATGAGATTTACATCGTGACTGCGATGGTTGGCGCGATCCTCTACCTCTATCGCGACGTGTTTTCGAAACAGCTGCAAAACGCCCGCCTCCGGGTCTTTGCGGTTCTTTTCGGACTAATCGGCATTGGTGCGCCCTATGTTGTTACGACGGCGTTTTCACCCGGTGCATCAGAGAATGTCTACGCGCAGCAATACCAGCTGCATCGGTTCTCGACCGAGTATTTCCCAAAACCATTTGCTGCCAACGATATTGGATATCTGGCCTATGATAATCCGGCCTATATACTCGATCTCTGGGGCCTCGGGTCTGAAGAAGCGCGGCAAATGTCAGCAGACGGAGTGCGTTCGCCGGAAGAGGTCTCCGCCTTGGTCAGCGACAAGCAGATCGACTATGCGATGGTGTACGACTCGTGGTTCGAGGTCGGGTTGCCGGGGGACTGGTGCCATATTGCACGTCTTACAACGCCACAGGTCAGTTCGGCACAACCGCAGGTGTCATTCTATTTGATCAACCCAACGCTCCAGGGTGAGATGCGGGACGCGTTGGCGGCATTTGGCCAAAGCTTGCCGGCTGTCGCCTCCTTGGACGTGAATCCCGCTTGCTGAGCGTGCCGTGATTTTGGCGTAGGCTATGGTAGTGAATGACGCGGAGCGCTCGTCATTTCATTTTCACTTTCAGCGGCTTGGATCCTCATGCGAGCACCAATGCGATGACAGGTCTTCTAGGGTTTTACGGTCCATGTTGACCTGAGGACTTAAGAACCTTCCACATTTGAGAAGGATCCGATCCAAGCATAGGAGATGGAATACGAACATGCGGGAGCGTCAGGGTATCCGAAGGAACCAAAAATAACTGCGGCCGCCGTTTCGCGAAGAGGGGCTATAGGTACGCAAAAGCGACCGCAGAAGACGCGCATTTAATGCGCTATCGCTTGGCAGCATCACGCAGATAGCACCAAATCATATATGATTGACAATTTCATATGAAATACCTACACTCATTTGGCAGTGTGAGGCCCTATGCACAGACTCCAATCAAAATCGGACGCGCTCTACACGCAGATGCGGGATGACATACTGTCGTTGAGCCTTGCCCCCGATTGCCCGCTGCGCCTGCCTGCCATGGCGGAACGATACGGGGTTGGGGTGACGCCGATCCGCGAATGTCTCAACCGTCTCAGCACGGAAAAGCTGGTCGCCATCACGCATAACAAAGGGTTTCGCGTCGCCGGTATCTCTTTCAGCGAGCTGCTTGATCTTGAGCATAGTCGCAGCGCGATTGAGGGCACGTTGTTCCAACGCTCCGTCGCGCGCGGGGATGACGCCTGGGAGGCACGCGTCATTGGGGCGTTTCACCAGCTGTCGAAGACGCCCGCGATGTCTGTGACCGGCACGCAGGGCGATATTGATCTGTGGAACCGGCGCCATGCCGCCTTTCACGCGGCGCTGATCGGTGCGGCAGAAACATCGTGGCTGCAACATTTCCAGCGCCAACTGGCTGACCAACTGGGCCGCTATCAGCTGTTTATCCAGACCGGGCTGCGCGACCTGTTCGAAAGCCACCCCGACAACGCCCCTGCCGTGGCCGATATCTATGCCAAAGCAATGGCGACCGACCCGCATGAAGACCTTTACGAGGTCGTGCTGTCGCGCGACGCAGCCCGCGCACGGACGGTTTTTGAACAGCATGTAAACCTGTCGATCTGCGCGTTTCAGGAGCTGCGTCGCTTGATCCCAGCCGGGACAGTGGTGGCCACAACCCTTCAAACCCAAACACAAAAGGCCCCGTCATGACTGCCTATGACCCGTCGAAAGAAGGGGCGCAGATGTCCTTTGACAAGGACATGTCCTATATCGACTACCTTGCACTTGACCCCATTCTGGGCGCGCAAAACCGACAATCTGACGCCCATGACGAAATGCTGTTCATCATCCAGCACCAAACCTCCGAGCTGTGGATGCGGCTGGCCCTGCACGAGGTCACGGTCGCGCGGACAGAGCTGGCAAAGGGCAACTTCCCCCCGGTCTTCAAAATGCTGACCCGCGTGGCCCGTATCTTTGAGCAGCTCAACAACGCGTGGGATGTTCTGCGGACGATGACGCCAAGCGAATACACGGCCTTTCGTGAGGATCTGGGCAAGTCATCCGGGTTTCAGTCGCATCAATACCGCCTGATCGAGTTCATCCTTGGCAACCGCAACCTGGCGATGTTGAAGGTCCACGAACACCGCCCCGAACTGCACCACATGCTGACCCAAGAGCTGGGGCAGAAATCCATGTATCATGTGGCCATTGACCAGCTTGCGGGCCACCTTGACCTGGAGTTTGCGCCTGAGGTCTACCGCTTGGATCAGCCGCATCAGGCCAATGACGCTGTGATGAATGCCTGGACAAAAATCTATGAGGCACCGGAGCAGCATTGGACGCTTTACGAATTGGCCGAGAAACTGGTCGATATCGAGGATTATTTCCGCCGTTGGCGGTTCAATCATGTGACCACAGTTGAGCGGATCATCGGCTTCAAACGCGGCACGGGCGGCACATCCGGTGTCAAATATTTGCGCAAAATGCTCGAAGTGGAACTCTTCCCCGAGCTTTGGAACCTCAGAGGTCAGCTATGAAAGACAAGACGCACAGTTTGCCCATCAAGGACCATTTCATCCTGCCAGAGGGAATGATCTATCTGGACGGCAACTCGCTTGGTCCATTGCCAAAGGGCACCACCGCACGGCTTGGCCGGATGGTTGAGGATGAATGGGGCGATCACCTGATCACCGGCTGGAACAAGGACGGCTGGATGGATCAACCCGCCCGCGTCGGCAATATGGTGGCCCGTCTGATCGGCGCGCCTGAGGGCAGCGTGACCATGGGCGATACGCTCTCCGTCAAGGTCTATCAGGCCCTGTCAGCCGCGCTGAAAATGCGCCCTGATCGCCGTGTGATCCTGTCGGACAATGGCAACTTTCCGTCTGACCTTTACATGGCGCAGGGGCTGGTTCAGCAACTTGGCCAAGGGTACGAGCTGAGCGTCGTTGACCCCGAAGAGGTGGCAGGCGCGATGGATGACACCGTCGCCGTGGCGATGATCACGCAGGTGGATTACCGCACGGGCCGGATGCACGACATGAATGGGGTCACCCAAGCGGCCCAGCGGGCCGGTGCCGTCATGCTGTGGGACTTGGCCCACAGCGCGGGCGCGGTGCCGGTCGATCTGGCCGGATCAAACTGCGAGTTTGCCGTTGGCTGCACTTACAAATACCTCAATGGCGGGCCAGGCGCGCCTGCGTTCATCTATGCCCGTGATGACGTGGCTGAAATCATGCAACCCGCGCTCGCAGGCTGGCTTGGGCATGACGCGCCCTTTGCCTTTGAGCCTGACTATCGCCCTGCCCCCGGCATTGCCCGGATGCGCGTTGGGACGCCGCCCGTGATGCAGATGACGGCCCTTGAACACGCGCTGTCGGTCTGGGACGGCATCGATATGCAAGCGCTGCGCGCGGCCAGCATTCGCCTGTCAGAGCTGTTTATCAAACAGGTCGAGGCGCAATGCCCGGACCTCACCCTTGTCAGCCCCCGCGACAGCGATGCGCGCGGCAGCCAGGTGTCCTTTGCCTTTACCGAAGGCTATGCCGCGATGCAGGCGCTGATTGCGCATAACGTCATCGGCGATTTCCGCGCGCCCAACATCATGCGCTTCGGATTCACGCCGCTTTATCTGGACGAGGATGATGTGCTTAAGGCGGTCGATATTTTGGCAAAGGTCATGCGGGACAGGCTTTGGGACACGCCAGAATTCAAAACGCGCAACGCCGTGACCTGAGCGCAGGGGGGCTGGCAGATCACGTGGTCGGCCTCAGTTGCACCGCGGCTCGTCTAGCCGATATGGGCCGTCGCTTCGATTTCGATCACGGCCTCGTCTTCCACCAACCCTGCCACGATGATCATCGACATGGCCGGGAAGTGTTTGCCAAAGACGGAGCGGTAAGCGGCCCCGATCTCTGACTGGCGGGCGAGATATTCGGTCTTGTCGGTCACAAACCACGTCAGCCGCGTCACGTCGGTAACCTCGCCCCCGGCCTCCCGGACAATATCGGCGATGTTTTGCAACGCTTGCGTCATCTGGCCGATAAAACCGCCCTCCACGAACCTTTTGTTGGCATCCCATCCGATCTGCCCGCCAATATGCAAGGTGCCGTCCTTGGTCAGCATCCCGTTCGCATATCCAAGGGCAGGCAGCCAACCTTCGGGGTGGATCGTTTTATGTGTCATTGGGTCTTATCCTTGAAATCACTTAATTTTGCGCCCAGCCCGTCAGGCCAGGGCGCGGGTTTGCCGTCTGAATTCACATGCACCAGCGTCGCCGTCGTCTCGAACCTGCGCTGCTCCGCACAGGACGCAATCATCCGGTAAGCGGCGGAGCTGCGACCGACCGAGAGGATGGACAACCTCAAAACCAATTGGTCCCCATGCCGCGAGGGGGCCGTGAACCGCGTCTCGATCTGCGCCGTAGGCACCGCGCCCGTCCCGTGCAGATCCTCAAAAGGGGCCCCAAGCGCCTCGTCAAAAAACGCCTCGACGCAATCATTCATCATCTCGAAATAGCGCGGGTAAAAGACGATCCCCGCAGGGTCGCAATGCTTGAACAGCACCTTCTGCCTCATCTCAAACATTGGGCACCACGGCTGGTATCAGAGCACAGAGAATCACGCCTAGACCCCCACATATTTTTCAGAAATGTCGCTGGTCAAATCCGCCATTCTCCCCGCCCAGGCGGTCTTGCCGCGGGCAAGCAGAACGGCGCGGTCAGACACGCGGCGCAGCTCTTTCAACGATTTGTCGATCACCAAAATCGCGATGCCGGTTTCTTGCTTCAAATGGCGCAAAGCGGCCCAGATTTCCTGGCGTATGATCGGGGCAAGCCCTTCGGTTGCCTCGTCCAGTATCAACAGCCGCGGATTGGTCATCAAGGCGCGCCCAACGGCCAGCATCTGCTGTTCCCCGCCTGACAATGAGGCCGCGCGCTGCCCTGCCCGCTCCCCCAAACGTGGGAACAGGGCCGTCACGCTGGCCAAGCTCCACTGCCCGGGCCGTGCCGCCGCAATCAGGTTTTCGCGCACGGTCAGATCGGCAAAACAGCGCCGCCCTTCCGGCACCAGACCCACGCCAAGCTGTGCTACTTTGTGGCTGGGCAAACGGTGCAGGTCTTGGCCATCAAGGACCAAGCCCCCCTGTGATGCGATCATGCGGCATATGGCCTTTACCGTGGTGGATTTCCCCATCCCGTTGCGCCCCATAAGGGCTGTGACCTCGCCCTCCGCCATGGTCAGATCAACGCCGAAAAGGGCTTGAGAGGAGCCGTAGCTGGCGGTCAGGTTCTCTAGGGTCAGCAGGCTCATGCCTCCTCCCCCAGATAGGCGTCGCGCACGACCGCGCTGCTGCGGATTTCGTCAACGGTGCCGGTGGCGATGATCTTGCCGTAAACCAAGACGCTGATCCGGTCGGCCAAGGCAAACACCGCATCCATATCATGTTCGACCAGCAGGATCGGGGCCTCGTCGCGCAAGCTGTCCAAAAACCCGGTCAGCGTCTTTGAGCCTTCTGCGCCCAGACCGGCCATGGGTTCGTCCATGACAAAGGCTTTCGGGGCCAAGGTCAGCGCAACGGCCACCTCAAGCTGGCGTCGTTGCCCATGGCTGAGATTGGCACAAATCACGTCACGCGCGCCCTGCAGCCCGACGCGCTCCAACGCGGCATCCGCGCGCTCGACCAAGGCGGGTGTGTCCAGCGCCTTGCGCCAGAACCGCCACGGGCGCACCTCTGCACCGATGGCGCCCAACACCACGTTTTCCAACACGCTGTCTTCCAGCGCCAGCTCAGAGATCTGGAAGGTCCGCGCAAGCCCCGCATTCGCGCGTGCCTGCGTGCTGAAAGAGGACACATCGCGCCCCATCAGATGCACCCTGCCCGCATCTGATCTCAGATTGCCGCAGATCTGTTTGATCAAGGTTGATTTGCCCGCGCCGTTCGGCCCGATAATCGCATGGATCTCGCCTGGTATCAGCGTCAGCGACACATCATCGGTTGCCCTCAGCGCGCCGAAGCTCTTGCTCAAGTTGGAGATGTCGAGGACAGGGTCAGACATGCGCGCCCTCCTTCCCCGTCAGCAGGCCAATCACCCCGCCCCGCGCAAACAACACGATGCTCAGCAAGATCAGCCCCAGATAAATGTGCCAAAAGACGGTCAGCCCGCCCAGAAGATGTTCAAGCGCCACAAAGACGCAGGCCCCGATCACCGGCCCCATCAAGCGGCCGACACCGCCGATGATGATCAAAACGATCAGCTCTCCCGACAGCTGCCAGCTGAACATCGAGGGCGACACAAAGCGGTTGAGATCGGCAAAAAGCGCGCCCGCCAACCCCGTGATGACCCCCGATATAACGAAGGCCACCAGCTTCAGGCGCATGGGGGTAAGGCCAACCGTCTCGACCCGCGCTTCTGTCTGGCGCGCGGCATTGAGTGCCAGCCCGAAAGGCGCGTTCTGCAGCCGGTGAAACAGCAGCAAGGCAAGGGCGAGCAGGACAAAACAGATGCCGAAATACTGGATCGGCACCAATGTGTTCAGCCCCGGAAAGTCGTTGCGCACGTAGATCGACAGCCCGTCCTCGCCGCCATATTGCGCCCAAGAGATCGCGAAATAGAAAAACATCTGCCCGAAGGCGAGGGTGATCATGATGAAGTAAACGCCGCTGGTGCGCAGCGACAAAAGCCCGATCAGCAACGCCACAAGCGCTGAGAGCGTGACGGCCACAACCCAAATGACCGGCATCATTTTGGTGCCGGCAATGCTGAAAGCCCCAAAATCCATCGCCGTATAGGTCTGCGCATGATGGGCCAGGATGCCCATCGCATAGCCCCCAAGCCCAAAAAACACTGCATGTCCGAAACTGACAAGACCGCCAATCCCCAGCGCAATATTCAGCCCCACGGCGGCAAGCGCCAGGATCACGGCACGGGTGACAAGCGTGATGGTGAACGGCTCGTCCGTGACAAGCGCAAAGAGCGGCACCGCTAGCAAGCCCAACAGAACGGCGGCGTTGAGATATGTCTCGTTCAGCCTCATGCGCGGGCACCGATTAGGCCGGTGGGCCGCCAGATCAGCACCAGCCCCATCAGGATGTAGATGCCCATCGACGCAATCGCCGAGCCGCTTTTCTGCGCGGCCCCTGTGTCCATGAACAACTTGAAGAGTTCCGGCAGGAACACCCCGCCCAGCGTGTCGGTCAGCCCCACCAAAAGCGCGCCGATAAACGCGCCGCGAATGGACCCGATGCCGCCGATCACGATGACCACAAAGGCCAGGATCAGAACGGGCTCACCCATGCCGACCTGCACCGACTGAATCGCCCCGACCAAGGCACCGGCGAGACCTGCTAAGGCCGCACCGAGCGCAAAGATGATTGTATAGAGCTTCGAGATATCGACGCCGAGGGCCGCAATCATCTCCCGGTCATTTTCACCGGCGCGAATTTGAATGCCGATGCGCGTCTTCTCGATCAGCGCCCAAAGCCCAATGGCAACAGCCAGGCCAATCGCAATCAGGGTCAGCCGATAAAGGGGATATTGAATGCTGCCGGGCAAAGTGACCGGCCCAGAAAGCGCGTCGGGGATATCAAGAAAGAGCGGGAAGGACCCAAACACCCAACGGGTGCCTTCGGAAAAGATCAAGATCAGCGCAAAGGTCGCCAGAACCTGATCCAAATGCGCGGCCTTATACAGCCGCCGGATCACGACCATTTCCACAATCGCCCCGGCACAGGCCGCAGCAATGAGCGCCGCGATCAGCCCAAGCAGGAACGAGCCGGTGACCCCCGCCACAGCCGCCGCCGCAAAGGCGCCGACCATATAGAGCGACCCATGCGCAAGATTGATCAGCCCCATCACGCCAAAGATCAGCGTCAGCCCTGCGGCCATCAAAAACAGCATCACGCCGAATTGCAGCCCGTTCAGGACCTGCTCGATGATAAGGATTGCGGACATGGCTCTACCCCATCGGCCCGCCCCATATCGCGGGGCAGGCCGATCAATTCGCTTACATCTTGCACTGATCGGCATAGACATTGGAGTGATCTTCCAGCGCCACACCAATGATCTTGTTTGTAAAGACATCCCCTTCCTGAATGACTTCACGGGCATAGATGTCTTGGACCGGGTGCTGGTTTGTATCAAAGGCGAAATCGCCGCGTGTGCTGTCGAAATCCGCGGCACGCAGGGCCTCGCGGAAAGCATCCGCATCCGACGGGCTCGCCTTGTCCAAGGCCGACAGGATCAGGTTCGCCGTGTCAAAGCCCTGACTTGCATAGAGCGACGGCAAGCGCCCGTATTCAGCCGAGAAGCTCTCAACAAAGGCCGCGTTTGTCGGGTTGTCGATGTCCTTGTTCCACTGGGACGTGTTCACAACCCCCAATGCGGCGTCTCCGACCGCTTGCAAGATGCCTTGGTCAAAGCTGAACGCCGGGCCAACAACCGGCAGATCAACGCCGCTATCTGCATATTGCTTGAGGAAAGATATCCCCATGCCCCCGGGCAGGAAGAAAAACACGCTATCCGCCCCGGAGGCGCGGATCTGGGCAATCTCGGCGGCGTAATCGGTTTGGCCAAGCTGGGTAAAGACCTCGCCCGCGAGCGCGCCCTCATACATGCGCTTATATCCGGTCAGCGCGTCCTGACCGGCAGGATAGTTCGGCGCAAGGATGAAGCTGTTGGTATAGTCCGCGCTATTGGCATAAGACCCGGCCGCTTCATGCAGGTTGTCATTCTGCCATGCCACGTTGAAATAGTTCTGATGACAGCCGGGCCCGGCCAGTTGGGAGGGGCCCGCGTTGGGAGACAGATAGAACACATTCTGGTTCACCGCAGACGGAATAACCGCCATGGCAAGGTTCGACCAGATGATGCCGGTCATGATGTCGACACGCTCGGATTGGATCATCCGGTCCGCCAGTTGCACGGCGATGTCGGGTTTGCGCTGATCGTCTTCGATCACCACCTCGACGTCGCTGCGCCCAGATTGCGCAATCGCCAGCATAAAGCCGTCGCGCACGTCGATGCCCAGTCCAGCACCGCCGCCCGACAAGGTCGTGATCATGCCGATCTTGGTGTCTGCCATAGCAGAGCCCGCGCAAAATACGGCTGCGGCTGTCGCAAGTAGAAGATGTTTCATTGTGAACTCCCTTTTGTTTTTGCCCCGAACGGTCTCGGGATTGGTCGCGGGCCCTTCGTCAGGCCCTTGCCAATTGGTCAGCGCGTTCGTTCTTGATGACGAAACGTTGCACTTTGCCCGTTGCAGTCTTTGGCAATGTGTCGCGGAACACAACGGATCGCGGGTATTTATATGGGGCAATCGTCGCCTTCACATGGGTCTTGAGGTCTTCGATCAACGCGTCTGACCCGTCGAGGCCGGGTGACAGCACGATATGCGCCTCGACAATGTGGCCGCGTTCCGCATCCGGCACGCCCACGACCGCGCATTCCGCCACTGCCTCATGGGCCAGCAAAGCGGCCTCAACCTCGGGCCCGGCTATGTTGTACCCGGCAGAAACGATCATATCGTCATTGCGCGCGGCAAAGTGGAAATAGCCATCCGCATCCTGCGTGAAGCTATCGCCGGTGATGTTCCAGCCGCCTTCCACATAGCCCGCCTGGCGATCATCGGCCAAATATCTGCACCCGGTCGGCCCGCGCACAGCGAGCCGCCCCACCTCGCCAAGGGGTGCCTCGGATCCGTCCTCGGCCAGCACTTTCGCCTCATAGCCTGTCACGGGTTTGCCGGTGCAACTGGGGCGGTGATCATCGAAGCGGTTCGAGATAAAGATATGGAGCATTTCCGTGGCGCCAATGCCGTCCAGCATCGGCTTGCCGGTCTGCGCGATCCAGTCGTCATAGACCGGTTTGGGCAGGGTCTCGCCTGCGGACACTGCCGCCCGCAAGCTGCTGAGATCCGCGCCCTCATCCATGGCGCGCAGCATCACGCGGTAGGCCGTTGGCGCGGTAAAGCAGACCGTCGCCTTATATCTCTCAATGATTTCAATCATGTTCTGCGGGCTTGCCGTCTCCAGCAATGTGGCCGTCGCCCCAAACCGCAGCGGGAAGATCGCCAGCCCCCCCAACCCAAAGGTAAAGGCCAAGGGCGGCGAGCCGACAAAGATATCCTCGGGCGTGACGCCCAGCACCTCTTTGGCGTAGCCATCCGCGATGATCAGCAGATCCCGGTGAAAATGCATCGTGGCTTTGGGATCGCCGGTCGAGCCTGACGTAAAGCCCAGCAGGGCCACATCATCACGGCCCGTTTGCACCGCCTCAAACCGCACGGGTTTTTCAAGGGCAAGGCGGTCCAGCTCGGCGTCGTGGTTCGAAGTGCCATCAAACCCAATAACGCGTTTGAGGTGGCTGCTCTGCGCCGCACAGCTGTCCATTTCCTCCAGCAGGCGGGTGTCGCAGAGGGCGAATTCAATCTCGGCCTTGTCGACATATTTGCTCAGCTCGACGGCCCGCAGCATCGGCATCGTGTTGACCACAACCGCGCCCACTTTGGTCGCGGCCAGCCAGCAGGCCACCATCGCCGGGTTGTTGGCGGACCGGATCAGTATCCGGTTGCCCGGCTTGATCCCAAGCTCGTCCACCATCACATGGGCCAGCCGGTTGGTCCAATCGGCGAGCTCCTTATAGGTGCGCTGCCGCCCATTCCCGATCAGCGCGGTGTTGTCGCCAAACCCTTTGGCCACCATGGCATCGGTCAGCTCAAAGCCAACGTTCAGTGTTTCGGGGTAGTCAAACCCATCCAGCACATAATCGGGTTGCTGCTCTGGCGGGGGCAGATGGTCGCGCGCGAACGTGTCTACATGTGCGGTTCTGCCTAGCATCATGAGGCTCCTTCAAACTCTGACAGGGCTTGGCGCGCGATGATGACGCGCTGCACATCGGAGGCGCCCTCATAAATCCGCAAGGCCCGGATTTCGCGGTAGAGGCGTTCGACCATGACGCCGCTGCGCACCCCGTCCCCGCCAAAAAGCTGCACCGCTTTGTCGATGACCTGCTGTGCGTGATCTGTCGCAAACAGCTTGGCCATAGCGGCCTCGCGGGTGATACGCGGCGCGCCGCTGTCTTTGGTCCATGCGGCACGGTAGATCAGCAAGGCGCTTGCATCCACGTCCAGCGCCATATCGGCGATATGCCCCTGCACCATCTGCAAATCAAACAAGGGCGCGCCTTGCACATGGCGGGCCGTGACCCGCGCAAGGGCTTCATCCAGCGCACGCCGCGCGAAGCCGAGGGCTGCGGCAGCCACGGTGGAGCGGAACACATCCAGCACCGACATCGCAATCTTGAACCCTTGCCCCGGCGCGCCGATCATCGCGTCAGCGGGCAGGCGCAGATCGTCGAACGTGAGCGTGGCAAGCGGATGCGGCGCGATCGTCTCCAGCCGGTCGGTCACGTCAAAACCGGGCAAATCGGGCGTGACGACAAAGGCCGACAGGCCCCGCGCGCCGGGGGCCTCACCGGTCCGCGCGAACACGGTGTAGAGATCGGCGATGCCGCCGTTTGAAATCCACGTCTTTTGCCCGTTCAGCACATAATGGTTGCCGTCCAGCGTCGCGGTCATGGTGGAATTGGCAACGTCTGATCCCGATTGCGGTTCGGTCAGCGCAAAGGCCGCAATCGCCTGCCCTTGCCGTGTCTTGTCGAGCCACGCCGCCTTCTGCGCATCAGAGCCGAACAACGAGATCGCGCCCGTGCCCAGGCCCTGCATGGCAAAGCTGAAATCGGCCAAGCCGTCGTGACGCGCCAAAATCTCGCGCGCGAGGCAAAGCTGGCGCACATCCAGCTTGCCATCATGGCTGGCCGTCGGGCCCAAAACGCCCGCCTCGCCCAATGTCGTGACCAAGGCGCGACAGGCCGTGTCAGTGTCGGAATGATCCACCGCGAGCCCTTTGGCGACGTCTTCCACCCGTGCGGCCCAGTCGCGATGGGCGTCGTCAAAGAAGGGCCAGCTGAGGAAAGAGGTATCGGCCATCAGTCGCCCTCGAAGACAGGTTTTTCTTTGGCGACGAACGCATTGTAGGCACGCTCGAAATCCGCCGTCTGCATGCAGATGGCCTGCGCCTGTGCTTCGGCCTCGATAGCCTGCTCGATGGACATGGACCATTCCTGCGCCAGCATGGTCTTGGTCATCATATGCCCAAAATTCGGGCCTGCGGCGATGCGTTTGGCCAGGCTCAGCGCCTCGGCATCCAGATCGGCCGCCGCCACGATCTTGTTGTGGAAGCCCCAGGCGTGGCCCTCCTCCGCGCTCATGGACCGGCCGGTATAAAGCAGCTCTGCCGCGCGGCCCTGCCCGATGATGCGCGGCAGGATCGCACAGGCACCCATATCGCAGCCCGCCAGACCGACGCGCGTAAACAGGAAGGCGGTCTTGGCCTCTGGCGTTGCAATGCGCAGGTCGGAGGCCATTGCAATTATCGCACCCGCGCCCACGCAGACGCCATCAATCGCCGCGATCACGGGCTTGCCGCAATTGACGATGGCCTTGACCAGATCGCCGGTCATGCGGGTGAAGGCCAACAGCTCTTTCATCGACATTTTGGTCAGCGGGCCGATGATATCATGCACGTCCCCGCCCGAGCTGAAATTGCCACCGTTCGAGGCAAAGACCACCGCGTCCACGTCGTCGGCATAGACCAGATCCCGAAACCAGTCGCGCAGCTCTGCGTAGCTGTCGAAGGTCAGCGGGTTTTTGCGATCAGGCCGATCAAGGGAGACCGTGGCAATCCGGTCCGCGAGGTCGCATTTGAAATATGTGACGTCACTGCGCATCGTCATCCTCCGTCATTAGGTCGGGCGCGGAGAAGCGGGTCAGAACATCGCGCGCTTCTTCGGCTGAAAAGTTTTCGAGCGCGTCCGAAATCCACCCTTCATGGGCTGCGGCTTGCCGTGCGAATTCTTCCTGCCCGCGCTGTGTCAGCCGCACCCGTTGGGCGCGCCGATCACCCGGCACGGCCACACGCACCAACATGCCGTCATCAGCCAGCCGGTCGACAATGCCCGTGACATTGCCGTTGGACACTTTCAGCACGCCGGAAATCTCGCTCATCTTCAGGCCTTCGTCGAACCGGGACAGGGCGGCCATGACATCAAACCGGGGCAGAGTGGTGCCAAACGCGTCGCGAAAATTCTCGCGCAGGGTCGCCTCGATGCCGCGTGTCGTCTTGAGCAGCCGCAGCCAAAGCCGCAGGCGTTCTTTGTCTGCGTGCTCCAGCGGAATCTGGGCCAAGGGTTTGCTCATATCTCCCCTCCCGAGACGCTCAACGCATGGCCGTTCACCGATGCCGCACCTTCGGAGGCCAGAAACATCACCGTGGCCGCGACCTCTTCGGGAGCGATCAGGCGGCGCATTGGGTTGGCCGCAACGATCATCTCCATCGCTTTGTCCTCCGTGATCCCGAATTTTTGCGAGACCCCTCGTGCGGCACCTTGCGCCATCTCAGTGTCCACAAAGCCGGGGCAGACCGCGTTGCAGGTGACACCGGATTTGGCGATTTCCTTGGCTGTGGATCGCACAAGCCCCAGCACCCCGTGTTTGGCGGCGGAATAGGCGGCCAGCGTCGCGCCACCTTGCAAGGAGGCGGTCGAGGCGATTGCAATCAAACGCCCGCCTTTGGACATGGTGGGCAGGGCCGCGCGGAAGGTCAGAAACACGCCCGTCAGGGTCACGTTCAACGTCTCGTTCCAGTCCTGCAATGACAGGTCGGCCAGCTTGGCATTCCGGGCGATCCCCGCATTGGCGACAACGATGTCAAAGGGGTCCTCAAACAGCGCGGCAACCGACGCCTCATCCGTCACATCAGCCTGACGCAGCGCCATATCGAAGCCTGCGGCTGCGTCCTGCAAGGGCTGCAACCGCCGCCCGCAGATCGTGACGTGATCGCCGCTTTCAGCAAAGCTGCGCGCAATCGCGCGTCCGATCCCTGTGCCGCCGCCTGTGACCAGAACCCGTCTCATGGCTTGCCCGCCATCTCTGCGTCCCGGTCGGCCAATCGCCACGCCTGATCACGCCCGGCCTCATAGGGTTTTGGCCATATCTCCGCGCGGTCCCCGATTTTGGTCGCCTCATGCAGCGTCCAATACGGATCACTCAGATGCGGGCGCGCCAGGCACACCAGATCCGCACGCCCTGCCATCAGGATCGAGTTGACGTGATCGGCTTCATAGATATTGCCCACGGCCATCGTCTTGATGCCCTTCTCATTGCGAATGCGGTCCGAAAATGGCGTCTGGAACATCCGGCCATAGACCGGCTTGGCCTGTTTGGAGGTTTGCCCGGCCGACACGTCCAGAATATCAGCGCCTGCCGCCTCGAACATCGCTGCAATCTCGACCGCCTCTTCGGGCGTCACACCGTCGTCACCGGCCCAGTCATTGGCGGAAATGCGCACCGCCATGGGTTTCTCTGCGGGCCACGCGGCGCGCATGGCAGCAAACACCTCCAACGGGTAGCGCATCCGCTTCTCAAGGCTGCCGCCATAGGCGTCCTCCCGCAGGTTCGACAAAGGCGAAATGAAGGAGGAGATCAGATAGCCATGGGCCGCGTGCAGCTCGATCATGTCGAAACCGGCCCGCGCGGCCATCTGCGTTGCGGCGACAAAATCTGCTTTCACCGCGTCCATATCTGCGCGGTCCATCGCCTTGGGTGTCGCATTGTCGTCCGACCACGGGATGGCCGAGGCGGATAAAAGCGGCCAGTTGCCTGTGCTCAGCCGCATATCCATGCCCTCCCACCCCACACGGGTGGACCCTTTGCGCCCCGCATGGCCGATCTGGCAGCAGATCTTTGCCTCGGTCTCTGCATGGGTGAAGTCAACAAGCCGCGTCCAGGCGGCCTCATGTTCGGGCGCATAAAGCCCCGGACAGCCCGGCGTGATACGCCCCTCGGCGGACACACAGGTCATTTCGGTATAGACAAGCCCGGCACCGCCCTTGGCCCGTTCGCCGTAATGGATCAGATGCCAATCGGTGGGCGCGCCATCCACGGCCTTGTATTGCGCCATGGGCGAGACCACGATGCGGTTCTTCAATTGCATATCGCGCAGGGCAAAAGGCGCAAACATCGGCGCACGCGGTGGTGCGTTTGAGCCCGCACCGGCCTGTTCCATAAACCAGCTTTCCGCACTGGCCAGCCAATCGGCATCGCGCGCGCGCAGGTTTTCATGGCTGATCCGCTGCGACCGCGTCAGCATGGAATAGTTCAGCTGCACAGAATCCAGATCAAGGTAGCGCTCCACATCCTCGAACCACTCCACCGAATTGCGCGCCGCCGATTGCAGGCGCAACACCTCGAGCCGCCGCGCATCCTCATATTTCGCGAAGGCCTCCGGCAACGTGTCTTCGGTGTGGATGTGCTCCGCCAAGGCAATCGCGCTTTCCAGCGCCAGCTTGGTGCCCGACCCGATGGAGAAATGCGCCGTCGCCGCCGCATCGCCAAGCAAGACCACATTCTTGTGGTTCCACGTCTCGCACAACACGCGCGGAAACCGCAGCCAGGCCGAGCCGCGAATATGGCTGGCGTTGGTCATCAAAGCATGACCGCCAAGATGGTCCTTGAAGATCTCCTCGCAGATCGCAATCGAGGCCTGCTGGTCCATCTCGCCGAACCCGTAGGCATCAAAGGTTTCTTGCGTGCATTCCACGATGAAGGTCGCGGTCTCATCGTCGAATTGATAGGCATGGGCCCAGACCCAGCCTTTGTCGGTATTCTCAAAAATGAAAGTAAACGCGTCATCAAACCGCTGATGCGTGCCCATCCAGACAAATTGGCACAGGCGCTGGTCGATATCGGGCTTGAAGACGTCTGCAAATTCCATGCGCGTTTTGGAATTCAACCCGTCAGAGGCCACGACCACGTCGAAATCGTCCATATAGGCAGAGGCGGCCTCGACTTCGGTTTCAAAGCGCATCTCGACGCCCAGCGCATCCGCGCGCTCTTGCAGGATCATCAGCAGCCGTTTGCGCCCGATCCCGCAGAACCCATGACCGCTTGAGACCGTCCGCTTGCCGTCATGCACAAGGGCCACGTCATCCCAATAGGCAAAATGCTCGCGGATCACCGCTGCGCTTTCCGCGTCATTGCGTGCAAGATTGTCGAGCGTCTCGTCGGACAGAACGACGCCCCAGCCAAACGTGTCATTGGGGCGGTTGCGTTCGATCACGACGACCTCGGCACTCGGGTCGCGCAGCTTCATCGAGATGCCGAAATACAGCCCCGCTGGCCCGCCCCCTAGACACGCAATTCGCATTCGCAACTTTCCTTTGGACCCTGCCGATATACAGGAACGGTAGATCGGGGCTGCAATCATTTCAAGTTAAATATTTTAGGCTTGAAATTTCATGCCTAAAGAATACTGTTTGCGCGAAACCCGTCACCCGGAGCCGTCATATGAACGCACCTCACCCGATCCCAACCGGACCTGAAATCGCGCGCCGGAAACCCGCCACCCTGGTCTGGGACGACCCTTTTCTGCTGGAAAACCAGCTGTCCGAAGAAGAGCGTATGATCCGCGACGCGGCCCATGCCTATTGCCAGGACGGGTTGCTGCGCCGCGTGCAGGATGGCAACCGCCACGAGGTGTTTGACCGCGATATCATGTCCGAAATGGGCGCGCTTGGCCTGCTGGGGGCCACCATCCCCGAAGAATTCGGCGGTGTCGGCGCAAATTACGTGTCCTACGGTCTGATCGCGCGCGAGGTGGAGCGGATCGACAGCGGCTACCGCTCGGCCATGTCGGTGCAAAGCTCGCTGGTGATGCACCCGATCTTTGCCTATGGCACGGACGCGCAGCGCGAAAAGTACCTTCCGAAACTGGCGGCGGGCGACTGGGTCGGCTGCTTTGGGCTGACCGAACCCGATGCGGGCTCGGACCCCGCTGGCATGTTGACCCGCGCCAAGCCTGTGGAAGGCGGCTACAGCCTGTCAGGCGCCAAAAACTGGATCACAAATTCGCCCATCGCGGATGTCTTTATCATCTGGGCCAAGTCAGACGCGCATGACGGCAAAATCAAGGGCTTCATCCTTGAAAAGGGCATGAAGGGGCTGGCTGCCCCCAAGATTGAGGGCAAATTCTCCCTACGCGCCTCGATCACCGGCATGATTCAGATGGACGAGGTCTTTGTCCCCAACGAGAACCTCTTGCCCCATGTCAGCGGCTTGGCGGGCCCGTTCGGCTGCCTGAACCGCGCCCGGTTCGGGATTGCCTGGGGTGCCATGGGGGCGGCCGAGGCCTGCTTTCACGCCGCGCGCAGCTATACGCTGGATCGCAAACAGTTCGGCAAGCCCTTGGCGCAGACCCAATTGATCCAGAAAAAGCTCGCAGACATGCAGACAGAGATTGGCCTTGGCCTTCAAGGTGCAGTACAACTAGGCCGTATGTTCGACGCCCACACCGCCCCTCCCGAGCTGATCAGCCTGATGAAGCGCAACAATTGCGGCAAGGCATTGGCAATCGCCCGCGAGGCCCGCGACATGCATGGCGGCAATGGCATCAGCGACGCATATGGCGTCATTCGCCATGTGATGAACCTTGAGGCCGTAAACACCTATGAGGGCACGCATGACATTCACGCGCTGATCATGGGGCGTGGGATCACCGGGCTGCAGGCTTTCGCATGATGGCTGTCCATGTCGAGACAACCGGCAATATGGCCGTCGTGACCATCGACAACCCGCCGGTGAACGCAGCCAGCCAAGCGGTGCGCGCGGGGCTGATGACGGCCATTGCGCAGACGGAGGCGGATAGCACCGTTCAGGCCGTGATCCTGCGTGCAGAAGGTGCGACCTTCACGGCAGGCGCAGACGTGTCGGAGTTCGACAAACCACCTCTTAAGCCACATCTGCCGGACGTGATCCTCGCGCTGGAGGCGACAACAAAACCGTGGATCGCCGCCCTGCATGGCAGCATTCTGGGCGGCGGGTTGGAGATCGCTCTGGGGTGTCATTACCGCATTGCCGACGCAAAATCGAAACTTGGCCTCCCAGAGGTCACCTTGGGTCTTATCCCCGGCGCGGGCGGAACGGTGCGCCTGCCCCGCCTGATCGACCCAAATGCGGCGCTGACCGTGATCAGCGGCGGCAAGCCTGTCGCAGCGCCCAAAGCGCTCTCCCTCGGGTTGATTGACGCCGTCACGACCGGCGACCTGTCAGAAGACGCGATTGCCTTCGCCCGCACCGCGATCTCGCAACCGCGTCCTACGCCTCTAACTCAGCGGCCAGCGGTTGAGATAAATAACCCTGATGCTTGGGACGCCACGAAAGACAGCCTGCGCAAAAAGGCGCGCGGGGCCGCGGCCCCCAAAGCGGCTATCGACGCCGTTCAGCGCGCGTTGGACCTGCCCGCAGATCAGGCGCTTAAGGCGGAGCGTCAGGCCTTCATGACCCTCAAATCCAGCCGCGAATGCGCCGCCCTGCGCCGCATCTTTTTTGCCGAACGATCCGCCGCGAAACTGCCCATGCTCAAGGGCGTGGCCCCTGCCCCGCTCAACGCTATCGGCGTGATTGGTGGCGGCACTATGGGTGCGGGCATCGCCGCCGCGTGCCTGCTGCGCGGGCTTCCCGTCACGATGATCGAGCGGGACGAAATCGCACGCGCCGCCGGGCATGACCGTGTCGCGGGCGTATTGAAAAACAGCCTGGACCGGGGCCTGATGGATCAGGCCAAACATGACGCCACTCTCGCGCTGTTCAAAAGTTCAACGGATTATGCAGACCTGCCGCCTGCCGATCTGGTGATTGAGGCTGTCTTTGAAGACATGGAGGTCAAACATGGCGTTCTGGCCGCTTTGGATGGCGTGTTGCGCGAAGATGCAATCATCGCCAGCAACACATCCTACCTTGATATAAACGTCATGGCCGCGCAGACGGCGCACCCGTCGCGCGTCATCGGTCTGCATTTCTTCTCGCCCGCCTATATCATGAAACTGGTCGAGGTGATCGTGACGGACCAGGCCAGCCCCACGGCCCTGGCGACCGGTTTTGCGCTGGCCAAACGGTTGGGAAAAATCGCGGTTCCTGCCGGGGTCTGCGACGGGTTTATCGGCAACCGGATCATGGCCGCCTACCGGCGCGCCGGCGAGATCATGGTCGAAGATGGCGCGTGGCCTCGGGACATTGATGCCGCCATGCGCGGGTTTGGATTCCCCATGGGGTTGTTCGAGATGCAGGACCTCGCGGGCCTCGATATCTCTTGGGCGATGCGCAAACGCCAAGCTGCCACGCGCGACCCTGCTGAGCGCTACGTCGATCTGGGCGATAGGCTTTGCGAGGCAGGTCGGCTTGGCAAAAAGACGGGCGCGGGGTGGTATGACTATGAGGACGGGCGCGCGGTAAAATCCGACTGGGTTGAAGCGCTCATTCTGGACACGTCCAAGCGCAAGGGCATTGCCCGCAAAAAGTTCTCACAAGACCAACTCATGGACACCATCCTCACCACGATGCAAACCGAGGCGACGGCGCTGCTGGCAGACGGCATCGCGCAACGCCCGGAAGATATCGACGTCGTGATGATCAACGGCTACAGCTTCCCCCGCTGGCGGGGTGGGCCGATGTTTATGGCCGATGACCCCTCGGGACGTTGAACGCGAAATTCGAGCGGATCAGTGGCCGATAATTTGCTTCATTCTGAATGACTTAAGCGCGCTTATACGCTGACCTGAGAACTTATGCCTGCTCCGATTTAGAGTAGGGTCGGTCTTAGGCATTGGAGATGCAATATGAACATGCTGGAGCCTCCGGGCATCCACATGAACCAAAAGAGACTGCGACCGACGGACTGTGAAAAAAGGCTACAAGTGCGCAAACCCGGTGTCAGAAAACCAAGGTCAAACGGCATTCTCATGCCCAATGCGCTCGCGGGGGCTCTGCTTTGCCGCTTGGGTCTAGGCGCGGGGGGTTTTGGGACATTTTGGGGCAAAATATTTAGGGCCATTCCCCAAAATGTCCCAAAACTCTTGCGCCGATTTGCGATCCGGATCTGAGCAAAACGCAGGCGGTGACCCCGTGTGATGTGGCGGATGGCGTGCAGGTTGTAGAGGAAAAAAACTGGCCGGGTGTCGGTCCGTCATGCCCTCCGCATCGCGCAAATTCTGTGGCTTTCGACGTGGCCATTTGGTAAAGTGGGCGCTGAGTGCGGGCCGGATATTCTGGCCAAACAAGAGACAGGTGGGACGGAATATGGGCAGGTTTGATATGCTCCGCAGATATGCGGATAAGGCGGTGCTTGGGCTTGAAATTGCGCCTTACTTCAACCCGGCCGTGCCGAAAGCTGACGGGTATAACGCGCTTGTGGTCGATATTTTCGACACCGAGCAGCTGCATAAAAACGCGCTGGCGGATCCGATGATCGACAATGATACGATCTCGCGGATTGAGGAGGTGGACATCGTCTCGGACGCCTCCCGGCTTGGGGAGGTCATCACCGAAAAAGAGATGGCGGGGCAGATCGAGTATATCGTGTCGTCGCATAATTTCGAGCATCTGCCAAACCCGATCCTGTTCCTGCAAGGGTGCTCTGTCGCGCTGAAACCGGGTGGGACCATCACCATGGCGGTGCCCGATTGCCGGGTGACGTTTGACCATTACCGGTTGCCCACGCGGCTCGCCGATTGGCTGGCGGCCTATCATCAGGGGCGCGCGCAACCGTCAGCTGAGACCTTGTTTGACAGCAATGCCCATCACGCGCCTTACGTGCTGCCAGATGGCACGGTCGGGTCCTACACGCCGGATCACGGCAAGCTGGAATACGTGACCCCGCGGCGCAATCTAAAGGCCGCGTATCAGAGTTATGTCGCGGAGGTTGAGGCCCCGTCCGACTACCGCGACGCGCATTGCAGCCTGTTCTTCGGCCCGCTTCTGGAGCTGATGCTGCGCGACCTGAGACATCTTGGTCTAATCGACCTGGAGGTGATTGAGGTGACCAAAACCATCGGCATCGAGTTCTTTGTGTATCTGCGCAAACCCGAGCACCCCTCAAGCGAGAGCGACGATGCGTTCTACACCAAACGGCTGGAGCTGCTGCGGGCGGTCAACGCGCAATTGGGCAATAAGGGCGCGGAAGACAGCATCCAGAAGAGCAGCTCGAAAAAATGGGCGCGGGCTGTTCTGGGTGACAAGCTCGTGGACAAGGTCCGCGCCTGGAACCGAAAGCGCCGTAAGGCGCGGAGGTGAGGACGTCACCTAGCCCGTATATGCAAAATCATTACTTCATTCTTTTACATATTCGGGCCCATATGTAAAAGAAATGGCCTTTTCTTTGCATATGAGGCGGGATGCGTGAAGGGCTCTATCGCATCGCTCGTTCACTGCCTCACTTGAAGATAGGTATCTTAGCAAGCTGAGGCGGGCCAGTGGCTGACCGTGGGGTGTCGCAACTCAAGTTATTCTGCCGAGCTTTATGGCAGCCAAGTACATCTTCCGTCCATGCGGTGCGGTTAGGCATCAAAAGCGGCAGCCCGCCGGACGGTCAGCCGCTGGCCCGGCGCGCGTCGCGCTTGATTCCGGGCTGTGTGGTGCGCTGAATG
>CAYXIZ010000012.1:0-27901 GCA_964465485.1 uncultured Rhodobacterales bacterium | reverse complement strand
TACCGCCGCGCCCTTGAGGCAGGCCAGCAGGGCGTCTCCGTCGCCTTCGATCTGGCCACACATCGCGGCTATGACAGCGACCACGAACGCGTCGAAGGCGATGTCGGCAAAGCAGGCGTGGCGATTGACTCAGTCGAGGACATGAAAATCCTCTTCGACGGCATCCCGCTCGACAAAATCTCCGTCTCCATGACCATGAACGGCGCGGTGATCCCGGTGCTGGCGTCCTTCATTGTCGCGGGCGAGGAGCAAGGCCATGACCGCGCGGTGCTCTCAGGCACCATCCAGAACGACATTCTGAAAGAATTCATGGTGCGCAACACCTATATCTACCCGCCCGAACCCTCCATGCGGATCGTCTCGGATATCATCGCCTTCACCGCGTCGGATATGCCGAAATACAACTCCATCTCGATCTCCGGCTACCATATGCAGGAGGCCGGCGCGAACCTCGTCCAGGAACTTGCCTTCACGCTGGCCGACGGCAAGGAATATGTGCGCGCCGCCATTGAGAACGGCATGGATGTGGACGCTTTCGCAGGCCGCCTCAGCTTCTTTTTCGCCATCGGCATGAACTTCTTCATGGAGGCCGCCAAGCTCCGCGCCGCCCGCTTCCTGTGGCACCGCATCATGACGGAGTTTGGCGCGCAGAAAGAAGGCTCCAAAATGCTGCGCACCCATTGCCAGACCTCCGGCGTCTCCCTGCAGGAGCAAGACCCTTACAACAACATCGTGCGCACCGCCTATGAGGCCATGAGCGCCGTCTTGGGCGGCACGCAATCCCTGCACACCAACAGCTTTGACGAGGCGATCGCCCTGCCAACCGCGTTCTCCTCAAGGATCGCCCGCAACACCCAGCTGATTTTGCAAAACGAGACCAAAGTCACCAAGGTCGTCGACCCGCTGGCAGGCAGCTATTACGTCGAAAAACTGACCGCCGATCTGGCCGATGAGGCGTGGAAGATCATCGACGAAATCGACGAGATGGGCGGCATGACCAAAGCCGTCGCCTCCGGCATGCCCAAGCTGCGGATCGAGGAGGCCGCGGCTCTCAGACAAGCCCAAGTGGACCGCGGCGAAGAGGTTGTGGTCGGCGTCAACAAATTCACCCTCGACGAGCAGGACCCGATCGACATTCTCGACGTGGACAATGTCGCCGTGCGCAAAAGCCAGATCGCGCGGCTCGAACAGATCAAAGCCACCCGCGACCAAGCCGCCTGCGACGCGGCCCTTGCCGCATTGGAAGACGCGGCCAAAAACGGCACTGGCAACCTGCTGGCCTTGGCCGTGGAGGCCGCCCGCGCCCGCGCAACCGTAGGAGAGATCTCCATGAGCATGGAAAAAATATTCGGACGCCACCGCGCGGAGGTCAAAACCCTCGCCGGTGTCTACGGCGCCGCCTATGAGGGCGATGAAGGTTTTGCGGCCATCCAGAAAGACGTCGAAAACTTCGCCGAAGAAGAAGGCCGCCGCCCGCGCATGCTGGTGGTCAAAATGGGCCAGGACGGCCATGACCGGGGCGCCAAAGTCATCGCCACCGCCTTCGCCGATATCGGCTTCGACGTCGATGTCGGCCCGCTCTTTCAAACCCCGGCGGAGGCCGCGCAAGACGCCGTCGACAATGACGTCCACGTCGTGGGCATCTCCAGCCAGGCGGCGGGCCACAAAACCCTTGCCCCCAAACTGGTCCAGGCCCTCAAAGATGCAGGCGCAGGCGAAATCATCGTCATCTGCGGCGGCGTGATCCCGCAGCAAGATTACGATTTTCTCTATAAATCCGGCGTCAAAGCCATCTTCGGCCCCGGCACGAATATCCCCGAAGCCGCCAAAGACATCCTGACCCTGATCCGAAAAGAGCGCCGCTAACCCCTATCACTGCTTCAAAAATACTCGCCCCGCAGGGCCGCGCGGCCAGAGGGCGAAACCATGCCGCCTAAGCCCGACCGGGCCTTGCGCTTGCCGCCCCACTGCGCCACATCTATGAGCAGAAAGGGCGCAAATGGCATTACCGGTTCAGGATCAGGCGAAATACTGGGGCATCGTGGCCGTGCTCTTCGGCCTTGCGCTCTGGTTTCTGGGCGACGTGCTCTTGCCCTTCATCGTCGGCGGCGCCATCGCCTATATGATGGACCCGGTCGCCGACCGGCTGGAGCGGATGAAATTCAGCCGGGTCGCGGCCACCGCCACGATCTCGCTGCTGGCCATTCTGGTCATTGTGCCCGTGATGATCTTCGTGATCCGCGAGGTGACGGAGCAAACCGCAGCCCTGCTCGAACAGGCCCCTAAATATCTCAGCAGCCTCTACGCCTACCTATCGGAGCGCTTCCCCGCGCTGCTCGACAGCAATTCCACCCTGTCCAAAACCATCAACAGCTTCGGCGCGACCCTGCAGGAACGCGGCACGGAGCTGGTCAAGACCGTCTTCAGCTCCGCTGTGGGCGTCATCAACGCCGCTGTCTTCGTGGTCGTCGTCCCCGTCGTGGCCTTCTACCTGCTTCTGGATTGGGACAATCTAACCGCCCGCATCGACAGCCTGCTGCCCCGCGACCACGCGCCACAAATCCGCAAACTCGCCTCCGAGATCGACAGCACGCTCGCCAGCTTCGTGCGCGGCCAGCTCACCGTCTGCGCCATTCTCGGCACCTTCTACGCCGTGGCCCTCATGGCCGTGGGCCTGCAATTCGGCCTCGTCGTGGGTGTCATCGCGGGGCTGATCACCTTCATCCCATACGTCGGCGCACTTGTCGGCGGCGCGCTGGCCATTGGCCTCGCGCTGTTCCAATTCTGGTCCGACCCGCAATGGATCGTGGTCGTGGCCATCATCTTCGCCGTCGGGCAATTTCTCGAGGGCAACATCCTCACCCCAAAACTCGTCGGCGAAAGCGTCGGGCTGCACCCCGTCTGGTTGCTCTTCGCGCTCTCCGCCTTTGGCACGATCTTCGGCTTTGTCGGCATGCTCGTCGCCGTCCCCGTCGCCGCCATCCTCGGCGTACTGACCCGCTTTGGCCTGACGCAATACAAATCCAGCAGGCTCTACCGCGGGCTCGACGCAGACGACGACGAAGCCAGTTAGCACATGGCCGAGCAGCTTCCTCTTCCGCTCCCCACCAAATCCGCGTTGGGGCGTGACAATTTCTTCGTCTCCGAGGCCAACCAGATGGCCGTCGCAAGCCTTGAGGTCACCGACACCTGGCCCAATAAAAAGCTGATGCTCTGCGGCCCGGCGGCCTCCGGCAAAACCCATCTCGCCCATGTCTGGGCCGGCGAAAACGCCGCCCATATCACCAGTGCCCAAGGCCTCGCCGCGCAAGATATCGCGGGCCTCGCCCGCAGCGCGCTGGTGGTCGAAGACGTGGACCGCGCCGACCCGCAGGACGAAACCCCGCTCTTTCATCTGCACAACCTGATGCTGGCCGAAGGCCACGCGCTGCTGATGACCACCACCACGCCGCCCGCGCAGATGGCCACCCAATTGCCCGACCTCAAAAGCCGTCTCACCGGCACCACGCTGGTCGCACTCGACCCGCCCGATGATGCGCTCTTGGCGGTGGTTCTGATGAAGATGTTCGCCGACCGCCAGATCAACCTGCCCGCAGGGCTGCTGGATTATGTCGTCCCGCGCATCACCCGCTCTTTCGCAGAGGCCCGCCGTTTCGTCGACCAGATCGACGCCCGCGCGCTGGCCGAAAACCGTCCCATCGGCAAGCGGCTTGCGGGTGACATCTTGGGCGGAACCTGACGCATCCACCCCCAGAAAACTGGACATGTCGCTGAAATATTTGGCATAAGTAGGCATGACCCTCCAATCTGACATCGCCCTCGCGCCCATGACAGGCGCCGATTTTCTGAACGCGGCCATGCCCGCGCCCGTGGTGTTGGACGGGTTCGACCCTGAAGGCCCCGACCGCTTTTTCAACCGGGAGCTCAGCTGGCTCGCCTTCAACTGGCGCGTCCTTGAGGAGGCCTCGAACCCCAAAGTCCCCCTGCTGGAACGCGTCCGCTTCCTCGCGATCTCGGCCAATAACCTTGATGAGTTTTACTCCGTCCGCGTCGCGGGCCTGCGGGAGCTGGCCTTGGCGGGCAACACCACCCCCTCCGCCGATGGCCGCACGCCCGCCCAGCAACTGGTGCTGATCGACGCCAATGCCCGCGAATTGATGGAGCGTCAGGACACCGTCCTTGGCACCCTGCGCACCGAAATGGCGGCCCAGGGCATGTTCGTGCTCACAGGCGAGGCGCTGACCGAAAGCGACGATGCGTTTCTGGAAAAACACTTCCTATCCAACATCTTCCCGGTCCTCTCGCCCCTCGCGATCGACCCCGCACACCCGTTCCCCTTCATCCCCGACACCGGCCTGTCGCTGGCGCTGCAACTCAAACGCAAATCCGACAATCGCAGCCTGCAAGCGCTGCTGCCGATCCCCAAACAGATCGAGCGTTTCGTGATGCTGCCCTCCGTCGAGGGCGAAACCCGCGTCATCTCCATGGAAGACATGCTGACCCAGCGCATTGGCGACCTGTTTCCGGGCTATGAGGCCACCGGCCATTGCACCTTCCGCGTGTTGCGTGACAGCGATCTTGAGCTGGAGGAGGAGGCCGAGGATCTGGTCCGTGAATTTGAGACCGCCCTGAAACGCCGCCGTCGCGGCGAGGTGGTCCGCCTGACGCTCAGCACAGATGCGCCCTCCAAGCTGCGCGAGCTAATCATGGACGCGCTGGAGGTCACCGAAGATGACGTGATCGAGATCAACGGCATGCTCGGCCTCAGCGATATCTCCGAGCTGGTCGATCTGGGCGAGTCCCATATGATGTGGCCGCATTTCTCTCCGCGCGTGCCGGAACGCGTGCAGGATCACGAGGGGGATATGTTCTCCGCGATCCGGCAGAAAGACATGTTGCTGCACCACCCCTATGAGACCTTCGACATGGTGGTCCGCTTCCTCGCGCAGGCCGCCCGCGACCCCGATGTGGTGGCCATCAAACAGACGCTCTATCGCACCTCCAATGAAAGCCCGATTGTGGCGGCTCTTTGTGAGGCCGCCGAAAACGGCAAATCCGTCACGGCGCTGGTGGAGCTGAAAGCCCGCTTCGACGAGGCCGCAAACATCCGCCAATCGCGCAAGCTGGAACGCGCAGGCGCGCATGTGGTCTACGGCTTCATTAACTATAAAACCCACGCGAAGATCAGCGCCATCGTGCGCCGCGAAAACGGAAAGCTGGTCACCTACACCCATTTCGGCACCGGCAATTACCACCCGATCACGGCGAAATTCTACACCGATCTCAGCCTCTTCACCTGCGACGCCGCCCTTGGACGCGATGCCACGCGGGTCTTCAACTATGTCGGCGGCTACGCCCAGCCCGACAGTCTGGAAAACCTCGCCATCGCGCCGCTCACCCTGAAATCGACCCTGATCGAAAACATCAAAGTCGAGATCGCCTTCGCCAAAGCCGGCAAGCCCGCGCAAATCTGGGCCAAGATGAACTCCATGATCGAGCCCGACGTGATCGACGCGCTCTATGCCGCCAGTCAGGCCGGGGTGAAAATCGACCTCGTCATCCGTGGCATTTGCGGGTTGCGTCCGGGCATCACCGGGCTCAGCGAAAACATCCGGGTCAAATCCATCGTGGGCCGGTTTTTGGAACATTCCCGCATCGTGTGTTTCGGCAATGGCAAAGCCCTGCCGTCGAAAAAAGCGCGGGTCTACATGTCGTCGGCCGATTGGATGGGCCGCAACCTCAACCGCCGCGTCGAAACGCTGGTCGCTATCACCAACAAAACCGTCCACGCCCAGGTGATGAGCCAGATCATGGCGGCCAACCTGGCCGACACTGCCCAAAGCTGGATCCTGCGCCCCGATGGCAGCTACGCGCGTCAGGAATTTGGCGAAGAGGACGAGGTCTTCAACTGCCACCGCTTCTTCATGGAAAACCCCTCCCTCTCCGGTCGCGGCTCGGCAGGGGCAGGGGACGTGCCCGAGCTGACCCACTCCGTCGATTGAGGACGAAAGCGTTAAGGATGGGTAAAGAAACCCGGCCCAAAGTTTTGGGACATTTTGGGTTATGGGCCGAAAAGTTTTGTACATTTTGGGACAAAACTCCGTTTTCGACCTTTGCAGCCGTTCTGACGTTAAGGATTGATTGACGATTACGGCCCGCTAATTGCATGGTTCGACCAGACGAAGATCTCGGGGGATCACAACCCATGTCGATGGACGGCACACCCGCCCCAGAAGGCGAAGAATACGGCCCTTTCGGTCGTCCTTTATTCAATGATCCCAAGGCCAAAGCGCTCAGCCGGGTCGGCACAATCGACGTCGGATCAAACTCCGTGCGCCTCGTGGTCTTCGACGGCGCGGCCCGTTCGCCGGCCTATTTTTACAACGAGAAAATAATGGCTGGCCTCGGCGCAGATATGCGCCAGACAGGCCGTCTTTCCGTCGAAGGCCGCGCCCGAGCGCTCTCCGCTTTGAAAAGATTTGCATTGCTTTGCAATGGGTTAGACGTCAATCCGATCACCGCCGTGGCCACCGCCGCCGTGCGCGACGCCGAAGACGGCAAGGAGTTTTGCCAAGAGGTTCTGCGCGAAACCGGCCTCAATCTCTGGGTCGCCTCCGGCCAGGAAGAGGCCCGCCTCTCCGCCCAAGGCGTCTTCCTCGGCTGGCCCGAAGCAAAAGGTTTGATGTGCGATATCGGCGGCTCCTCCATGGAGCTGGCAGAGATCGGCGACGGCGTCGTCGGCCACCGCGTCTCCTCTCAATTGGGACCGTTGAAATTAAAAGGCCTGAAAGGCGGCTATGAGGCCCGCAAGAAGGTCATTGACGACACAATGCACGACCTCAGAGCCGAAGTTTCAGGCACCTACAAGACGATCTATTTGGTCGGCGGCTCCTGGCGCGCACTGGCCCGATTGGACATGGAGAGACGCGGTTACCCATTGAAAGTATTGCATGAATACCGGATGACGCCGAAATCCGTTTTGCAAACAGTCAAGTGGATCCGAGGCAAATCCATCGACGAGCTACGCGCCATCACCGGCAATTCCGAGGCCCGCATGCGCCTCGTTCCCATCGCTGCCCAAGTGCTGAAATCGCTCATTCAGAGGTTCAAACCAAAGGCCCTCGCCACCTCCAGCTACGGCATCCGCGAAGGCCTTTTATACGAACAAATGCCCTTCGAGCTGAAACGCCGCGACCCCCTGATCGAGGCCTGCCGCTGGGACGAAGCCAAAAACGCAAGGGTCCCGGGCTTCGGCCGCCAGCTGCACAAGTTCATCGAGCCGATCTTTGGCAGCAAGATCCCCTATGAACGCGCTCGCCTCATCCGCGCCGCCTGCCTGCTGCACGACGTCAGCTGGCGCGCCCATCCCGACTACCGCGCCGAGGTGTGTTTCGACAACGCAACGCGCGCAAATCTTGGCGGCCTCGACCATCAGGGCCGCGTGTTTTTGGGGGTCGCTTTGCTGCACCGCTACAAGAATTCGCGCGACGGCACGCGGTTCAACGAGCTGTTCGAGCTGCTGCCGGAAAAGGACCTGAGAGCCGCAGAAATCCTCGGAAAAGCGATGCGGTTTGGCGCGATGTTCTCCGTGGAACGTCATGAATTGATGGGGAAATTTTCGTTCCACCCCAAAAAGAAACTCCTCAAGCTGAAGCTTCATCCTGAGACGCGTGATCTCTACGGAGAGGTCGCCGCCGCGCGGCTTTCGGCGCTCGCCTCAGCCATGGACGCGGAGATTGACTTGCGCTGAAACACGCCAAAGCCCCTCCCGAGCCATCGCCAAAATCAGAGAGCCACATGACCAATTTTGCCCAATATCCAAGCCTCAAAAACAAGTCCGTCCTCGTGACCGGAGGCGCTGGCGGCATCGGCGCATTGACCGTGGAGGCCTTCGCCGCCCAAGGCGCGAAGGTCGCGTTTCTGGACCGCGACGAGGCCACAAGCACATCGGTCGCCGACAACACCGGGGCCCGCTTCGCGCTGTGTGATCTTACCGATATCGAGGCCACCCAAGCCGCGATCACTACGCTCGCAGCAGGGCAGGGCCCGTTCGACGTGCTGGTCAACAACGCCGCCCGCGATGACCGGCACGACTGGCGCAACGTCACCCCGGAGTATTGGGACGAGCGGATGCAAACCAACCTGCGCCATATGTTCTTTGCAATTCAAGCGGTTGCGCCGGGTATGATTGAACAGGGCGGGGGCTCGATCATCAATCTGGGCTCGAACTCCTGGTGGGAAGCGGGCGGCGGTTTTCCGGCCTATGCCACGGCCAAGGCCGCCGCCCACGGCCTGACCCGCACCATGGCCCGTGACCTGGGTGAGCACCGTATCAGGGTCAACACCGTGGTCCCCGGCTGGATCATGACCGAGCGCCAGAAGGAGCTTTGGGCCACGCCAGAGGCCTTGGAGAAGCACCGCCAGCGGCAATGCTTGCCCGACCTGATTGACCCTGTCTACGTTGCGCGCATGGTTCTGTTTCTCGCCTCGGACGATGCCGCGATGTGCACGGCGAGCAACTACATGGTCGAAGCCGGCTCTATCTGAGCCGTATCGTAAAAATGATGGGGTGGCGCTGCGAATTGGGATGGCGTAATCCGAACCCGACCAAAATTCAGAAAGTGGTGATGTCATGCGCCTGACCCGATATTTCTTGCCCGTCTTGAAAGAAACGCCAAGCGAGGCACAGATCGTGTCGCACCGCCTGATGCTGCGGGCAGGCATGATCAAGCAAAGCTCTGCCGGGATTTATTCCTGGTTGCCTCTGGGCTTTAAGGTTCTGAAAAACATCGAAAACATTGTGCATGAAGAGCAGGTGCGCGCGGGCCATATCCCTTTGCTGATGCCGACCTTGCAATCCGCCGACCTTTGGCGCGAAAGCGGGCGTTATGACGATTACGGCGAAGAGATGCTGCGCATCCAAGACCGCCACGGGCGCGACATGCTCTATGGGCCGACCAATGAAGAGCTGATCACCGATATTTTCCGCAGCCATGTGTCCTCCTATAAGGACCTGCCGCTGACGCTCTATCACATCCAATGGAAGTTCCGCGACGAACGCCGTCCTCGGTTTGGGGTCATGCGGGGCCGCGAATTCCTGATGAAGGATGGCTACAATTTTGACCTCACCAAAGAAGACGCGCTGCACGCCTATAACCGCCATTTGGTCAGCTACCTGCGCACCTATGAGCGTATGGGGTTGCAGGCCATTCCGATGCGCGCCGATGGCGGGCCGATTGGGGGCGATTATACGCATGAATTCCTTGTGCTCGCGGAGACCGGCGAGTCGGAGGTGTTTTATGACAGCGCTGTCACCGACCTGAGCTTCGGCGACCGTGACATCGACTATGATGACGTCGCGCAGTGCCAAAACGTGTTGGAGGAGTTCACAACCAAATACGCCCGCACGGATGAGACCCACGATGAGGCGCTGTTCAACGAGGTGCCGGAAGACCGCCGCAAAGTGGCGCGGGGCATCGAGGTGGGGCAAATCTTCTATTTCGGGACGAAATATTCAGATGCGCTCGGGGCCAAAGTGCAAGGGCCTGACGGCAAACCGACGGCCGTGCATATGGGGTCGCACGGCATTGGTGTGTCGCGCCTACTGGGCGCTATCATCGAGGCCAGCCATGACGACAAAGGGATCATCTGGCCCGAAGGCGTGACGCCATTTCATGTGGGCATCGTCAATCTCAAACAGGGCGACGCGGAGGCGGATGCGGCCTGCGAAAGCCTCTATGGCCAGATCGAAGCGATGGGGCTTGAGCCGCTCTATGACGACCGCAACGAGCGGGCGGGCGGCAAGTTTGCGACGATGGACTTGATCGGTTTGCCGTGGCGTATCACCGTCGGGCCCCGTGGGCTGAAAAACGGCGTTGTCGAGCTGACCTCGCGGCGCAGCGGCGAAAGTGAAGAGCTGACCCCGGACGCAGCCCTTGCCAAGATTGCAGGCATCTACGCCAAATAAGGGCGTCTGGCGGAACGCTGTGCGGGACCTTGCGCTCTGGAGCCTTCAACAATGCGATCCTTTTGGCCGAACAGTTGATGCGTTTCGCCAAACTCTGGACACATTTCGCCCAAGTGTGTTCGGCGCGACATAGCGAGGTTTGCAAGCGGCAGTCACTCGGCCAGATGAGATCGAAAGAGACGAAAATATATTAAGCCATTGATAATATTTAATAAAAAACTCAGCTATGTGGGTTTTTCACACTCAGAACCGCAAAAGATGAACAGAAGATTAACGCATCAACATACTGTTTCCACTCCGAACCATGTCAAAATATTGCGCTTTATGTGGCGGGTCCGGTAAAAGGTCTGTGGGGGCACCAGAGGGTGTATAATGAGTTACTTCTTTTTTGAGCGTCGTGTCGTTCCGACTGAGTTAGATGAACGAAAGCCAGGCGATCACAGCCAGCTTCTGTCCGAAAAGGAGGAGCGTCACCAGATCGTGCTGGACGTTCCCAACGGACGTACAATTTCGGACCGCAAACTTGCGGCCATTCGTGATGCATTGGAAGACGATGCGACAGCCGGCGTGTTCTACACGCGGCGCGTGCGTCGTGAGCGCGGCGAGCTTCACAGCACGGTCCGAGACCGTCGTTTGCAGGCGCTTCAAACCTTGACATCAAACCGCAGGAACCGTGGCGCGGACGGAGAGTCGGCGTCACATCATCCGGCGTAAAAGTTAGTGAGTGCGTGGCGGCCTGTGTGTTTGGGCCAACACGTGAGTGTGTGTGGGGGCAGGGGCTCGGCGTGTTTTGCCGGGCCCTTTTTTATGCATGATTACCGTGCGCTAAGTGCCGTGATCAGCGGTGGGCGAGGAATGCGACTGTCTCCTCCAAGACCATCTCGGGAAGCTCCTCCGCCAGATAATGCGCGCCGGGCAATGATTTCCCAGTGACCTGATCTGCGCGAAGCCTCCAAAGGGACAGACAGTCGAAAAACGCCTCGATGGCCCCATGCGCGCCCCATAGCACATGCACCGGGCAGGTCAGTTTCGCGTCACCATCTGCATCATCATGGGCAATATCAACCGTCGCCGCCGCGCGGTAATCCTCGCATGAGGCATGAATGACGTCGGGGTTGTCGAACGCGGCGTGATATGCGGCGCGGGCCTCAGGGGTAAACGGCCCGTTTCCTGCGGCCCCGAACATGCATTTCTTGTCCCAAAAATCCTGCGGGTTCGCGGAAATCATCCGCTCTGGCAGCGGGTAGGGCTCTGTCAGGTAGAACCAATGTGCGTAGGCTCTGGCGAAGCCAAGTGTCGTATTGGCGTACATCTCACGCGTGGGCGCAATGTCGAGAATGATCAATTTCCTGACGGCCTCAGGCGTATCCATCGCCAATCTATGCGCGACGCGCGCTCCTCGGTCATGCGACAGAATGTCGAAATGTGAAAAGCCCAGCGTGGCCATCAGCGCCACCATATCTGCCGCCATTGCGCGTTTCGACATTTGCGCATGATCGGGGCGCGTTGCAGGGCAGGTGGACGCGCCATAGCCGCGCAGGTCGGGGGCGATCACGGTAAATCGCTCGGCCAATTGTGGGGCCATCTTGTGCCACATGACATGGGTTTGCGGGTAGCCATGGAGCAACAAAAGCGGAGGCCCCGATCCCCCGATACGGCCATGCAGGCTGACCTCGCCAATCACGTGGTCAAAGCTGTCGAACCCTTCAAACATGGAGGCAGTATAGGCGGTTTGGCGCACGCCTCCAGCCCCCTGTCTCCCTTGACCTTGGCTGCGTGAAAGCGCACATCTGGGCGCGCAGCAGCAGGAGAATAAAGTGGCCAAGATCACTGGCGGCAAGACCGTCCCGTTTGCAGGCTTTGAATGGATGATCGCCTGGCGCTATCTGCGCGCCAAACGGGCGGAGGGCGGCGTGTCCGTCATGACGTGGATCTCCTTGATCGGGATCACGCTGGCGGTGGCGGCATTGATCATTACCTTGGCCGTAAGGTCTGGTTTTCGCTACGAATTTGTCGACACGATCCTCGGCGCGAATGCCCATGTGAAAGTCTATGACCAAGGCCAAACGACAGAAGCGGGCAATTTCGCGCGGGTGATTTCGGACTATGACGAAAAGACGGTTCGGCTGGCAAACGCGCCGGGCGTCGTGCGCGCAGCGCCGGTTGTGAAAGGCCAGGTGATGGCCACGGGGCGGGGGCGCAATGCGGGCGTCGAGGTCTTTGGCATGCGTGAGGCTGACTTCTTGAATATCCGCCGCGTCGCCACCCCGTTGGAGGCCTCAGGCGACATAGCCCGCTTTGCCGAAGGCATCGCGATCGGGAACGGCGTGGCGCGCGAACTAGGCGTGGGGCCGGGCGACCGCATCAGGCTGATCTCCCCCAATGGGACGAAGACCGCCTTTGGCACCTCTCCGCGTGTGGCGGCTTTCGAGGTGGTCTATGTTTTCAAGGTCGGGCGCTTTGATATCGACCGCACCCGCGTCTACATGCCCTTCGAAAAAGCGCAGGAATATTTCAATCGCGAGGGCCTGGCAGACGAAATCGAAGTGATCCTTGAGGACCCCGAAGATCTGGAAAGAGCCACTCCGGCACTGATGGAGGCCGCCGGTCCCGGCACACTCCTCTGGAGCTGGCGAGACTCGTCCGGCGCCTTCCTGCAAGCCTTGGCGATGGAGGACAATGTCATGTTCCTGATCCTGTCGGTGCTGGTCCTGATTGCCTCGATGAACATTGTGTCGGGCCTGATCATGCTGGTGAAAAACAAAGGTCGCGACATCGGCATTTTGCGCACCATGGGGCTGAGCGAGGGCTCGATCCTACGGGTTTTCTTCATCTGCGGCGCGTCCACGGGGGTGATTGGAACGATTGCGGGTCTGATCCTTGGATGCCTCTTTGCGATCTATATCGACCCGATTTTTGATCTGGTGAATTACATCGCTGGCGGCGGTGTCTGGGACCCGTCGGTGCGGATGATCTCAAAATTGCCTGCAAGGCTGGAAATGGGGGACGTCTTGTCGGCAATCTCGCTCTCGCTCTTTCTGAGCTTTGTGGTGACGATTTTCCCGGCGCGCCGTGCCGCCCGCATGAACCCGGTGGAGGCGCTTCGCTATGAGTGACGCGGCATTGGTGCTCACGGGCATCGAGAAACATTACAACCAAGGAAAGCCAAACGAGATCAAGGTCTTGCGCGGGGCTGAGCTGTCAGTAAAGCGTAGTGAGGTTGTCGCGTTGGTCGCCCCATCCGGGGCAGGTAAATCGACGCTGTTGCACATTGCGGGGCTGCTGGACACGCCGGATGCGGGGCATGTCAAGATTGCCGGTGAAGACCTGACAGGGCGCAGCGACCGGGCCCGGACCAATGCAAGGCGCTCCGAGATCGGGTTTGTCTACCAGTTTCACCATCTGCTGCCGGAGTTCACGGCCGCTGAGAACATCGTGCTGCCACAGCTTGCGGCTGGCGTGCCAAACGCGCAGGCCCATGCCCGCGCCGTTGATTTGATGGGCAAGGTCGGCGTGGCGGACAGGGCAGAGCATCGGCCCGGTGCCCTATCTGGAGGGGAGCAGCAAAGGGTCGCGTTTTGCCGCGCTTTGGCCAACGCGCCGGGCTTGTTGCTGGCAGATGAGCCGACGGGAAACCTAGACCCGGCAACGTCTGATCAGGTGTTTGAGGCGCTGATGACGCTTGCGCGGGAAACCGGGCTCGCGGCCTTGATCGCCACGCATAATCTGGAGCTGGCGGCGCGTATGGACCGGACGGTTCGATTGGAAGGCGGGGTTTTGGTCTAGGTCTCTAGGCCGTTTCCAGCGTTGCATGACGCGCAAAGAGCGCGCAGGCCTCGTCGAACACACGTGTGCGTGCCGCAGGGCCTTCCATAATGATTTCATGCTCGCCACGCTCAATGATTACCAGCTCTCCGTTGGGCCAGCGGGACATGCGGTCATGAATGGTCGGTATGTCAACGATCCGCTCATTGGTCCCAACATAGGTGATGCAGGGCACGTTGGGCGTCGGATGGGCCCGCAGCGCGCGGCACTCCCGCAGGGCCTTGTTCAGCCAGCTCAGCGTCGGTCCGCCAAGCGCCAGCTCGGGATGCGCGCTGACCTGTTGTTTCATATATTCGAACATCTCAAGGTCGGTGGTGAGCATGTTGTTTTCAAAAGGATTTGCCAGCACATATGTTTCCCGCAACATGCCAGGTGCCAGCATGTTGCCGAACCCAAATGTATGCGCCACGGTCGAGGCAGTCCAGCCAAGCGAGCGTTTGCTTGTCGTCAGCGCAATGCCCCACATTGGACCGGAGAACACGGCAGAGGTGACAGGCAACCCGTCGATCAACGCCCGCAGCCCGATGCAGCCGCCCATGGAATGCGCAAACAGCGTGTGGGGCGTCGGCAGCTCAAGCTTGCGGGCGAAGGCCAGCACCGCTTGAACGTCAAGCTGGTAGTCTTGAAAGTCGCCGACATGGCCCAGCATTTCGTCTTTCAGCAATCGGTCAGACAAGCCTTGCCCGCGCCAGTCAATAACGAGCGTGGCGTAGCCCCGCCGTGCGAACTCAGCGGCGGTCCGGCCGTATTTCTCGATATATTCGGTGCGGCCGGGAAACAGCAGCACGGTGCCATGTTTGGCAGTCTCGGCACCCCAGACCGCAACACGGATCCGCACCCCGTCTGCGCAGAGCAGCCAATAGGCCGCACCGCCATCCGGGCCATCGGCCACGTCGTGAAAGAGGGGTGCCGTCGTGAGTGTCACGACAGAACGGAGCCCAGCTTCATGGCCTGACCCATATCGCCATCAACGGTCAGTTTGCCGGTCATGAAGGCGGAGGTCGGGTTCAATTCTCCGTCAAGAATGGCCTCAAAGGTCTCGGTATCCGCAGACATTGTGCATTCCGCATCCTCGTCGCCAGCGCGCACGCCTGCGCTGTCTACCATGATGGCGCCTTCGCCTTCGATGTCGAACTTAACCGAGCCGTCAAAGCCCCCGTCCAGTTTCGCTTGCAAGGCGGCTACAGCTTTGGTGATGACGTCGCTCATTTGGGTTCTCCTAAAAATGTGACATCCAGGGTCTCGATTTTTCCAATCATGCCGCTAGACTTAAAGTCGTTATGAAATTTTCAATCCTCATCCTCAACTGTATCGTTGCGGCATTCCTTTTTGCGACAAGCTTTGCAACAAGCGCCGTTGCAGATGAAGACGCACTCGATAAGCTCTTTGATCGCTTGGCGCAGCCCGAGTTGCAAGACTGGGAGTTGGTTGAACGCGCGATTTGGCGTGAATGGTCCGATAGTGGCTCGAAATCCATGAATTTTCTGCTGCAACGCGGACGCCAAGCCATGTCCAACGGCGACACGAAAAAGGCCATCGACCATTTTACTGCTCTGACCGACCATGCCCCCGACTTCGCTGAAGGCTGGAATATGCGGGCGACCGCCTATTTCGGGGAGGGGCTATACGGGCTATCCATCGCCGATATCGGGACAACATTGTCGTTGAACCCACGCCACTTCGGAGCCCTTCAGGGTCTTGGCCGCATGCTGGAAGAGCTGGACCAAAAAACCGATGCGCTGAAAGCCTATAAGGCGGCATATGCTATACATCCCCACAGGCCGGGTCTAAAAGAGGGCATCGAGCGGCTTGAAGCGGAAGTTTCGGGCCAAGACATTTAACGCGCCATTCATGGCCCCCTAACAGGCGACGCCCATGACCGGCCAGCCCCGGGTGACGGCGGTTCTCGGACCGACCAACACCGGCAAAACCCACTATGCCATTGAAAGGATGCTTGCACACCGCACTGGTGTGATCGGGCTTCCGTTGCGGCTGTTGGCCCGCGAGGTCTATGACCGCATCGTGGCGATACGCGGCCCCTCCGTGGTGGCTTTGGTCACAGGCGAGGAGCGGATCGTGCCCGACAGGGCGCAATACTGGGTGTGCACGGTTGAGGCCATGCCGGACGGGATGGGCGCAGATTTTGTCGGGATCGACGAAATTCAGCTTTGTGCCGATCCGGAGCGCGGGCATGTTTTCACACAACGATTGCTGAAATCCCGCGGGCATCTCGAGACGCTCTTCATGGGCTCGGACACGATGCGCGGCGCAATCGCCGCAATGGAGCCGCGCGCGCAGTTTCTTAAACGCGAACGCTTTTCCGAGCTGACCTATACCGGTGCCAAGAAGATCAGTCGGCTCAAAGCGCGCTCCGCCATCGTTGGGTTCTCTGTAGAGAACGTCTACGCCATTGCCGAGCTGATCCGCCGCCAAAAGGGCGGCTGCGCGGTTGTGATGGGCGCCCTGTCGCCCCGCACGCGCAACGCGCAGGTGGAGATGTATCAAAACGGCGATGTTGACTATCTGGTCGCCACCGACGCGATTGGCATGGGGTTGAACCTCGATATCAACCACGTGGCTTTCTCAGCGCTTCAGAAATTCGATGGGCGGCGGATGCGGTATCTGCACCCCAACGAGCTGGCACAGATCGCCGGGCGGGCAGGGCGCTATATGACGCCCGGCAGCTTCGGGGTTACGGGCGAGGCCACTGCGTTGGAAGAACCGGTGGTGCAGGCGATTTTGCAGTCCAACTTCCGGCCCGTCTCCAAGCTGCAATGGCGCAATGATCGGCTTGAGTTCGGCTCCGTGGACCGTCTGGTCCGCTCGCTCGAACTGCGCACGGATGATGAATGGCTCAGCCGGGCGCGAGATGCCGACGACGTGGTCGCGTTGAAAAGCCTGCGCGATGTGGCGGAGGTCGTTGCGCGCACGCACAGCCCGCAGGACGTCAAACTGCTTTGGGACGTGTGCCGCATTCCTGATTTCAGGGGTATCTCGACGGGCGATCATGCCAGCATTCTGGAAGTGATTTTCGGTTATCTGCATGACAAAGGGCAGGTGCCTCAGGATTATATGGCGCGTCAAATTGCGCGCATTGACCGCTCTGATGGCGACATTGATGCAATCTCCAAGCGCTTGGCGTATATCCGGACCTGGACCTATGTCGCCCAGCGAAAGGGCTGGGTTGCCGATGAAAGCCATTGGCGCGGCGAAACCCGTGCGGTAGAAGACCGCCTGTCGGATGCGCTCCATGGCGCGCTGACCCAAAGATTTGTCGACCGGCGCACCAGCGTTTTGCTGCGGCGGTTGAAACAGAAGGAGAGCCTCGTGGCTGACGTGAACGACAAAGGTGAAGTGACTGTTGAGGGCGAAATGATCGGCCGATTGGACGGGTTCCGGTTCCGCCAGGACGCGTCCTCCAACCCAGACGAGGCCAAGACCCTCAAGCAAGCCGCCGTCGCGGCGCTGGCCCCTCACTTCAATTTGCGTGCCGACAAGTTCTACAATGCGCCCGACACGGAAATGGATTTCACCGAGCAGGGTGGCCTGATGTGGGGTGATCTGGCCGTGGGCAAATTGGTCAAGGGCGCGGAGCCTTTGAAGCCGATGGTCGAGCCTTTCGTGGATGAAGAAGCTGGCAGCGACGTGGCCGAAAAGGTCAAACGCCGCTTGCAGCATTTTATTGACCGCAAGATCGCGGCGGCCTTTGAGCCGATGATCGCGATGTCCAATGACGACACGCTGACCGGGCTGGCCAAAGGTTTTGCTTTCCGGATGGTTGAAGCGCTGGGCGTGATCCCGCGTGACAAGGTCGCCGCTGAGGTCAAGGACCTTGACCAAGACGCGCGTGGCGCTTTGCGCAAACATGGCATCCGATTTGGCCAGTTCACCATCTTCATGCCACTGCTCTTGAAGCCCGCGCCAACCCGTTTGCGGCTGGTCCTGTGGTCATTGCAAAACGGGCTGAGCGAATTTCCAGAAGCCCCGCCGCCCGGTCTGGTGACCGTGCCGGGGGTCAAGGACGCGCCGGACGGATATTACACTCAAGCGGGCTATCGCCTCGCTGGAGACCGCGCGATCCGGATCGACATGCTGGAGCGCCTCGCTGACCAGCTGCGCAACGAAAACTCCCGCGCCGGGTTCGAAGCGAAAGCCGACATGCTGTCGATCACCGGAATGACGCTTGAGCAGTTTGCAAACCTGATGGAAGGCCTTGGGTATAAAGGCGAACGCGGGGAGCGGGCAAAGGTCAAAGCGGCTCCCACGCCTGAGGCCAAGACGGACGCACCAGAGGCTGAAACGCCTGAGACGGAAGCGCCGGAGCCACAAGCTGAAGCCCCCGCTGAGGCGAAAGACGCCGCAAGCGACGCGCCGGAGATGGAGGTGTTCTACACCTTCCGCTGGGGCGGCAACAAAGGCGGCGCGCGCGAGGGCGGTCGGGGCGGCAAGCCTCAGGGCAAACCCAAGCCACGCGGCAAGCCCAAGGGCAATGGCGGCCCACGCGATGGCAAGGCGCAAAGCTTCAAGGCGCGTCCTCCGAAGAAAGAGAAAGCCATCGACCCCGACAACCCCTTTGCGGCAGCTCTTATGGGGCTGAAGAAGGACTGATCCGGGCGGCGGACATAGCGCGGTCTGGCGGCGCTCGATTGGCATGCGGATTGAGCGATGGATAGTCCCAGAGAAACGATCCGGCTGGACAAATGGCTCTGGCAGGCGCGGTTTTTCAAGACCCGTTCGCTGGCCGCCTCTGTGGTCAAGGGCGGCTCCGTGCGGGTCAATGCCAACAAGATCGCAAAACCGGCCTTTCAGGTCGGCGAGGGCGACGGCATCACCTTCGCGCAAGGCGAGCAAACCCGCGTGGTCGTGGTGCGCGCATGCGGGACGCGGCGCGGCCCAGCCCCTGAGGCGCAAGAGCTTTACCTCGACAAAACCGTCTTTGTCGAAAAGACGCCCCGGTTGGTCACGCCTTGGGGAAAGGGCCGCCCCACAAAGAAAGATCGCCGCAGCTTGGATCTTTCGCGCAAGCCTCCGCTTGAATGATCCGGGAATGGTCATTACGACAGGCACAACACAGTTTTTCGGACAATGCTCATGACCTATATCGTCAACGACGCCTGCATCGCCTGCAAATACACCGATTGCGTCGAGGTGTGCCCCGTGGATTGCTTCTATGAGGGTGAGAACATGCTGGTGATCCACCCTGACGAGTGCATTGACTGCGGCGTCTGTGAGCCCGAATGCCCCGCAGATGCGATCCGCCCCGACACTGAGCCGGACATGGAAAAATGGGTGGAGTTCAACCGCAAATACTCCGAAAAATGGCCTGTGATCATCACCAAGAAAGACCCGCTGCCAACCGCCGAAGAGATGGATGGCAAAGAGGGCAAGTTGGAGATGTTTTCCGAGGCACCCGGCGAAGGCGGCTGATTCGCCAGTCCTGACGGATATCGCGATGGCCCAAGCGGGCTTGGCGTAAGCAGCCCTTTGGATGTTCACGTTTTTGTGGTATGGTCTCCGCGAAGATGGTAACTGGCCGTCCCTGCATGGGTGAGCATACGGTACAGCGAAAAACTGAAAAGTCAGCGGACGTGACCGGGGGAGTTTCCACCGGCCCGTCCATTTTGGCGTGAAAGAGAGATCGTATGAGCAAGAAGAAGCAAGACTTTAGCCCCAATGAGTTCGTGGTCTACCCCGCGCATGGCGTCGGCAAGATTGTGAACATCGAAACCCAGGAAGTGGCGGGCATCGAGCTTGAGCTGTTCGTTGTGGCGTTCGAGAAGGACAAAATGACCTTGCGCGTGCCAACCCATAAGGCAGTTGAGGTCGGAATGCGGCCTTTGTCCTCGCCTGATTTGGTGGGCCAAGCCTTCAAGACGCTGAAAGGCAAGGCGCGGGTCAAGCGGGCCATGTGGTCTCGGCGGGCGCAGGAATATGAACAGAAGATCAACTCCGGTGATCTTATCGCGATTGCCGAGGTTGTCCGCGACCTGCATCGTCACGGCGACCAGCGCGAGCAAAGCTATTCGGAGCGTCAGCTCTATGAAGCGGCCCTTGAGCGCCTGACGCGGGAGATCGCCGTGGTGCAAGGCAATGACGAGCCTTCTGCGATGAAAGAGATCGACGACGTGCTGGTGAGCCGCGCTGCGGCTTAGGCCTTGCCAAATTGAGCTTGGACGCCGCGCATTGGCCTGCGCGGCGTTTTGCGTCTAGCTCAGAGCCGCCGATAGCGTGATCAAAAGCACTGCTTCGGTTATCGCCTGCGTTGCGCCCAAAACATCGCCGGTTTGCCCACCGATTTTGCGAGTGGCGATCAGCCCGACCGCGCCTGCCGCCAGCACCATCGCTGCAATCAGGACAATTGTGCTTGAAGGGGCAAGAAGAGCCGCACCCACACCCAGCGCAAGTGCCACCCACATCGCGGATTTTCCGGGTCTTCCGGTTTTTGACGACAGCCCACCTTCCCGCGCATTCGGCAAAAGCTCCATCACCGCCACCATCGCGGCGCGCGACAGGATTGCGGGGACAAGGATCACCCAAGCTGTTGCGGATGGATGGGCAAGCACGGCAGAGAGGCTGCCCCATTTCAACGCAAACACGATGACCAGCGCCAAGACGCCGTAAGCCCCAATCGCGCTGTCTTTCATGATCTCGAGACGGCGGGACTTTTCCCAGCCGCCCCAAAACCCATCCGCGCAATCGGCCAGACCATCCTCATGCATCGCGCCGGTTGTGATGCTCAGAACTGTAAGCATAAGCGCCGCGACAACAGACGGGCCAAGACCGAGCGCGCCCCCGACAAGGCCTGCAATAGCTGCCAAGCCGCCCACGACAAGACCTGCAAGCGGGTAGGCCCAGGCGGCACGCGCTGGCGGGCGTTCGGTGTTGCTCCAATCGGCCTGCGGGATGGGCAACCGCGTCAGCAAGGACAGGGCAATCAGCAGGTCGTTGAGCAAAAATTGCGGGCTTGGCAGGCGCATGTCGGTTTTCTGCATTTCTGAGGCGTGGGTGGTCTTTAGGTCAGGCTAGGCTACGGCTAGAAGGGCAGGTAATACAATCTCAAACAGGTTTGATTTCCATGACCGCACCGTTCTCGTCTCTCGCCGATTTTCGCGCGCTTCTTCAATCGCAGCCAAGCGCTGACCCAGCCGCCTTGCAAGGGGCCTCGGAGCGAAACGGGCAGCTGACGAAACCGCCGGGCGCCTTGGGCCGTCTCGAAGACCTTGCGCTGTGGTACGCATCCTGGAGAGGCGAGGCGCGGCCCAACATGGAAGCACCTCAGGTCATCGTTTTTGCCGGAAATCACGGCGTCACGGCGCAAGGCGTCTCGGCCTTTCCGGCTGAGGTGACGGCCCAGATGGTCGCAAATTTCGAGCATGGCGGGGCCGCCATCAACCAGCTTTCCAAAGCGTTCGGCGCGCGCATGACGGTCCATGCGTTGGAGTTGGACCGCCCGACGGCTGACTTCACCAAAGAGCCTGCGATGTCCGAGAGCGACTGCGTCGCTGCGTTGCAAACCGGCTGGAACGCCGTGGACCCGCAGGCGGATGTTTTGGTCACCGGAGAAATGGGCATTGGCAACACAACCTCTGCCGCCGCAATTGGGGCCGCGCTGTTTGGCGGCGGCGCGGAGGGCTGGGCTGGCCGTGGGACCGGCGTGGATGATGCCGGGTTGGCCAACAAAATTAGGGTCGTGACCGAGGGGCTTGCCTTGCATGATCTGTCCGACCCGCTGGAGGTCCTGCGCTGTTTGGGCGGCAGGGAGCTGGCGGGGATGGCGGGCGCAATCGCCGGGGCCCGCGCGCATAAGATCCCGGTGATCCTCGACGGGTTCATCTGCACGGCTGCGGCATCGGTGCTCGAAAAAGCCCAAGCAGGTGCGCTGGATCATGCCGTGGCTGGCCACCTGTCGGCGGAAGGCGCGCATCGCCAGATGTTGGACGCACTGGGCAAAGAGCCGTTGCTGTCGCTTGGGTTGCGTCTGGGCGAGGGCTCCGGCGCCGCATTGGCGCTTGGTGTCCTGAAAGGTGCGATTGCCTGCCACTCGGGCATGTCGACATTTGCCGAGGCCGGCGTCGCTGCTGGATAGCGACAATTGATTGTAGCGCGGTACCGAGCGCGATAAGTCCAGACGACGAAACGCAAACAAGGGCCGGTCTTCATGGATATGATACTGACATTGGCGGCGCAAAATCTTCTGTCGCCAATCATCTTGTGCTTTGCCTTAGGTGTCGCGGCGGCACTTGCGCGGTCTGACCTCAACTTTCCCGAAGCAATCGCCAAAGGCATGTCGCTCTATCTGCTCTTTGCAATCGGGTTCAAAGGCGGGGCCAGCGTGGCCGGGCACGGGGTCGACGGCCAGCTTATCGCCTCGCTCGTGGCGGGCGTAATCCTGTCCGCGCTCTTGCCGCTCATCGCCTTCGCACTGCTGCGCTCAATGACCAAACTGTCGACTTTGGATGCAGCGGCAGTGGCGGCGCATTACGGGTCGATCTCTATCGTGACCTTCGTAGCGGGGAGCTCGATCCTTGAGGCGCAGGGGATCGAATTTGAAGGCTATATGGTCGCTGTCGCCGCCGCGATGGAGGCACCTGCTATTGTCTCTGCGCTTTGGCTGATCTCAAGGCAGGGCGAAGGGGCGAAAAGCATGGACGGCGCGTTGATGCGGGAGATCATGCTCAACGGGTCGATTGTTCTGCTGGTGGGCTCTTTTGTCATCGGGATGGTGACCGGCAAAGACGGGCTTTCGGAAATTGCCCCCTTTATTTCGGCTCCTTTCAAAGGCGTGTTGTGCTTGTTTCTGCTCGATATGGGGCTGGTTGCCGGTCGCGGTCTTGCGCGTGCCAAGGGGGCCGTCTCAGGGGCCACGATCGCATTCGGCCTGATCATGCCGCTTATCGGCGCGGCAATCGGTTTGTTGGCGGCGCTTGTGCTGGGCCTGTCGGTTGGCGGGGCCGCCCTGATGATGGTCTTGAGCGCGTCCGCGTCCTACATCGCGGTCCCGGCGGCCATGCGTGTTGCGTTGCCAGAGGCCAACCCGGCGGTCTACCTGACCCTTTCGCTGGGCATCACCTTTCCTTTTAACCTGACATTGGGCATCCCGCTTTATGTCGCGACGGCAAGCGCCGTGATCGGAGGCTGATATGCAAATGCATGACGCAAAACGTATCGAGATCATGATCGAGCAGATCATGGAACGGCGTCTGACCGACCTGTTGATCGAGGCAGGCGTGAAGGGCTTCAGCGTGCTCCCGGTGCGCGGCGGCTCGGGGCGGTCGGGCCTGTGGAGCCGTCAGGGCCAAGTGGGCCGCGCCGAAGGCCTGTCTTGCGTGGTGTGCCTGATCCAACCCGACCGGCTCGATGCGCTGCTCGAAGCGATCTTTCCGGTGCTCGACCGCCATATCGGGGTGGTGAACATCACCGATGCTAAGGTCCTGCGGGCCGAGTTGTTTTAAGGAGAGACCGACATGATTGAACGGATAGACACGGGCGCACGCTCCTCGAAAGTGGTGAAGCATAACGGGGTGGCTTACATTACTGGCCAAGTGGCAGAAGGCGCGGATATCACGGAGCAAACCAAGGCCTGCCTGGCCAAAGTAGAGGCCGAGCTGTTGAAGGCGGGGTCGTCGCCAGAGAAGATGCTGCGCGCGACGATCTGGCTGAAAGACATGTCCGATTTCGCCGCGATGAACCTGGTTTGGAACGCTTGGGTCCCGGAAGGTCATGCGCCCGCGCGCGCCTGCGGGGAGGTCAAGCTGGCCCGCGAAGAGCTGCTGATCGAGATCATCGTGGACGCGGCCTACGACTAAGGCCGCGTCAATTGGATGCAGACGGGTCTAGTCGCCAAGCGCGATCCCCTCACGCCGGGGATCCGCGCCGCCTTTCAGCCCACCGTCATGAATGCTGATCGCATGCAGCCCCGACGTAAGTGCGCGCGTGTTCACCTCATAGCCCAGATCGGTCAAACTGTCCGAAAGCTGTGTGGCGCTGGTGCCTTCCTCTAAGTCATAAGCCCCAAAGCGGTTCACCAGATGGGGCAGGGCCATGGCCTGCTGGACATCCATGCCCCAATCAAGATGCGCGATGATCGTCTTGGCGACATAGCCGATGATCCGCGACCCGCCCGGTGAGCCCACAACCAGAACAGGCGCGCCGTCCTTGAGCACAATTGTCGGGGCCATTGAAGAGCGTGGCCGCTTGCCCGGCTCCACTCGATTTGCAATCGGGACGCCGTCCACATGGGTTCTGAACGAGAAATCGGTCAACTCATTGTTCAACAGAAATCCGCCGGGGGCCATGAGCCGGGAGCCGAAGCCGTTCTCAATCGTCGTGGTCATCGAAAGGGCGTTCCCCTCCGCGTCAACAATGGAAATATGGGAGGTCGATGGCAGCTCAAGCGATTGGTCATCTGCCCATAAGAGCGCGTGGTCAAAAGCGGGCGCTCCGGGGGCGACCTCTTGCAGCGCCATCCCCCCGTCGGTGTTCAACATCTCTGCGCGGCTTTCAAGATAGGCGGGGTCGACAAGCCCTTCGGTTGGGACCGGCACAAAGTCGCTATCGGCCATGTAGCGGCCCCGATCGGCGAAAGCGAGGCGGGAGGCGTCGCCGATCAGCCGCCATGCTTGCGGGTTCTCAGCACCCAGAGCCGAGAGGTCAAACTGGTCCAGCATCCCCAATATCTGCCCGACGGTCAGCGCACCAGAGGAGGGCGGTCCCATGCCGCAGACATCATGCGCCCTGTAGGTCGCGCAGACGGCGGCGCGTTGTTTGACCTCGTAATTCTCAAGGTCGCGCAGCGCCAACATGCCGGGATTTCCGGATGCATTTTGGACCGTGTCGATAATGCCCTGCGCGATATCGCCTTCATAAAAGACCCGCACCCCTTCGCCCGCAATGCGGCTCAGCGTGTCGGCATAGGCCTCGTTCTTCAATAGATCGCCCTCTGCAATCGGGGCCCCTTCGGGGACAAAGTAAGCGGCGGTGCGTGGAAAGCGTGACAGCCGTTCGACGTCATTGGCAACCAAGCTGGCCAATCGAGGCGAGACCGCAAAGCCCTCGTCCCCCAAACGGATTGCGTCTTCAAACAGGGATGCCCAATCCGATTTGCCCCAGCGTTTATGGGCTTGGGCCATCAATGCGGGCGTGCCGGGTGTGCCCACGGACAGGCCTCCAACGACTGCGTCGAAAAATTTCAAAGGCGCGCCAGTGGCATCTTGAAACAGGCGCGGAGTGGCCGCCATGGGTGCGGTCTCACGCCCATCGAGCGTGGTGACCTCGCCTGTTCCCGCGTCATACCACACAAGAAACGCGCCGCCGCCAAGCCCAGAGCTTTGCGGCTCCACCAATCCAAGCACGGCCTGAACAGCCACCATCGCATCCGCCGCGCTGCCACCGGCTTCGAGGATCTTTGCACCGGCCTGAACGGCCAGAGGATTGGCTGCGGCGACCATCCACGTCTTTGCCTCAACCGGGGTGCCGGCCCCTTTGGCCGCCTGAGCGGAGGCGGCCTCAGGGGCGATGGCGTCAGCCGCTTGCTCGGCCAAGGCAGGAAAGGTCAGGGACAAGAGAAGGACTGAGAGAGCGGAGCGCATGACAAAATTCCTTATGGGAGCTATGATCAAATCGTTGCGCTTTGGTCCAGAAAGCACAAGTGGGGCTTCGCTGCCCTCGTGGGATGACGGTTCATTCGCTACGGCACCCTAAATCGCTGCTTTCGCGGTTGACTCGGGGGCTGGCCCGCGTAAAAGCAGCATCTAATGAATTTCCGGGGCTCCGAAGCCCCGCGCAGGAGAAGAGACATGGCGAAGCCAACCACGATCAAAATCCGCCTGAACTCGACAGAAGGCACTGGCCACTTCTACGTGACCAAGAAAAACGCGCGCACCATGACCGAGAAGATGGTCGTGCGTAAGTATGATCCCGTCGCGCGCAAGCATGTCGAGTATAAAGAAGGTAAGATCAAGTAATCTTGCACGTCAGCGAAAGCCCTAAAAGCCGCGCCTTTGAGCGCGGTTTTTTGTTATGTGACGCGGAGCTCTGCGGTGTCGCCTTTGACGCGTTGTGACACAAGCGCGATTGCCGGTATGCGTCGGTTTCAATTGCGCCATGACACAGGTTGCAAATCGCGCGCGGCTGAGGTCAAACTGAAGGGGTTGGGACCACATCTGGTGTATCACTGCTCGGATGCACATTTGTAGTGTCCGTAAAGCAATGATTGGAGCTGCCATGCTTAGACCCTTCGCCCTCACCGCAACCTTCATCGGTGCGCTCGCCGCAGGCCCGGTTCTCGCCGACGGGGCAGGACACAGCCATGCACATTCGCACCCGCATCAGGGGCATGGCACAAGCGGTGGTTCTTTCCACCATACGCATGAAGCCGACACGAGCGGCGTCGTGCACACCCATGAAGTCAACGGTGTTATGGTCAAGCACCAGCACCGCAAATTCGAAAGCACAACAGCGCGGCTCGAGTACCGCGAACGTGTGACGCGGACCCGCTTCCAGGTTGGTGCGGGCTTCGGTCCCTATAGTGTCGCAGAGTATCAAGCTCGTGTGTCGGCTGGGCAGCCGGGTCTGACACGGCGCCAAGAGCCCTGGCCCACAGGCCGCTACCGCAACCAAGATTGATAGAGCCGCCCGAACTCTGGGCGCTTCGAGGAACACGAGGTCGGTGCCAAAAGCACCGGCCTTTTTTTGTGAGACCGGGTGCTCTAGAGAAGAGCATAGGTTAGAATCAGCGGAGCAATCGCCTCGCATTGCTCCTTCAGTTTTCCTGAATGTAAAAGTTTTCTAGCTAAATTTCCCACGTGTAAAAAATTAATCGACATGTCGATAAGTCGCGTTATGGTGGTGAGGGAACCCGTAGAAAGACCGCTGCCATGCCAAAGCCCCGGATCAAGACCATGGAAGACCTATCGGTTGCCATCGGTGTGTCACGCCCCACGCTGTCGCGGTTTTTTCAGGATCCGAACCTGATCAAGCCAAAGACCGTTGCCCGGATCGAAGAGGGGCTGGAGCGCGTCGAATATGTCCCGAATTTCTTTGCGACGCGGTTGAACCGGAAGTCCACGGGCATGATCGGCGTGATCATTCCCTATCTCAACGATCTGTTTTTCACCAAGCTTCTGGAGGCAGTCGAGGTCGCCGCGATGGAGGCCGGGCTGAGCGTCATCACGAAGTGCTCGCATTCCGATCCGCTCATCGAGGCCCGCGCCGCGGAGACTTTTATGTCCATGAATGTGGATGGCGCATTGGTGACGCCGCTTGGGGACCATAGTGATCAAGCCGTCTACCAAAGATTGAAGTCGCGGCTGCCTTTTGTGCTGATGGACTCGCGCCCAACCACGATGCCGGATGTGGACTATGTGGGCTCGGATCACATGCAAAGCACGGGTTTAATTACAGAATATTTGTGTCGCGTCGGTGATCCACCCGTCTTTCTTGCAATGCCAAGGGTCAACTTCAACGCGTTGGGGCGAGAGGCTGCCTATATCGCAAAGATGAAAGAGCTTGGCTTTGAGCCGGAGATCATCGGGGTCGATGCGGTCAATGATGACGGGTATTTTGAAGGGCATGGTGAGGCGGTGCTCGACAAGGCCTTTGCGCAAGGCTTGCTGACGGACCGCTCCATTCTTTGCGTGAATGACCGCGTGGCAATCGGGGCAATTCGTGCGGCCGCCCGGCATGGGCTCGCCCCGGGCCGAGGCGCGAAGGGAGGCTTGCGGATCGCGGGCCATGACGACTACCCGCTCTGCCCATACCTGAACCCGTCGCTGACCACTGTGGCCCAGAACACTGACGCGATTGGCCGCAAGGCTGTGTCACGTTTGTTGCAGATCATTGGGGGCAGCGCGGCTACGGACGCCCCGGAGATTTCGTTGTTCGACGGGGAGTTGAAATTGCGGGAGTCGGCCTGATCAAGGCTACGCCGCTCTGCAGCATTTGTGGGGTCAAAATTGGAGCTTGACTCAACGCCAATCGCTCATCAATATTTACGTGTGTAAAAGGGAGGACTACAATGTCTATCATGAGAACACTACTGACCACGGCGGTCAGCGTTGGCCTGTCCGCAGGCGTTGCGTCTGCAGACGGTCATGCCAAAGAACTGACAAT
>CAYXIZ010000011.1:0-27920 GCA_964465485.1 uncultured Rhodobacterales bacterium | reverse complement strand
CACCCCGTACACAGCGCGTCGTGACAGCATGTGCTGACGCGGTGTTAATCTTGGTCGATTTTTGGGAAAAATCGACCATCAATCCCTCAAGCTTTCTTCACGAAGCCCGTCGGCCAGCAGGTTCAATCCCAGCACCAAGCTCATCAGCGCCAAGGCGGGGGCGATGGCCGGGTGGGGGTAGACGCTCAGCAGGCGGCGGCCCTGGTTGATCGTGGTGCCCCAGTCGGGGCTTTCGGGGCTGAGGCCGAGACCGAAGAAGCCCAACGTGCCCAGAAGGATCGTGGTGTAGCCGATGCGCAGGCAGAAATCGACAATGAGCGGCCCGCGCGCGTTGGGCAGAATTTCCCACAGCATGATGTACCACGGGCCCTCGCCACGGGTCTGGCCTGCGGCCACGTAGTCTCGGGTCTTGATGTCGAGCACGAGGCCGCGCACGATCCGAAACACGGTGGGTGCGTTCACGAAGACCACGGAGACGAAGACGATCAACACGCCCGCATCCATCGCGATTTGCCCGGTGGGGTCGGCGTCCCATGCGAGGCCGAGATAGAGCCAGCCGCCGATCAGCACGGTCAGCCCCACGAAGAGGTTGCGTTTCGAGGGCTGGGTGAAATAGCGCGACTGCCACAGCACGATCAGGAAGATGACCGGGAAGAGGAACAGTACGGCGGCCATGGCGCGGGGGAAGGTGATGCCTTTGCCGAAGAGGGAGAACATCTCGTAGCTGCGAATCTCGGGCGTCACCAAAAGGAAGAAGAGCAGGATCACCGGGAAGGCCAAGACGAGGTTGGCCAGAAAGCTAATGATCGTGTCAAAGCGGCCGCCATAATAACCCGCAGGCAGGCCCAGCGTGATGCCGACCATGAAGGCGAAGGCGGTGGCCGCGGGCGCGATCAAGAGCACCGTGATGGAACCTGCGACCATGCGGGAGAAGACGTCCCGCGCCAGCGTGTCGCCGCCCAGCAGGTAATGCGGGAACTCGCCCTCTTCGGCCCCGCGCAGAGGCGTGCCGGGGACCTTGTTTTTCATGCCGGATTCCTGGACCAGCACCTCATGGGTGATGATCATGTCGAAGAGCCCTGCGAAAATGGCGGTGAAGACCCAGAACATGGTCAGCCCGAAACCGACCATGCCGATGGGGCTGTCAAAGAGCTTGCCGTAGAGGCCGAGCTTGCGTTTGAAGGTGATCGACAGCGCGAAGGTGACGATCAGTGCAATCCAGACAGGCAGGAAGCGTTGCCCGATCTCGCCGATGATGCCCGCCGCACCGTAAGGTGAGACGATGCCGCCCATCAGGTAGAGCACGCTGAGGATCAGCAGCGCGAGAAGGCTGACCAGCGACACGCGGCCCAAGATCTCGGTGATGCTATTGCCCGCCACGGCAGTGGTCTCGTTGATGGCGCGCACTTGCGGTGCCGGGGCAAGGAAACTGGCCACAACATAGGCCAGCGTGGCGGCGATGAAGATCACACCAGCGGTGAGGAACAGAGGGTTCAGCGCGGTGCCAAGGCTGCCAGTCCAGGTTAACGGGTCCATTGCTCAGGCCTCCTTTAAGAAATTCGGATACGTGGGTTCAGGAACACGTAGCCGATATCTGAGATCAGCTGCGTGACGAGCACCACGAAAACGGCGACAACCGAGCAGCCCAGAAGCAGCTGGATGTCATTGGTGGAGGCGGCCTGTACCAGAAGCCAGCCGAAGCCTTTGTAGTTGAACAGCGTCTCGGTGATGACCACGCCTGTTAGCAGGTACGGGAATTGCAGCATGATCACCGTAAAGGGCGCGATCAGCGCGTTGCGCAGCGCGTGTTTCATGACCACCTTGCGGAAGCTGACGCCTTTCAGGCGCGCGGTGCGGATATATTGCGCGGTCATCACTTCCGCCATGGAGGCGCGTGTCATCCTTGCGATATAGCCCACGCCATACAGCGCGATGGTGGCCACGGGCAGGGTGAAGTTGGCCCATGTGATGTCTTCCATGGCGGACGTGGCGGAGCCTTTCAGCAGCGTACGGCCCGAGATCCAGCCCATATCGGCCAGAAACGCATTGAGCGGCGAGGCGGAGGCGGCGAAGACCGCGATGAAAATAACGCCCGACACATATTCGGGCGTGGCGGAGGAGGCGATGGCAAAGGTGGACAGCGACCGGTCCATCCGCGAGCCCTCCCTCATGCCGGCCAGAATGCCGATGATCAGTGCGACGGGGATCATCACGGCAAAGGCCGCGAGCGCCAGCCAGCCGGTGAGACCCAGCCGTTTGGCGATGATGCCGCCTGCGTCATCCTTGAAGGTGACCGACTGCCCCCAATCGCCTTGCAACACGCCGCAATAGGTCGGCGCTGTGGCGGGATCGGCCCCCGGCGCGATGCAGCGCCCGGTTACGGTGCCGTCCTCGTCAGTGAATGTGTGGCCCGGCAGGATGCCCAGCCATTGGCCATAGCCCTTGAAGACCGGCTCCAGATAGCCCTCCCGATCCAGATAGCTGGCGACGGCCTCGTCCGACATGCGGAAGTTGCCTTGCGTTTTGGCCAGCTTTTCGAGGTTCGGGTAGAGCGTCGTCATGAAGTAGACGATGAAGGTCAGGCACAAGGCCGTCAGCAGCATCACCCCGACACGGCGGAGGAGAAACAATCCCATGGGAATTCCCTGTCAGTTCGGTTGCCCCGTGCGGCCTGACCCATTTTTGCTAGGGCCTTTGGATGGCATGGCGGGGGAGGTGAAAAGGGCCGCCTCCTGATCTGGAGACGGCCCCGTTTCGGAGTGGCTGAGCTTAGGCTTTCAGCGCCCACTTATAGATTTGTGGCAGGTACGCGATGTGCATATCCACGCCCACAAGGTTGTCCTTGTGGTGACGCGAGATTTTGCGCCAGTAGGGCTGGATCGTCACGCCTTCCTCGATGACCATGCCTTGCAGCTTGCCCATCACCTCGCGGCGGGCCTCTACGTCGGCAATGGAGTTGGCCTCGGCCAGCAGCGCGTCGAATTCCGCGTTGGCCCAGCCAAACTCGTTCCATGCCTCACCGGAGCGGTAGGCCAGCGACAGCACTTGCGTGCCGAGCGGGCGGTGGTTCCAGTTGGTGGAGGAGAACGGGTATTTCGACCAGTCATTCCAGAAGGTCGAACCCGGCATGATGGTCCGCTTGACGTTGATGCCAGCGTCGCGCAGCTGGGCTGCCACGGCGTCGGTCGTGTCCATGCGGTAGCCGCCGTCGATGGAGATCAGCTCGTGCTCATAGTCGCCCATGCCTGCCTCTTCCATCAGCGCCTTGGCGCCAGCGGGGTCATGCGGGATGCGGGTGACGTCTGCGTTATGCTCGGGGTGAACCGGGCCCACGTGGCAGTTGTCAGCCGTTTCACCGATACCGGCAAGGCCAAGCTCGAGCAGCACGTTGTTGTCGCAGGCCATGGCCAGCGCCTTGCGGACGCGCTTGTCCTCATAGGGGCGTTTGCCGTCGACTTCGGCCAGCTGGTTTGGACGGATGACCAAGGTGGCACCGGAGGTGACCTCGGAATGCGTCAGGCCGAGGCTCGACATCACGTCGATAAACTCGCCCTGGCTTTCCCAGTTCATGTCGATCTCGTCGGCCTCATAGGCGGCCAGGTGGGCTGCCGGGTCGGTGCCGTAATCGATGAACTCGATGCGATCAAGGAACGCGCCTTTGCCAGCGGCATAGCCCCACCAGTCATGGCCCTCGTTGCGGACCAGAACGGATTTGACGCCCACTTCGTGGCTTTCGTTCAGGTATGGGCCGGTGCCGACCTGATTGCTCAGCATGTCTTCGCCGTTGAAGCCCGCAGGCACGATGGCGGCAGGATAATCGGCCATGCCAGCGACCAGCGTGATGTCAGGCGCAGGCAGGTTCAGCACAACAGTGTTGGCGTCGGCCACTTCGATGGCACCGGGCAGCGCTTTGTTGTCTTCGCCGATCAGGATGGCGAAACGACCCGCCATGGAGTTGCCTTCAACGTCCTTCTCGCACCAGCCTTCGATGTTGCGCGCAACATCCTCGGCGGTGAAGTCGGAGCCGTCATTCCACTTGACGCCTTGCCGCACGTTCAACGTGTATTTGGTGGCGTCCTCGTTGACTTCCCAGGACTCGAGCAGCATCGGCTCGAAAGACCCGTCGGAGTTGTACTCCACCAGATATTCCAGCCAGCCTGCGGAAACCGTGGCGATCTGGGTCCAGTCATAGGTGCGCGGGTCTTTCAGCGCGCGGACTTCCATTTCCATGCGGACGGTGCCGCCCTGCTGGGCGTGGCCGTCGGCCATGGCTGGTTTTGCCCCGCCGATCAGCGCATAGGCCCCGGCAGAGGTGACACCCAGCATGGTCGCGCGCGACATAAATTCGCGGCGGTCCATATGGCCAGCTTTATATTCTTCTGCGTACATTTTCGCAGCGGAGTGCACTTGCGCCCCGGTCAGCGTTTTCGTTGTCATGTCTATCTCCCTGTTGGACATTGACGAATTTCAGAGATGGCAGGGTAGCGGGTCGTGCGCGCAGATACAAATCACTGCCCTGCGCTTATGACGCCCGGTCCCATTTAGCGGTCTTTTCTAAAGCCCCCTCATCTCCCTTGCCCGCGGCTTGTCGGGCGTGAACACTCATTCCGCCCCAATTAGGCCATGAGGTCAACGGCTGTATCCGCCGATTTGGAGGTTTTTTGCGACATATCCTTTGTCAATCAGCGACATGGCCCCCGACTTGGCCCCGACATGGCCGGGTGACGTAGCGGAAACTGCCTCAGCGGCGCGCTTTGCGAAACAGGGTGGGGTTCTGGCCGGTCTGGGCCAGAAAGGCGCGGGTGAAATAGGCGGGCGAGGAGAAGCCCAGCCGCTCCGAGATCACCTTGATCGGCTCATTGGTATGGACCAGCGCCTCGCAGGCGGCGTTGATGATGCGCTCATTGAGCAGCGCGGAGGCCGGTTTGCCAACAGAGCCCTGGGTCAGCCGGGTCAGATGCGTCGGCGTCACCCGCAGCTCGGAGGCAAATTCGCCCACGGATTTGCCCTCGTGATGGCCGATGGCCACGACATGGCTGAAACGCGACAGAAGCTTGTCGGATTTGCCCAGCTGCTCCTGAGGTTGGTCGGACAGAAGGCGGTCCAGCCAGACGGCGATCATCATCACATGCGCCTGCACCGCGCGGCGTTGCCCGGTGCGCAGCTCTGCCAGCTCGCGCGACAGCGCGTCGATCAGCCCGCCAAGTTCGGCTTGCGACTGGACCGAGCCTGCGCGCACCAAAGCGGGGCGGCGCGGGAAGCCGGCATGCTCGTCATTGGGCAGCGACAGCACCATGCCTTGCGGCTGGGCGAACATGTCGTAGCTGAAGAGCGTGTTGCGCGGGATATAAATGGCGGTGTTGGGGCCCACGCCGCGCAGGCGGCAATCGACCATGAAACGGCCCTGACCACGGGTGATCCAGAACAAAACGGGGTGGTCCAGCGAGCGCGCCGTGTCCGGTTTCCACGTCTCACGGCGCTGCAACGCGCCGATGGTTTCCACATATGGCAGGCGATTCAAGGGCATGGGGGCAGCGGGCTCTTCAAGGGTGGCAGGTTCGAATTGGTCAGACATTATGGCTATTCCTCTGTTCGATTCGAGTCAAAGGTTGAAAAACGTCAAATATATGGATCTTCCGCATCAATTTGATGCCATGATTTCATGCGCGCCTTAAACCAGGTGCGCTGCCGCTTAGCATATTGTCGTGAGGCGATTATGGAACGGTCTCTTGCTTCCGTGAGCGTCAATTCGCCGTTCAGATAGGCCATCAGCTCCGGCGCGCCGATGGCTTTCGCCGATGGTCTGTCGGGGTCCCAATCGGCTTGCAGCGCGCGCACCTCGTCTAGCGCGCCGCGCTCCAGCATCTGGTCAAAGCGGCGGGTGATGCGGTCGTTCAGCCAGTCTTTCGGGGCGTTCAGCACCAGCGCCGTGACCTTGCTCAAGGGCAGCAAAGGCGGCGGGGTTTCATCCTGCCACGCCGCAATAGAGCGGCCCGTGGCGCGCAGCACCTCCCAGGCGCGCTGCACGCGGGCGGGGTTGAGCGTGTCGATGCGGGCGCGGGTCTCCTCGTCCAGCGCGGCAAGTTTGTCGGCATGGGGCAGCGCATTGGCCTGCGTCCGCACGGCCTCCGGCGTGGGCGGTATATCCGCCAGCCCTTCGGTGAGGGCGGTGAAATTCAGCCCCGTGCCGCCCACGATGATGGGCCGGGTGCTGCTCAGCAACGGCTCCACCTCGCGCAGCCATGTGCCGGTGGAATAGGGCGCGGTATAGGGGACATGGCCGTAAAGCGCGTGCGGGGCCTGCGCCAGCTCCGCGGCATCGGGCCGGGCGGAGAGTTGCTGCCAACAGTCAAACACCTGCAACGCGTCGGCATTGACCACCGTGCCGCCTTGGGCCTGCGCTATGGCCAAGGCCAGCGACGATTTGCCCGACGCGGTGGGCCCCGCGATGAGCACCGGGGTCTCTGGGTCAATGCGGGCGAGCAGATCTGGCATGCGGGTCCTGCGAAAAGCGGCGAAGTTGCGAAGGAGGGTAAGTTGGGCGTTGTAACTGCCTGCGTTTTCCGACATTTTGCCACAGATTTGCAAGCAGCCAAGCATGAGGCCCGATGATGAGCAGCACCCCCACCCCCGACACCGCCTATACACGCGTTCTTTTGAAAATTTCAGGCGAGGCGCTGATGGGGGATCAGGGGTTTGGGCTGCACCCGCCCACCGTTGAGCGCATCGCCCGCGAGATCAAGATCGTCCATGATATGGGTGTCGAGATCTGCATGGTGATCGGCGGCGGCAATATTTTCCGCGGGCTGCAAGGCTCTGCCCAAGGGATGGAGCGGACCACGGCGGATTATATGGGGATGCTGGCCACCGTGATGAACGCGCTGGCCATGCAGGGCGCTATGGAGGCGTTGGGCATCCACACGCGGGTGATCTCGGCCATCACCATGAATGAGGTGGCAGAGCCTTACATCCGCCGCCGCGCCGTGCGCCATCTGGAGAAAAAGCGGGTCTGCATCTTTGCCGCTGGAACGGGCAATCCCTATTTCACCACCGACACCGCCTGCGCCCTGCGCGCCAATGAGATGTCCTGTCAGGCGATTTTCATGGGCAAGAACGGCGTGGACGGGATCTATGACAAGGACCCCGCGCAGCATGCGGATGCCAAGCGCTATGACCATATCACCTATGACGACGTGCTGGCGAAACGGCTGAAGGTGATGGACGCCTCCGCGATTGCCTTGGCGCGCGACAATGACCTGCCGATCATCGTGTTTTCGCTGGACGAGCCGGGCGGCTTCAAGGGCATTTTGGCGGGCGAAGGCACGTACACGATTGTCAAAGAGTAACAGGCGTTAAGGGGTAAGAGGTCGGCGCGCCGGATTTACCTAAAGGGGGTTACATGATCCGAGCCGTTGGCTGTGTGATTGCGGGTTTGGCTTTGTCGGGCTGTGGGCGTGATGGCCCTGTGCAGCAGATCGCGCTGGAATCTGGTGATTTCGGGGTGTCTGAGCTGGCCGTGGTGCGCGCCATTGACCCGATAATTCTGCAAAACAATGTGATCCGGTTCAACATCGCTTTTGGAGAGTTCGCGGTCTCGATTTTGGATCAAACAGCGCCCACCGCTTTGGCCACATGGGAAGAGACGACGCGGGCCTTCGGTGTGGCGGTCTCGGAAGAGCTTGAAGAGTATATCCGGGGCCTGTCTTGCGTCTACACGGTTTCATTGGAAGGCGACTTCATCAGCAATGCAGTGGCGGACGCGGTGCGGACCTTTGATGATGTGGAGGTGGTCAGCGAGGGCATCGTCGTTTTGGGCGATGGGATCCCGTTTGACGATGAACCGGTGACGTCCAACACGCGCGACGCTGGGCGTGGTGGGCGCGTTGAAAACGATCTGAATGTGTCTGTGGTGTCGAATTGTCTGCTTGGGGTCTACCGGGGGTCGTCGGTTCGCATCGTGCAGACGCCGGCCCGGATGATGATCTTGCCGCAACCGGCACAAGCCGACGGCGTGGCGCAGGGGTCGCCAGAGTGACGGCCCCCGAAAAGGGGGACCGCCAGGTTTCATAAAGACCCGGCGCGGGTTAGCGCAGAGCCTATCTTCTGAAGCAGGAGTGTAGCAGGCCGCCTTTTTTGCAGTGCCCTTTCGTGTCCGTGGATCTTGGAAACGTGCAGATCGGACATGTCCTGTAGCAGCGCCTTTTGTGGCAGCCATGGACCTCCTCCTCCACGACGGCCGCGCCGGTAGAGGGGGTGTATTGCAGAGAATTTTGCAACATCGCATCCTCGTCTTGCTGCGAGAAGACGGCGCTTTGTGCCAAAGAGGGTGCATTCGCTTCGAGAAACTCCTCGAGGTCCATCACCTCTTGCTGGGTCAGCGGGTCGCCAACGATGCCGGGGGCATAATGGAATTCGAATGTCTCGGCGGATGTGTGGGTTGCGGCGAATAGGCTTAAGATAGCCACACCAAAAGAGAGCACGAATGCCCTAAAGCTCGATACGAGTGTCATGATTTAATCCCTTGTTTACGTGTTAACGCACTGGCTAAGTGCTGAAACAATTGATGAGGATTCCGTGATATTGTCAATTCTTTCATAAAATATTTACGAAATGTAAGGTCGCTCCTTTCAAGTGATTCGCTATGCGCGTGCCGTCGGCGCAAAACGGGCCTCGTGCGCTTTTTCAGACCCAAAGAAATCTGGGCTGGAGGCGGTCAGGGAAAGGGCTGCATCGCACCACTGTTGACGTGATGGAGCGGGGCAGTTCGGGGCTATGGGCCGCACATGTCGCCCTTGGACGAAGGCGTGCGACACATCCGCGATTGCGCAAACCTGTAACGTGATCTGCCGGGCCAAGCGGGCGCGCCGGGCGAATGGGTCGGGCGAAAGTGCCGGGCGAGACCTTTTGCTCAAAAATTCCCCGCGCGGCATCTGTTATCTGTGTCACTGTGAAGGACGCCGCAGTAAACCTTGCTTCCCTTGGCGGCATTGATACTTTAAATGGCTCGGAACATAGATAAAAACACGTATGGGACCGCCATGTCAGACGACTTCATGCTAGACACCGACGATATTCAACGCCGCATGGACGGCGCGATAAGCAGTTTGCGCACTGAATTTGCGTCACTGCGCACCGGGCGGGCCTCGGGCTCTATGCTTGAGCCGGTGATGGTGGATGCATATGGCTCGATGACGCCGATCAACCAAGTGGGAACGGTTAATGTGCCAGAACCGCGCATGGTGACCATCAATGTTTGGGACAAGGGCCTTGTCGGCAAGGTCGAGAAGGCGATCCGCGAAAGCGGGCTGGGGATCAATCCGCAGCTCAATGGCACGATCATCATGTTGCCGATCCCTGAGCTCAACGAAGAGCGCCGCCGCGAGCTGACCAAAGTGGCGGGGACCTACGCTGAAAACGCGCGTGTCTCCATCCGCAACATCCGCCGCGACGCAATGGACCAGATCAAGAAGGCCAAGGCCGACGGCATGTCGGAGGATGACGAGAAGCTGTGGCAGGGCGAGGTTCAGGACATGATCGACGCCCAGATCAAGGCCGTCGACGCGGCGCTGGACGCCAAGCAAGAAGAAATCATGCAAGTGTAGCAAGTGATGCAGCCGCCCCCGGAAACGGGGGCTTTTGCGATTGAGGCGTAAGGAATTTCCGACATGACAGTGACACCGATCAACCCCGACGGCCCCAACCATGTGGCCATCATCATGGACGGAAATGGCCGCTGGGCCACGCAACGCGGGCGGCCTCGGCTCTTTGGTCACCAGGCGGGTGCCAAACGGGTCCGCCAAGCGGTGGAGACCTGCCCGCAGCTGGGCGTGAAATACCTGACGATCTTTGCCTTCTCCACGGAGAACTGGAAGCGCACCCAATCGGAGGTGGCGGGGCTGATGGCGCTGTTTCGGCGCTACATTCAGCGCGAAGCGAATTACCTGCACCGTCTTGGCACCCGTGTACGCTTCATTGGCGAGCGCGAAAAGCTGGACACCAAGCTGCAAAAGCTGATGGATTACCTTGAGAAGCTGACCGAACACAATGACACCACGCATCTGACGATTGCGCTGAATTACGGCGCACGCGACGAGGTGACACGCGCCACGCAGCGCCTTGCCGTCGAGATCGCAGAGAAGCGGTTGCTGCCGGAACAGGTGAATTCCGAAGTTCTGGCCTCCTTTCTGGACACCTGCATGCTGCCGGACCCCGATCTGGTCATTCGCACCTCTGGCGAGGCGCGGATCTCGAACTTCCTGCTGTGGCAATCGGCCTATGCGGAATATGAATTTATCGACACGCATTGGCCCGATTTCACGCCGGATGTGTTCGAAACGGTGGTGGGCCGCTTTGGCGGACGAGACCGCCGCTTTGGCGCCGTGAAAGCCTGATGAGCCTGCAGGCCGAGAAGTTTTCCGACCTCTGGGTCCGCATGGCCTCCGGGGCGGTGATCGCTGTTGTGGGGCTCATTTGCGTCTGGCTGGGCGGCGTCGCCTTTCTGGCGCTTTGCTGTCTGCTCACGGGCGTTTTGGTCTGGGAACTGGTCACCATGCTGGGCGGCGGCCCGAAACGGGCGCTGATGCTTGGCATCGGGGCAGGCGGGGCGTTTCTGGCGGCGCGTTTGTTGCCTTTGGGCGTGGGCCTGCCGTTTATCCTGCTGCCGTCGATTGCGGGCATCGCGCTGTTGCCACGCAACCGCACGCTTTACATGGTCTTCACCGCGCTGATCATCATGGCCGCTTACGGGCTGGCCGTGCAGCGGGTGGATTTCGGCTTCACATGGATGCTGTGGCTGGCGCTGGTGGTGATCGTCACGGATGTGGCGGGCTATTTCGCCGGGCGCTTTATCGGCGGGCCGAAATTCTGGCCGCGTGTGAGCCCCAAGAAAACATGGTCCGGCACGATTGCAGGTTGGGTCGGCGCAGGCGTCGTGGGCCTGATCTTCATGGCGCAGCCCGGCGTGGGCGCTGAGGTCGTGGGCATTTCCATCGCCATCTCCATGGCGTCGCAGATGGGCGATATTGCGGAAAGTGCGATGAAGCGGAAGATGGGCGTCAAGGACAGCTCCAACCTGATCCCCGGCCATGGCGGCGTGTTTGACCGCTTTGACGGGATGCTGGGGGCCTCGGTCTTCCTGCTGATGATCGAGCAGATCGTCGACTTCCCGCCCGTGCCGCTTCTCTGAGATGCGGTCTGTCACGATTTTTGGGGCCACGGGCTCCATTGGGGTCAACACGGTTGACCTGATTTCGCGCGATCCGGACAGCTATGACGTGGTGGCGCTGACAGGCGGGCGCAACGTGGCGCTGTTGGCCGAGCAGGCCGTGGCGCTGAAGGCCGATCTGGCCGTGACCGCCTATGAGGATTGCTATGACGCGTTGAAAGAGGCGCTGGCCGGGACAGGCGTTGAGGTGGCCTCGGGGCCTCAAGCCATCAAGGAGGCCGCGCACCGCCCCGCTGATTGGACCATGTCGGCCATCGTGGGGGCGGCGGGTCTCGTGCCGGGGATGGAGGCGCTGAAACAGGGCAAAACCCTTGCACTTGCCAATAAGGAATCGCTGGTGACCGCCGGGCCATTGTTGCTGCGCGAGGCGGAAAAACACGGGGCCACGATCCTGCCGGTGGATAGCGAGCATTCCGCGATTTTTCAGGCGCTGGTGGGGGAGGATATCAGCGCCGTCGAGCGCATCATCGTCACAGCCTCCGGCGGCGCGCTGCGCGATTGGCCCGCGGATGCGCTGCACAAAGCGACGCTGGAAGACGCCTGCACGCATCCCAACTGGGATATGGGGCAGCGGATCACCATTGATAGCGCCACGCTCTTCAACAAAGCGATGGAGCTGATCGAGACGCGTGAGTTTTTCGGCGTCCGCCCCGACCAGATCGAGGCCGTGGTGCATCCTGAAAGCCTGATCCACGCCCTTGTCGGCTTCACGGATGGCGCTCTGATGGCCCATCTGGGCGCGCCTGATATGCGCCACGCCATAGGCTACGCGCTGCATTGGCCGGAGCGTGGCCATGTGCCTGTCGCCCGGCTTGATCTGGCCAAGGTTGCGCAGCTGAATTTCCGCGCGGCAGACCCCGAACGGTTCCCGGCGCTGCGGCTGGCCTATGAGGTGATGGAGGCGCGCGGGCTGGCCGGGGCCACGTTCAACGCGGCCAAGGAAATCGCGCTCGACAAGTTCATCGCGGGCGAGATCGGCTTCATGCAGATGGCGGAGCTGGTGGAGGCCACGCTCTCGACACTTTCGGGTGAGATTGTCACATCCGGGCCGCTGACCCTTGACGGGGTGTTGGCCGCAGACCATCTGGCACGTAAGACTGCCGCAACGCTGAATGTGGCACGGTAAAGGGCTAGGGTTTATGGATTTTGCAGGTTTGGTCTCCGCGGCGGGCGGCGTAGGATGGGTTTTGCTGTTCTTCGTGGTGGCGCTTTCGGTGATCGTGGCGATCCATGAATATGGCCATTACATCGTCGGCCGCTGGTGCGGCATCCATGCGGAAGTGTTCTCGCTGGGCTTCGGCCCGGTGCTTTATTCGCGCGTGGACAAGCACGGCACCAAATGGCAGGTCGCGGCACTTCCCTTTGGCGGCTACGTCAAGTTTCTGGGCGACGCGGATGCGGCCTCCGGCAAAGACGGGGAGGCCATGGGCACCCTGTCCGAGGCAGAGCTGAAACGCACCATGCACGGCGCCGCCCTCTGGCGCAGATCGGCCACCGTGGCTGCAGGGCCGGTGTTTAATTTCATTCTGTCCACGCTGGTTTTTGCGGGTATTTTCATCTTTTCAGGCACGATCGAGGATGAGGCCGTCATTGGAGAGGTCAAACCCAACCCCGGCGCGGAGGAGCTGTTTCAGCCCGGCGACAGGCTGCTGCAAGTGGACGGCGAGGCCATTCCCGATTTGGCCGCCTTTTACGAGGTGGCCCGCGCCGCTGACCCGGCGGAAACCGTGTCTTACGTGGTGCAGCGCGACGGGGCGGAGACCAGCTTTGACAGCGTCTACCCGTTCCCGCCTGTGCTCGATCAATTGCAGCCGCAATCGGCGGCGATGGATGCGGGATTGGCCGTGGGCGACGTGATCACGGCCGTAGACGGCGCGCCCGTCTGGTCGTTGAGCCAAGTACAAGAGCTGGTGCAAGAGGGCGCGGGCAAAACCATGGCGCTGGATGTGTGGCGGGCAGGGGAGGTCTTGCAGGTCGAGCTGACCCCGCGCCAACGCGACCTGCCCACCGAGGACGGGTTCGAGACCCGCTGGCTGATCGGCTTTTCCGGTGGCGCATTCTTCGAGCCGCCCCGTGTGACGCTGGGCCTTTGGGAGGCGCTGACGGGCGGGGCGCAGCAGACTTATTTCGTGGCCTCCTCCAGCCTGTCGGGGCTGTGGCACATGATCACCGGCGCGATCAGCTCGTGCAATATTCAAGGCCCTATCGGCATTGCGCAGACCTCGGGCGATATGGCGAGCCAGGGCGTGCAGGAGTTCATCTGGTTCATTGCCGTGCTCTCCACGGCGGTGGGGTTGCTGAACCTGTTTCCGATCCCGGTGCTCGATGGCGGGCATCTGGTGTTTCACGCCTATGAGGCCGTTGCGGGCAAGCCGCCCAGCGACCGGGCGCTCAATGTGATGATGACCACCGGGCTGGCGCTGCTGTTGTCGCTGATGGTGTTTGCGCTGAGCAATGATCTGTTCTGCCCCTGAGGTGTTTTAACGATTTGCAAGGCAGGTCAAAGGCTTAGCGCTACCACATCTGGTGGTCTGGGTGAAATTGCCCCCAAGCTGACCTAGGGACGCCCCAATTGGGCCATATTCATACGTTCATATTGGGTTCATCTTTCAACCAGATTGGGCGCTGATCTCATGCAGACACTTCAACACGGATATCGCGGGTTGCACCTTTTGGTGAAGCTGAACCTCGACCGGGTGATGTGGCCTGCTGCGGTTGCGGCTGCGCTGATGATCGGGGGCTATGCCGCCTCCCTTTGATCAAGGCTGATCGGTTTGCGTCCCGCCCGGCGCACGTCTCCCTGTTTTTGTGCCTTTAAAACCGTGCCTTACCGGGCGCGGTTTTTGCTTGTTTGGACGGCGTTTTTTTCACAGTCTTCGTTTTGACAAGCCGTCGGAAGCGCGGTACTTGTGAACACTAGATCGTGTATAGGGGCGGGGCACAGACACATGAAGATCGCTAGTTTCAAGCGGCGGGTAAGATATTGCGTTAAATGTCTGTCGGTTATGGCAGCACTTGCCTTTGGCGCCACCGTGTCGCCGGTGCTGACGCTGCCAGCCTATGCGCAGAATTTCACCATCACCACGATCGAGATCAACGGCAACCAGCGCATTGATGATGCCACGGTGCTGAGCTTTTTAAACCTGCCGCGCGGGCAGGCGATCTCGGCGGGGCAGATCAATGACGGGTTCCAGCGCCTGCAGGGCTCAGGGCTGTTCGAGACAGTGGATATCGTGCCTGCGGGCAACAGGCTGATCGTGACGGTCAAGGAATTCCCGACCATCAACCGCGTCAATATCGAGGGCAATGAACGTCTCAAGGACGAGGATTTGATCCCGTTGCTGCAATCGCAATCGCGCCGGGTCTACAGCCCGGCCACAGCGGAGGCCGACGCGGCCACGCTGACCGAAGGCTACCGTCAGGCGGGCCGGATTGCGGCGACCGTGACGCCCCGGATCATTCCGCGTTCGAACAACCGGGTGGATCTGGTTTTTGAGGTGACCGAAGGCCGCGTGGCGGAGGTGGAGCGGATCAGCTTTGTTGGCAACCGCGCCTATTCGGACCGTCGTTTGCGCCGCGTGGTGGAAAGCAAGCAGGCGGGCATTTTCCGGCTGCTGGTGCAGAGCGACACGTTTATCAATGACCGCATCGCCTTTGACCGCCAGCTGTTGCGCGATTTCTACCTGTCGCGGGGCTATGTGGATTTTCAGGTCCTGTCGGCCTCTCCAGAGCTGACGCGCCAGCGAGATTCCTTCTTTGTGACCTTCAAGGTGCAAGAGGGCCAGCAATTCCGCTTTGGCGAGATCACCACGTTCTCCGACCTGCCCGAGATCGACACGGCCGAGTTTCAGGCCGTCAACAAGATCAAGCCGGGCAAGATTTACTCGCCCGCCCGTATCGAGAACACCATCACCCGGATGGAGCGGCTGGCCATTCAGAAAGGGTTTGACTTCATCCGCGTGGAGCCGCGCATCACCCGCAATGAGGCCGACCTGACGCTGGATGTCGAGTTTGCCGTGATCCGCGGCCCGCGCGTCTTTGTGGAGCGCATCGACATTGAGGGCAACGCCACCACACTGGACCGCGTCGTGCGCCGCCAGTTCCGCACCGTTGAGGGCGACCCGTTCAACCCGCGCGAAATTCGTGACGCAGCGGAGCGTATCCGGGCGCTGAACTACTTCACCGTGGCCGATGTGAACACCCGTCCAGGCTCTGGGCCTGATCAGGTCGTGGTCGATGTGGATGTGGAGGAGACCACGACCGGGACGCTGGGCTTCGGGGTCAGCTTTGGCTCGGAAAACGGGGTTGGCTTCAACCTCAATTTCTCGGAGCGCAACTTCCTTGGCCGTGGCCAGACCCTGGCCTTCTCCTTTGACACGGCGTCGGACACGCAGGACTCGGCGATTTCCTTCTTCGAGCCGTCCTTGCTGGGCCGTGATCTGGGCGCGGGCTTCACCGCGTTTTACCGCACCACCGATAGCGAGTTTGCCGATTTCGACACGCTCAATGTTGGCTTTGAGCCGAGCATCGAATTCCCGGTGTCGCCCAATGGTCGGCTGCGGCTCACCTACCAGTTGTCGCGCGACTCGATCAAGGATGTGCAGCCCGATGTCAGCCCGATCATTCAGCGCGATGCGGGCGACGCCATCACCTCGGCGCTGGGCTACCAATACACCTATGACACGCGCCGCACCGGCCTGAACCCGACCTCGGGTGTGCTGTTGCGGTTCTCGCAGAAATTTGCGGGGATTGGCGGCGACCGCGACTATATCAACACGACCGGTCTGATCTCTGCGGAGACACGCGTGGCCCGCGAAGAAGTGACCCTGCGCGCCGAGCTGGAGTTTGGTGCGCAGACGCAGCTGACCGGCAACAGCCGCATCACGGAGCGGTTCTTCCTTGGCTCGCGCCGCATGCGCGGCTTTGATGGCGACGGGGTCGGCCCGCGTGATCTGGGCACGATTGATCAGGACGCGCTCGGCGGCAATTACTTCGCCGTGGCCCGGCTGGAAGCGGAATTCCCGCTGGGTCTGCCGGAGGAATACGGCATCTCTGGCGGGGCCTTCTTTGATGTGGGCTCGGTCTGGGGGCTGGATGATACGGCGGGCGCTGCGGGGGAGGTTGATGACGATCTGAACCTGCGCGCCGTGGTCGGGTTCTCGGTGTTCTGGGACACGCAAATCGGCCCGTTGCGGTTCAACTTCTCGCGCGCCCTGGTCAAGGAAGACTTCGACCGCGAGCGCAGCTTCGATCTGACCGTGTCCACGCGGTTCTAGCCCCGTGACGTGGCGCGCGTTCGCCTGTTATGTGATGCTGCTGCTGGCCTCGGCTGGCGGCGCGGCACTGGCGCAGCAAGAGCCCACGATGGCACCGATCCTGACGCTCAATCAGGAACGGCTTTATGCCAACTCTTTGTTCGGGCAACGGGTGCGCGACGATCTCGCGGCGGCCTCGGCTGATCTGGTGGCCGAGAACCGCAGGATTGAGGCCGCACTTGTGGCCGAAGAGGGCCAGCTGGTCACGGATCGTGCCACGATGGAGCCCGCCAGGTTTCGCGAGCTGGCCGAAGAGTTTGACGAGCGCGTCACCGGCATCCGCCGCGCCCAATCCGAGAAACGGGACGCCCTGCAACGCGCCGCCGACGCGGAGCGCACGCGGTTTTTCGAGCTGGCCTTCCCGGTGCTTTTCGCGCTGGTGGAGGAAACCGGCGCGCTGGCCATTTTGAACCAGAACGCGGTGATCCTGTCGTCCCGTGCGATTGATGTGACCGATCAGGCGATTGCCCGGATCAACGCGGAGATCGGCCCCGCGCCACCTGAGACCGCACCCGAGACTGCGCCATCGTCGGACCCTGACGCGACCCCTGTTGACCCGGTGGATCCTGACCCCGCGCCGCAGGACTGAAACAGCGCGTGACTTGTGCGGGGCCAAGGGCGCTGCTAGGTCTTTTGGCCAACGGGGCGCGCCCCCCGACGCGGCGCGGAGCCGCCAAGACAACACAAGGCCTGACAGCAGGCCGATAGCAAGAAGAGCGAGCCTATGACCGACCTGCCCACCAGCGCCGATATTGACCTGATCCAGCGGGTGATCCCGCATCGCTACCCGTTTTTGCTGATTGACAAGGTTGTGGATATCAAGCACGGGGTTTCGGCCAGGGGCATCAAGAATGTGACCTTCAACGAGCCGCATTTCCAAGGCCATTTTCCCGCAACCCCCATCATGCCGGGTGTGATCATCATCGAGGCCATGGCGCAGACCTCCGCCGTTATGGTGGCCATCACGATGGATGCCGCTGACAAGGGGCTGCTGGTCTATTTCATGGGCATCGACAGCTGCAAATTTCGCCGCAAGGTGGTGCCGGGCGACGTGTTGACGCTTGATGTGACCGTGATCCGGGGCCGTGTCGGGGGCAAGGTCTGGAAGTTCAAGGGCGTGGCGCATGTCGATGGCGAGATCGCAGCAGAAGCCGAATTTTCCGCGATGATCGTTGCGCCGACGGAATGAGCGATTTGATCCATCCCTCGGCCGTGATTGAGGACGGCGCGCAGATCGACCCCTCCGCCAAGGTTGGGCCGTTTTGTACGGTCGGCGCGAATGTCTCGCTGGCCGCAGATGTCGAGCTGAAAAGCCATGTCGTGGTGACCGGCAAGACCAGCATTGGCGCGGGCACGATTGTCTTTCCTTTCGCGGTGATTGGCGAAATACCCCAAGACCTGAAATTCGATGGCGAGGAGACCCGGCTCGAGATCGGCGCGCGCAACCGGATCCGTGAAGGTGTGACGATGAACACCGGCACGGCGGGCGGCGGCGGGCTGACCAAAGTGGGCGATGACTGCCTGTTCATGACGGGGGCCCATGTCGGGCATGACGCGATTGTCGGCAACGGTGTGATCATGGCCAATCAGGCCGCGCTTGCGGGGCATTGCCTGATCGAGGATCACGTGATCATCGGCGGGCTGTCCGGCATCCACCAATTCGTGCGCATCGGGCGCGGGGCGATCATCGGTGCGGTCACTATGGTGACCAATGACGTCATCCCCTACGGGCTGGTGCAGGCGCCGCGCGGGGATCTGGATGGGCTCAATTATGTGGGGCTGAAACGGGCGGGTGTGGCGCGCAGCGACATCACGGCTCTGCGTGCGGCCTACCAGATGCTGCGGCAGGGCGACGGCGCGTTTCAGGACCGCGCGGCCCGGCTGCGCGACGAGACCGACAGCGCCTATGTGCATGAGGTGGTCGATTTCATATTGGGGCAGAGCGACCGGTCGTTCCTGACCCCCCGCTAGCGATGCTGGCGCTTGTCGCGGGCGAGGGCGATCTGCCCGGCTTGGTGCTGAAAAGCCTTGAGGCCGAAGGCACCGCGTTTCAGCTTTGCGAGATGGAGGGGCATCCCAGCGCCGCGCGCGGCGACAGGCCGGTGATCCGCTTCCGCATCGAGTCGCTGGGCAGCTTCATCGCCGCGCTGGTCTCCAAGGGCGTCGACCGCGTGTGTTTCGTGGGCCGCGTGGTCCGGCCTGCGCTTGATCCGTCGAAAATTGACCCTGCCACCATGCCCCTTGTGCCGCGCATGATGGCCGCGCTGCAACAAGGTGATGACGCGGCGTTGCGCACGCTTCTGAGCTTTTTCCAAGAGGCCGGGGTCGAGAGCGTCGGCGCGCATGAGCTGCGCCCGGATCTGCTGCCCGCTCCGGGCGTTTTGACCAAAACGCAGCCTGAGGAGCAGCACCACAAGGATGCTGACCGGGGCGCGCAGATCATTGCCGCCATGGCGCAGGCCGATGTGGGGCAGTCCTGTATTGTCGCGCAGGGTCAGGCTTTGGCCATCGAGGCGCAGCCCGGCACGGATTGGATGATGCAGTCGCTCATGGTGCAAAATACGGGGCTGAACAGCGATCTTGTCGCCTCCGCTCTGGGCTATGGGGGTGCGCTTCAACGCAGCGCGCAGCTGCCGCCGGGTGGGGTGCTGGTGAAGGCCGCCAAGCCGGGTCAGGAGCTGCGCATCGACATGCCGACCATTGGCCCCGACACGTTGCGTCGGGCCGCACAGGTCAAGCTGGACGGCGTGGTGATAGAGGCGGGCCGGGTGATGGTGCTGGACGCGCCGCATTGTATCAAAATCGCCGACCAGCAGGGCCTGTTTCTCTGGGTGCGCGGATGAAGGTCTACCTGATCGCGGGGGAGCCTTCGGGCGACCGGCTGGGCGCGGCCTTGATGGCGGGGCTGAGACAGCTGGACCCGTCGGTCAGCTTCGCAGGTATCGGCGGGCCGATGATGGCGGGGCAGGGGCTGACGAGCCTGTTTGCGATGCAAGAGCTCTCCGTCATGGGGTTGGCCGAGGTGCTGCCCAAGCTGCGCGGGCTCTTTAAGCGCCGCGACGAGGCGGTGGCCGATATTGTCTCGCAAGAGCCTGACCTGCTGATCACCATCGACAGCCCTGATTTCTGCCTGCGCGTCGCGCGCAAGCTCCGTAAGCTGCGGCCCGATCTGGCCACGACGCATTACGTGGCCCCAACCGTCTGGGCGTGGCGGCCCGAGCGGGCAGAGAAGATGGCGCGCAGCATCGACCATGTGCTGGCGCTTTTCCCTTTCGAGCCGCCGTTGATGGAGGCCGCAGGCATGACCTGCGACTTCGTGGGCCATCCGGTGGTCAGCGAACCCGTGGCTGATGAGGCCGAGGTTGCCGCGTTCCGCCGCACCTACGGCTTGGGCACAGCCCCCGTGATCCTCGCCTTGCCGGGCTCGCGTATGGGGGAGGTGTCCCGGCTGGCCGACCGGTTCGGCGACGCGCTGCGCGAGACCTGCGCGGCCTATCCCAGCGCGCGCATCGTGGTGCCAACCGTGGCCAGCGTCGCGGGCAAGGTGCAGGAGCGGGTGGCAAGTTGGCCCGGCGTGCCGATCGTGCTCGACCCGCGCGACATGGGGGCAGAGGCGTATGCCGCCGCCAAACGCGCCGCGTTCAAATGCGCGCATCTGGCTTTGGCGGCCTCCGGCACCGTGTCTTTGGAGCTTGCCGCCTCCGCCACGCCGATGGTGGTGGCCTATGACTTGAACTGGATGTCGCGACGGATCATCGCCTCCAAAATGCTGATCGACACGGTCACGCTGGTCAATATCGTCTCGAACACCCGCGCCGTGCCGGAGTTTCTGGGCAAGGCCTGCACAGCGCCCAATATTGCCCGCGCGCTGGGCGAGCTGATGGAGGATGACACGGCCCGCGCGACCCAGCTGGAGGCCTGCGCCGTGACCATGCAGCGCCTTGGGCGCGGCGGGGCGGAGCCGGGGCTGCGCGCGGCGCAGTCGGTGCTGGATATGTTTGGCGACTAGTCGGTAAAACCCGCGACTTGCGCGCCGGCCAGACGCTGCACCACCTCCGGTGCGATCCGAAAGATATGATGCGGCGTGCCGGCGGCGGCCCAGACCGTGTCGAATTCCATCAGCCTCGGGTCCATGAAGGCCCGGATCGGGTTCAGATGGCCCACCGGCGACACGCCCCCGATGGCAAAGCCCGTCTGCGCGCGGATCAAAGCGGCATCGGCCTTACCCAATGCCTCTCCGGCCAGCGCGGAGGCGCGGGGCTCCGACACCCGGTTGCCGCCTGCGGTCAAAAACAGAATGGCGTGCTGGGAGGCCTCGCCGCGAAAGATGATCGACTTGGCGATCTGGTCCACATGGCACCCCGCGACGGCGGCGGCTTGGGCGGCGGTGCGCGTGTCGGCCCCGGTCTCCATGATCTCCACCGCAAGCCCCGCGTCTTGCAACGCCGCCTTGACCCGTTTCAAACTCTTGCTCATCGGTTCCTGCCTTTCCTCGTTTTGCATCAAGCCGCAAACGCCCATTGACCGCAAGCGCGCGCGGGTTTCAATGTGGCCCCATGTCCTTTGCCAGCCAGATCACCCGCAGCCCCGACGCCTTTCAGCCCGAGATCGCGGTGGAGGCGGAGGCGCGGTTCCCAGATGCCCCCGCCCCGTTGCGTCGCCTGATCGCAGGCGCGGCTGGGTGCAGCCCCTATCTGGCGGGGCTTTTGGCCAAGGAACGCGACTGGATCAGCGGACTTGCAGAGCATGACGCGCAAGACATGGCCGATCAGGTGATCCACGACATCCGCGCCACCAGTGCCGCCGAGATGCCTGCCGGGTTTCGTCAGGCCAAGCGCCGGATCGCGCTCTTGGCGGCTCTGGCCGATCTGGGCGGGGTCTGGGTGCTGGAGCAGGTCACCGGGGCTTTGACGCAGCTGGCCGATGCCTGCACGGATCACGGGCTGAAACTGCTCATCGCCGCCGAGATCGCACGCGGCAAGCTCCCCGGCATGGAGGAGAAAGACGCCAAGGACGCGGCCGGGATGGCCGTGCTGGCGATGGGGAAGATGGGTGCCGGCGAGTTGAATTATTCGTCGGATATTGACCTGATATGCCTCTTTGACGAGACGCGCTACACGCCCGACACCTATATGGAGGCGCGCAGCGCCTTTGTGCGCGTCACCCGCCGTCTGGCCGCGCTGCTGTCCGATGTGACCGACGGGGGCTACGTGTTTCGCACCGATTTGCGGCTGCGCCCGGACGCCTCTGTCACGCCGGTCTGCATCGCGATGGAAACGGCGGAGCGCTATTATGAAAGCGTCGGGCGCACATGGGAGCGCGCGGCGTTCATCAAGGCGCGGGTCTGCGCGGGGGATCTGAAAGCCGGGCAGGGGTTTCTCGACCGGCTGCGGCCTTTCGTGTGGCGCAAGCATCTCGATTTTGCGGCCATTCAGGACGCCCATGACATGCGGCTGCGGATCCGCGACCACAAGGGCTTGGGCGGCGCCTTCGCGCTGGAGGGCCATGACATGAAACTGGGCTCCGGCGGCATCCGCGAGATCGAGTTTTTCACCCAGACCCGCCAGATTATCGCGGGCGGGCGGGACAAACGCCTGCGCGTGCGCGGCACTGTCGAAGGGCTGTCCCGGCTGGCGCAAACCGGCTGGATCACGGAAGACATCCAGACCACGCTGACCGCGCATTACCGCTATTTCCGCGAGGTCGAGCACCGGTTGCAAATGATCATGGACGCCCAGACCCACAAGCTGCCAAACACGCCCGAAGGCTTCGCGCGGCTGGCCGCGTTCATGGGCGTCACGGTGGAGCGGTTGCGGGCCGAGCTGACAGAGCGCCTGTCGGAGACCGCCCGCCTGACGGAGGCGTTTTTCGCCCCCGACGCGCCACAGGCGCCTGAGACCGACACGGGCGCGTATCTTGAGAAATGGCGCAGCTTTCCCGCCCTGCGCAGCCCCCGCGCGGCGGAGATTTTTCAGCGCGTCTTCCCAGCCATCCATGCCAAGCTGAATGACGCGGCCCGCCCCGAAGAGGCGATGCAGGCGTTTGAGCGTTTCGTCTCCGGCCTGCCTGCGGGGGTGCAGGTGTTTTCGCTCTTTGAGGCCAACCCGCAGCTCAGCGCGTTGATCGTGGAGATCTGCACCGCGTCCTCGGACATGGCCGCTTATCTCTCGCGCAACGCGCAGGTGTTTGACGCGGTGCTGGGGGGCGATTTCTTCCGCGATTGGCCGGGCCAAGACGGCTTGCGAGAGGCCTTGGCTTTGCTGCTGGCGCAAGCCCCGGATTACGAGGTGCTGCTTGATGTGGTGCGTCGCTGGCAAAAGGAATGGCACTTTCGCATCAGCGTGCATCAGCTGCGCGGGTTGATCGCGCCGGAAGAAGCGGGCGCGCAATATGCCGATCTGGCCGCCGCCGTGGTGCAGGCCCTCGCCCCCGTGGTCGAGGCGCAGTTCAGCGAAAAACACGGGCCCCCTCCGGGGCGCGGGGCGGCGGTGCTGGCGATGGGCTCGCTGGGGGCCGGGCGGCTCAGCGCGCGCTCCGATCTCGATCTGATCGTGATCTATGATCCCGGCGATATGGAGGCCTCCGACGGTCCGCGCCCGCTGGCCACGCGGTCCTATTTTGCGCGGCTCACCCAGATGCTTGTCACCGCGCTGACCGCGCCCACGGCGGAGGGCAAGCTCTATGAGGTCGATATGCGCCTGCGCCCCTCGGGCCAATCCGGCCCCGTGGCCACGGCGTTGCACTCCTTTGAAACCTATCAGGCGCAGGAGGCCTGGCTGTGGGAGCATATGGCCCTGACCCGCGCGCGCATTCTGACCGGTGCCGCGCTTGTGGTGGAGGGCATCACCGCCGTGCGCAACGCCATGCTGACGCGGCCCCGCGTGGCTTCAGATGTCGCGCGGGAGACGCAGGAAATGCGCGACAGGCTGGCCGATGCGGGCCGGGTGGGCAGCGTCTGGGGCGTGAAGGAAGGCCCCGGCGGGGTGCAGGATATCGAGATTTTCGCCCAAGCCATGGCGCTGCAAGCGGGCGCGCTGATGCGCGACACGGGCGGTCAGCTGAAGGCGGCGGCGGAGGCCGGGCTGCTGGAGGGCGCGCAGGCGCAAGAGCTGACCGAAAGCCACGCCACTTTCTTCCGGCTGACCCAGGCGGGACGCTTGCTGTCGGATCAGCCGCTCGACCCGGCGCAGCTCGGGGCCGAGGGCCAAGCGATGATCCTGCGCGATTTGCAGGCCGGGTCGCTGGGCGAGTTGGAGAAAACGCTCCTAAACCGTCGCAAAACTGCCAGAACGATCATTGATCAGGTCCTAAAGGCTATGCAGGCCTGAGCCATGGATGCGGGGCCTGCCACGGAGCAAGAGGAGCGCGCAGATGACTGATCCAAGAGGCCTCCGCGCGCCGCATGACCCCAAAGGGCTGGTGCGCGAGTCCTACCGTATCGAGGGGATCACGGCGGGGGAGTGCCGCTCGATCTTTCTTGATTGGGCGTTGAGCCTGCCTTTGGGGGCTGACACGTCTCCGCTGATCGAGATTTTGCTGGCCCAGTACGGTGGCGCGCATCCCGACCATCCGATGACCGCCACCTTGCGCGAGGGGCTGGCCAAACAGCCGGGTCGGGGACGCATCGGGGGCAGGCGCGGCGGGCGTGCGGCGCGGCTGAAATCGCCCAAAGCCCAGACATAAGAACGCCCCGGACCGTCAGGCCCGAGGCGGTAAAGCGTCGCGATAGGGTGGCGCTTATTCGGCGGGCACTGTGGCCGCGACAACCGCGTCATACCCGGCGGTGAAGCCGCTCAGGGAAATGGTCAATTGCACCTGCTGGTCCGGCGCCTGCGCGGGCACCACGACGACACGCGCCTCGTTGCCGGCCTTGAAGGCCGCCACGTCCCCGTCGGTGAAACCGACACGGGCAAAACAGCCCACGGGGGTGCAGAAGGTGAAGGGGTAGAGCTTCGGCGTGCCGCCATCGACCGACAATTGCACCTGCCGCGTCAGCAGCGTCTCCAAAGGCGTGACGATCGTCGCCCCGGCCGCCAGCTGGTCGTCATTTGGCAGGTTGAACATGTTGATCTCGGCCACGGAGTTGCCGTTCTGGTCCTCCAGCAATTGGTAGAGCTGGCACGGGTCCTGCTGGCCTTCGGGCGCGCGGATGCAGCGCAGGTCCCAGTCGCCATGTTCCGAGACGACATAGGTCTGGCCGACCTGCTCAAGCTCGGTGCCGGTGGACAGCCCGTCGGCGCGCTCGCCCGTTTCGGCGGTGTCGGCCTGGGTGTCTTCGGTGGTCGTTTGCGCGGCGGCTGGACTGGCGAAGGCGAGGGCTGCGGCCAGCGTCAACAATTTGAAAAGATCGGACATTTGATTTCCATGCAAAGATTTACTCGGGGGTTCACTACCACGCTGTTTTGGCGCTGTCAGGGCCGAATTGCGGCAAGCGCACGCGGATCACCGCCGATTGAACTGGAGGGGCGTGATCCAGGCTCTGGCACATCACATCCGGGCGTTTTGCCATTGGTCCGGCCAGTGGTCTGGTCTGAGGTCCCGTCGGTGGTCTGGCCAGCACGCGCCCAAACAAGAGGCCAAAATAGAAACAAAATAGAAAAAAGGGTCTGCAAACAGACCCTTCTTCCGTATTTCTCCCTGTCGGACTGGCCGACTTATTGCGCAAAGCCTATGGCCGTCCTGCGGCGGGGTCAAGCATGAATATGTGGCTGTTATCTATTGAAATGCCTAAAAAAAGGGCCGGGCCACGGGGGCACGGCCAGTCGACAGGGAGGAAGTCACCCCGGCCGGGCCATGAGCAGGCCTGGCCGGGTGACGTGATCATACTGGCACAGAACGGTTAACAATGTATGTTCGGGCAAAACATGCGGATGAAAGTGGGGATGCAGATGTCTGAGGGGACTGGAATTTTTGTGGGTGGCGGCGGCGAAGGCTACGGCGAAAAGCAGTATTTGCGGCTCGATTATGCGAACCGCCACGGGCTGATCGCAGGGGCCACCGGCACCGGGAAAACCGTGACGTTGCAAATCCTTGCAGAGAGTTTCTCCAATCAGGGCGTCCCGGTTTTCATGTCGGATGTCAAAGGCGATCTGTCGGGGCTGGCGGAGGCGGGCTCCGAGCAGGCCAAGCTGCACGCGCCCTTCATGGAGCGCGCGGCCAAGATCGGTTTTGACGATTACCGCTACGAGGCGTTCCCCGTCACCTTCTGGGATCTTTACGGAGAACAGGGCCACCCGGTGCGCACCACGGTCTCCGAGATGGGGCCGCTGCTGCTGTCGCAGCTGATGGAGCTCTCCGAGGCGCAGGAAGGCATCCTGAACATAGCCTTCCGGGTGGCGGATGAGGAAGGCCTACCGCTGCTGGACCTCAAGGATTTGCAATCGCTGCTGGTCTGGATCGGCCAGAACGCCAAGGAACTGGCGCTGCGCTACGGGTTCGTCTCCTCGCAATCGGTCGGCGCCATTCAGCGCCGCTTGCTGGTGCTGGAGAACCAGGGTGCTGCGGACTTTTTCGGCGAGCCTGCGCTGGAGCTGGAAGACATGTTCCACATTGACGCCGAGGGGCGCGGCCAGATCAACATTCTGGCAGCCGACAAGCTGATGGGCGCGCCCAAGCTTTACGCGACCTTCCTTCTGTGGCTGCTGGCCGAATTGTTCGAAAACCTGCCGGAGATCGGCGATCCCGAGAAGCCGAAATTTGTGTTCTTCTTCGACGAGGCACATCTGCTGTTTGACGGCGCGCCGAAAGCGCTGATCGACAAGGTGGAGCAGGTGGCGCGGCTGATCCGCTCAAAGGGCGTGGGCGTGTATTTCGTGACGCAAAACCCCGCCGACGTGCCCGAAGACATTCTTGGCCAGCTGGGCAACCGGGTGCAACACGCCTTGCGCGCTTTCACCCGCAAGGACCAGAAAGACCTGCGCGCCGCGGCGGATACCTACCGCGAGAACCCGCGTTTCGATATTGAAGACGCGATCAAGGAGGTGGGCGTGGGCGAGGCCGTGACCTCGCTTTTGATCAAAAAGGGCATGCCCGGTGTGGCCGAGCGCACGCTGATCCGCCCGCCATCCTCGCAGCTGGGCCCGCTCAGCAAGATCGAGCGTAAGGCGGTGATGATGTCCTCGCCCGTGGCGGGCAAATACGAGACCGTGCTGGACCGCGACAGCGCGTTCGAGATGCTTTCGGAACGCGCTGCAAAAGCCGCCAAACAGGCCGAAGAAGCCGAGGCCCGCGAAGAGGAAATGGAAGCGCGCGAGCGCGAATACCAGACCGGGCGGCGCTATTCGGGCACGCGCGTGGGCCGCTCCACGGCCAAGAAGAAAACCACCCGCAAGCGGCGGGGTGACAGCGTGGGGACGGCATTTGCGAAATCCATGATGCGTTCCATCGGCACCAAAGCCGGCACCGCCATCGTGCGCGGCGTCATGGGCAGCCTCTTCAAGGGCCGCTGACGTGATCCAATAGAGCGCCTGCGGCGCAGCGTTTTCGTCTCGTCCTCCGCCTCCGGCTGCGTCCTCGGCGGTCGCCCTTCCTTATCCCAAGGCGCGCCCCCCCCATGATAGCCTCTTGCCTATCACTGCTTTAAAAATACTCCGGGGGTTTGGGGGCAGCGCCCCCAACCGGTCGGCGTGCCAGGGGCGCGTCGAAATAGTTTATTCCGACTTTTCTTCCAGCTTCGCCTGATCCCAAAGCGTATCCATCTCTTCGAGATCTGACTGATCCGGCGTCTTGCCACGCGCAGCCAACAGTGCCTCGATCCGTTCAAAGCGGCGGGTGAATTTAGCGTTTGCGGCGCGCAGCGCCTCTTCGGGGTCGACCTCCAGGTGCCGTGCGAGATTGGCCATGACAAAGAGCAGATCGCCGATTTCCTCCGACAACGCGGCCTGGCTCAGCGTGTCGCGCGCCTCGACCACTTCGGCGGCTTCCTCGACGATTTTGTCGAGCACCTGATCGGTCGAGGGCCAGTCAAACCCCACCCGTGCCGCGCGTTTTTGCAGCTTTATCGCCCGCAACAAAGCGGGCAGGCCGATGGCCACGCCGTCTAATGTGCCGTCTTGGGTTTTGGCCGCGCGCTCGGCGGCTTTGATCTTCTCCCAATCGGCGGTTTGCTGGGCTGCGGATTTGTCGCGGGATTCAGTGCCGAACACATGCGGGTGGCGGGCGATCATCTTGTCGCTGACCCCGTTGGCCACGGATGCAAAATCGAACAGCCCCGCCTCCGCGCCCATTTGCGTGTGGTAGACGGTTTGCAACAGCAGATCACCCAGCTCGCCTTCCAGATCCGGCCAGTCGGCGCGGGTAATGGCGTCGGCGACCTCATAGGCTTCCTCGATGGTGTAGGGGGCGATGGTGGCGAAATCCTGTTCTATGTCCCAAGGGCAGCC
>CAYXIZ010000010.1:14790-28847 GCA_964465485.1 uncultured Rhodobacterales bacterium | reverse complement strand
ACTGGACCGGCAACCGCATCACCTGCCGCGACTGGTTCCAGCTGTGCCTCAAAGAGGGCCTGACCGTTTTCCGCGACCAGCAATTCTCCGGCGACACGCGCGGCCACGCGGTGGAGCGCATCGCCGATGTCATGCAGCTCCGCGCCCGGCAGTTCCGCGAAGACAATGGCCCGCTGGCGCATCCCGTCCGCCCCGAAAGCTTTGTCGAGATCAACAATTTCTACACCGCCACCGTCTACGAAAAGGGTGCCGAGGTGATCGGCATGCTGAAGACCCTTATTGGCGACGCTGCCTACTACAAAGGCTGCGATCTCTATTTCACCCGCCATGACGGCGAGGCCTGCACCATCGAGGACTGGCTGACTTGTTTCGAGGAGGTGACAGGCCGCGACCTCACCCAGTTCAAGCTGTGGTACTCTCAGGCCGGCACCCCGCGCGTGAAGGTCGATGAAAGTTTTCGGGACGGCACCTACACGCTGACCTTCACGCAATCGACACCTCCGACACCGGGACAAGACATCAAGGACCCGCGCGTGATCCCTATCGCGGTGGGGCTGCTCAATGACGCGGGCGAGGAGATCCAGCCCACCAAAATTTGCGAGGTCACCGACGAGATCCACAAATTCCGCTTCACCTCGCTGGACGCGAAACCCATCCCGTCGATCAACCGTGGCTTCTCCGCGCCCATCATCTTGGAGCGCGACCAGACCAACGAAGAACGCGCCTTCCTTTTGGCCCATGACACCGACCCGTTCAACAAATGGGAGGCCGGGCGCGCCTTGGCCCGCGACGTGCTGGTCCGCATGGTCAGCCAGGACGCCGCCCCCGATCAGGCCTATCTCGACGCGCTGGTCGCCGTGGCCCGCGACGACACGCTGGAGCCGGGGTTCAAGGCGATCTGCTTCTCCGGGCCGTCCAATGATGACATCCAGCAGGCGCTTGTCGATGGCGGCATGACGCCCGATCCCACCAAGATCTACCTCGCCGGGCAGGCCTTCAATCTGGCGATCAGCCAGGCCATGCAGGACCTCCTGCCCCGCCTTTATGCGGAGATGCAGGTGGACGGCCCCTACTCCCCTCGGTCCGAAGATGCCGACCGTCGTTTCCTGGGCAACGCCGCGCTGGCGATGCTGTCGCGCCTCGACGGCGGCGCGCAGGCCGCCAAGCAGTTCGAGACCGCCGACAACATGACCCAACAGCTCGCCGCCCTAAACTGCCTGTTGCGCGCGGAGGTGGGCGAGGCCCAGAACCAGGCCTTCTACGAGCAATGGAAGCATGACCGTCTGGTGATGGACAAATGGTTCTCCATGCAGGTGATGAACGCCAAGCTGGACCGCGCAGCCTCCAAGGCGGTGGAGATGACACAGCACCCCGATTTCACCATGACCAACCCCAACCGCTTCCGCGCCGTCTTCGGCGCTTTGGGAGGCAACGCCGCAGGCTTCCACACCCCTTCCGGCGCGGGCTACCGGGTCATGGCCGACGCCCTGATTGGCCTCGACAAGCTCAACCCCCAAACCACGGCACGCATGAGCACCGTCTTCGACACATGGAAACGCTTCGACGCCGACCGCCAAGCCATGATGCGCGAGGCGCTGGAACGCATCAAAGCGACCCAAGGCCTGAGCGGAGACACCACGGAAATGGTGACGCGGATTTTGGGGGCCTAGCCCCCCTGCCGCAGGTTGGAAGCAGCGCAGCAAAGAGCACACTGATCGTTCTTGCTGCAGCTCAAAGTGCGATCAGAGGCCCATACTGGTCCGGGCTTACGGTCCAGAATTCGAACAAAGAACTCGCCAAAAGCGCTTTATTGGGCAGCCAGCGTCAGACCTGCCGGGCCGCAGCCGACAATAAGAACATCGCGTTCGGCGTCAGCAATACGGTTGCTTGCAGCAGCAAGAGACGGATCGCCCGCGTGAAAGCTGTTCAGGTGATATTGCATAAGGGCGGCCTCCCACCGTACTCATTGTCCAAGTCTTGCTAGACTCAAATAGATATAGAACATAACAATGTTCGAAGCCTTAGAAAAACCGGTCATCAACGGGAGGACACCATGACCCTACTTCGCAGAAATCTGCTGAAACTGACGGCGGCTGCCGCACTTTCTCTCAGCGCGTCCGCAACAACGTCCTACGCACAAGATGTGACGCTGCGCCTTCATCAATTCCTGCCGCCACAGGCGAATGTGCCCAAGAATGTCATCATTCCCTGGATTGAGCAGATTGCGGAAGCTTCGGATGGTCGCATCAAGATTAACCATTTCCCGTCCATGCAGCTCGGCGGCAAGCCCCCTGAGCTGATCAGCCAGGCCATTGACGGCGTGGCCGACATTGTCTGGACCGTCTCTGGCTACACGCCGGGCCGTTTCCCGCACACTGAAGTGTTTGAGCTGCCATTCATGATGAATGACGCCGAGGCCGCCAGCCGCGCCTATTGGGACATGGCGCAAAAATATATGGTGGATGGCGAGTTCTCCGACTTTCACCTGCTGGCGGCTTGGGTGCATGGCCCCGGTCTCATCCATTCCAGCGATCCGATCATGACCCCGGACGATCTCAACGGCGTGAAGCTACGCGCGCCCACGCGCGTGACCAACATGATGTTTTCCGGCATGGGCGCCACACCAGTTGGCATGCCGGTTCCAGCGGTGCCCGAAGCATTGTCGAAGGGCGTCATCGACGCGACGGTGATCCCATGGGAAGTGACCGGCGCGCTGAAAGTCCCTGAGCTGGTCACCAACCACCTGGAGTTTGGCGACGCGTCGCTTTACACAACCACGTTCCTCTTCGCGATGAACAAGGATGCGTATAACGCGATGCCGGACGATCTGAAGGCCATTCTGGATGCAAATTCCGGCGCAGAGTTCTCGGCCTTTGCAGGCAAGCAGATGCAAGCCGACGACGCCCCTGCACGTGAAAATGCGCTTGATCTGGGCAACACCGTGACGACGCTGACACCTGAGCAGGTGGAGGCATGGCGCGCGGCGGCGGCTCCGACAGTTGAGCAATGGATTGCCGAAGTGAAAGAGCAAGGCATGGATGGTGCTGCGCTGATCGAAGAGGCGACTGGCTTGATGGCAAAATACGCCAAGTAAACCAAACGCGGCCGCGCCCTTCGGGGCGGGGCCGCATATCGGCAAGACTGGTCATTCATGCAAAACTCGATCATCACGTTGGCGCGGATAATGGCTGTTCTGGGCGGCTTGGTTCTGACCGCTCTAATCCTTTTGATTTGCGTCAGCGTCCTTGGACGCGGTGCGAACACCTTCGCGCATTGGGACAGGATCGAGGCCTCTGCGCCGGGCGTATCAGCGTTTTTGCTGGCCGCAGGCGTCGCCCCCGTCCCCGGCGACTTTGAGATTGTGGAAGCGGCCATCGCGTTTTCCATTTTCGCGTTTCTGCCGCTGTGCCAGCTGAAGAACGCACATGCGACGGTCGACGTGTTCACCTCGTTTTTGCCCCACCGCATGAGCATCAGGCTCAAAGCGTTCTGGGAGATTGTCCTGTGCGCCGCCATCGTTCTGATCACATGGCGGCTTGGCGTGGGGCTCATCGACAAGATGAGCAATGGCGAGACCACTTTGTTGTTGGGTTTCCCAAAATGGTGGGCCTTTGCGGCCAGTCTCCTCGCCGCGGTTGTCGCGTCTATCGTTTCGATCTACTGCGCCACGGTCCGCGGCTTGGCGGCGGTCAGGGGTGTTGACGTGGTGTTTGACGAAGACGGGGCTGCGTAGATGTCGATGCTCGAGCTCGGCTTTTGGTCGTTTCCTGTTCTCCTGCTGCTGATTTTCGCGCGCGCGCCGATTGGGTTGGCGATGCTTGGCGTCGGCATCGGTGGCATATGGCTGGCTCTTGGCGAGCCCACTGTGTTTCTTGCAAAGCTCAAGACCGAGACCTTCACGACGTTTTCCAGCTATTCGCTGACGATCATTCCGATGTTCCTGCTCATGGGGCAGTTCGCGACCCTGTCAGGCATGTCTCAGGCCTTGTTCAAAGCCGCTGAAAGCTGGCTCGGGCATCGCAAGGGCGGCGTGGCAATGGCCTCGGTAGGGGCGTGCGCGGGCTTCGGGGCGATCTGCGGGTCGTCGCTGGCCACCGCCGCCACCATGAGCAAAGTCGCCCTGCCAGAACTTAAGCGATACGGCTATTCAGGCGGGTTTTCGACAGCGACGCTCGCGGCGGGCGGCACTTTGGGCATCTTGATCCCGCCATCCGTGATCCTTGTGATCTACGCGATCCTGACCGAACAGAATATCGCCAAGCTGTTCCTGGCGGCGTTCATTCCGGGACTGTTGGCCGCGATTGGCTACATGATCACGATCTCGATCTACGTGCGTCTCTTTCCCGCTTCTGCCGGGACACGGCCAGCGGTGCCATATAGCGAACGTATGCTGGCCCTGCTGAACGTCTGGCCGGTACTGCTGGTCTTTGGGCTGGTTGTCGGCGGGATATACCTTGGCTGGTTTACCCCGACCGAAGGGGCCGCCGTAGGGGCGTTTGGCACGGGCTTACTCGCCTTTGCATCCGGCAACCTGTCATGGGCCCTGTTCCGCAACGCAATCCTCGCCACGGCCACAACCACGGGGATGATCTTCTTCATCATCCTCGGCGCGGCCTTCTACAACTCGTTTCTGGCACTCACGCAGGTCCCGCAGGAACTGGCGAATTACGTGTTGTCGCTGGGCCTGACCCCTTGGATGGTGCTGACGCTGATCCTCGTTTTCTACCTGATCTTCGGCTGCGTGATGGACTCGCTGTCGATGATCTTGCTGACAATTCCGATCTTCTTTCCTGTCATCTCCGCCATGGATTTCGGTCTGGTCAATCTGGCCGAACTGCAAGGTACAATGGCGATGGAGGTTTTGGCCTCTGGCGTGCCTCCGGGCATGGGCGCGGAGATGCTCGAGAGCATCCAGACAGCGATTGCCAGCGGAGCCGAGCTGACCCGCGAGCAAATGGCCGCCCTTGATATCCGCATGACCCAAGGCATGGCGAACCGGATTGAGGCCGAATATCTCGCGATCTGGTTCGGCATCTTGGTGCTGATCGTGGTCGAGGTTGGTTTGATCACCCCGCCCGTGGGCATGAACCTGTTCATCATCAACGCAATGGATCGAGAGACACCGATGGTCGAAACCTACAAGGCGGTCCTGTTCTTTGTCGCCTCAGACATCTTCCGCGTGATCCTGCTGGTGCTGTTCCCCTCCATCACACTTCTTGTGCTGACGCTTTAGCGCGAAAGACCCTCATGAAAGGCAACGCAGAATGGAGTTGAAAGGATCAGTTGCCTTGGTCACTGGTGGGGACAGAGGTTCAGGCGATGCGGCGGCCCGACATTTTGCGGCCAAAGGCGCGAAAGCCGCTGCCTTGGAGCTGGCCCTCGACACGGTTAATGGCCGTATTCTGAGGGCGAACCGGATGACCGAAATGGTTCTGACAGGCCGCAAATTTTGCGCGGAGAAAGGCCTGAATGCCTTTCTGAAAAGACCTCCGCCGACGTTCCGATGACGCGGAGCCAATCCAAAACCAGAGCCGAAACTGAGGTCACCCTTGTGCGTGACGACACGTTGCAACAGTTCGTGGGTTACCAGCTAAGGCGCGCGTCAAACGCTGTCTTAAGTGACTTGGCAACGGTGCTGAAACCGTTCGAGCTGCGCATGATCACATATACCGCCCTTGTGCTCATCGTCGACAATCCCGGATTACGGCAATCGCAGTTGGCAGATGCGATGGATGTGGAACGGCCCAACCTGGTGGTCATCGTTACTGAGCTGGAACAACGAAACTTGATCACCCGCGACACGGTGCCCACCGACCGCCGCGCCTATGCGCTGCGGGCCACATTGGAGGGCCGTCACCTTTATGAGCGCTGCCTCAAGGCGGTCCACGCATATGAAGCGGCCCTAGTCGACGGCATTGACCCAGACGCGTTGCGCATGCTGAACAAGGCAGCCCATGACATTCAGAAGAATGCCCATAAACGCAACTCGGGCAAAGACACCTGAAACGAACATCGCGGTTTCAACCCCATGATGCCAAGCGTTGACATCCGGTGAATGGCCCCCCCCCGCATAGCCTCGACATGCCCATCGGCTACCGCCTGCGGGCCAAAGCACTGGAAGCTGACAAAGACCCGCGGCAAAGGTTTTACGGGGAGCGCGATCTGATCTCCTCGGCCGACGCGCCCTTGCCACAGATCTCCTCATGACAGGCGCGGACCGCGATGACATTGAGAGTGCAACGTCACAAACACCGCAGAGATGCCACGTCATCGAGAAGAAACCATTGAACACCGCCTCGCCTGCGCCGGACGGAAGGCGGCGTCTCAGGCGCCAAGCCATGCGGCGCCTGAGACGTGCTCAAATCAGCCAACCAGCGCGTTGTCCCTGCGCTTTACCGTGACGATGGCCGAACGTGGCAAGCTGCCTTCCCCGTCGGGGAACGGTGCGGCGGGGTGTTGGATCCCGACAAACATCGTACGACGGTCTGCGGACCACGTTAGCCCCGTCACCTCGGACCCTTTTGGGCCTGTCAGAAAGCGCCGGATCTCGCCCGTCACCGGGTCACCCGCCAGCATCTGATTGTTGCCCATGCCAAGGAAATCGCCTTCATTGTCATCATTGCCGTCTGTTTGGATCCAGATCAGGCCGGTGCTGTCGATTTGCATCCCGTCAGGCGAATTAAAGAGGTTGCCTGCATTGATGTTGGCCGTCCCTGCATAGAGACCGTCGGTATAGACGGTCGGATTGCCTGCCATAACGTACAGGTCCCATTCGAATGTTGACGCGGCGTGGTCGCTGCCCGAGGGCTGCCAGCGCACGATCTGGCCATAGTTATTGAGCTCGCGCGGGTTGGGCGCATTGACGACCATCGGCTCGCCCGCTGCGTTGGTCCGGATCGAGCCGTCTTCATTCGTGGCCCCCCGCCGGGAATTGTTGGTCAGGCAGCAATAGGCCTCCACGGAGACAGGGTTGACGGCGATCCACTCGGGGCGGTCCATCGTGGTTGCGCTGACTTGGGTTGCGGCGATGCGTGTGAATATCGCAATCTCGGCCTCGGACATGCCTGTGTCTTCGGGGGTCAATGCGATCCAAGTACCGGTCATGTCGTCGTTGAACTTTGCCACGAAAAGCTGGCCTTCGCTGAGCAGCGTCGATGTATCTCCGCCCGGTGTGTAGACGTCGCGGCTGACCCATTTATACATGTATTCGCCCCGCTCATCATCGCCCATATAGACCACGACGCGCCCGTCAGGTGCGACAACGGACGCCGCATTCTCATGTTTGAACCGGCCCAAGGCCGTGCGTTTGATGGGTGTGGATGCCGGGTCGGCGGGGTCGATTTCAACGATGTAGCCTGCGCGATGCGGCTCGTTGGGCTCTTGAGACAAATCGAACCGGGCGTCAAAACCATGGTAGTTGTAGCGGCCCGGATCAATGTCGGTTTTCACACCATAGCGCGCAAAACCAGCAGCCGTTGCGTCCTCCAGAGACAGCTCGCCCGTCGTGCCGAAATAGCCGTTAAAATTCTCTTCGCAGGTCAGGTAGGTGCCCCAGGGCGTGCGCCCGGACCCACAATTGTTGAATGTGCCCAAAGACACCATGCCGGTTGGGTCAGCACTGGTTTTCAGCAGATCATGGCCAGCGGCGGGGCCATCGATTTGCATCTGCGTGCGGTGATGAATACGGCGGTTATACGGGCTGTCGACAACGACCTCCCAGCCGTTGCTGCCCTCGGTAACTTCCATCACGGTGACGCCTTGGAAGTTTTGCAGGCGGACGACATCACTCGCTGAAATGGGTTTGCCTTCCTGTTCGGCGGGCAGGTTGATACCTCCGTTCACATATTCGGAATTGACCACCAGCAGCTCTTTGTCCCCGACCAGAAACAGCTCCATCCCATCGGTGTTTTCACCAAACACGCGGTCAGAGCCTTCCGTTGGAATGCCGGTTGTCGGATCGAAAGCGGGCGCATCGGAAAACAGCGGATCACCCCAGCGGACAAGCACGTCCCAATCATAGCCATCGGGGACGTGGACGGTCCCGTCCGTCTGCGGGGCAAGCTGATCAAAGGCGAAACGAGATGTCTGCTGTGCCTGCGCGGATGTGCCCGACAGCAAGCCCGTGCCCATTACGGCGGCACCGGACCCAAACGCCAATGCGCCCCCAAGAAAACCACGGCGCGACACCGCGCGCTCTACGACGTCGTCAAAGCCCTGCCGTGTCGGGCGCGGAAATTTCAGTTCGTCTTCATCATCAAAAGATAATTCATCATAGTTGATTTGGGACATGTCGCTTCTCCTGTTTTGACCCGCAGCGGGTCCGACAGGGCTAGCGGTAAAAAGCAGACACGAAGGTTTTTTGACATCCTGGTTAAGTTTTTGTGACAGGTCCAAGCGAAGAGCCAGAGCAGCCTCGCTCAATTCCGGCGCAAAGCAGTCTGGCGCGCCACATATATCAGCGAGACCTACCCTGCCGCCATCTCCGCAAGCACCGCCATTGCGTCCTCTTCACGTCCCAGCGGGACGAAGAGATGGTCGTGGTAAAACCCGGACACCGGGTTCACGCCCATATCATGGGCGGCCAATGCGGTGGTGATGCGGGCCATGAAGCCCACGGCCTCCAGCGAGGAATGGATGTTCAGCGTGATCATGCGGCAAGGGAACTCGAACGACAGCCCTCGCGCCTCGGCGTCGCTGCGGCGCAGGATCAGGGTCGTGCCTTCTGCCTCCTGAAACATCATGCGCGGCGCTATGTCTGCAGGCAGCTGACCAGGTGGCAAGGTGACGAAGACGTAGACGCCCTCGACCAGCTCAGCCGACAGGGATGCAATCAACACGTCCAGATTGGTCTCGCCCGTCATATGCCCTGCTCCGCTGTTATATGCCCAAGGCCTGAGCTATGCTCCACGCCGTGTTTTGTCGAGGAGAGAAAAACATCTGCCCCATCCAGGAGGGGGCTTTTTCAGCGGGTTAACAACGCCCTAACAAAATCAACAGTTTGCTTTTACTTCAATGTTTTAGACAGACCCGACGCATGCGCCGCAGATCGAAAAAACTTGCCCTGCCTGCCATAAATCCGCCAAATAGCGGGGGCAAAGAAGGCCAAACCAACAACGAGTGACCCCATGTCCGTGACCCACCGCGCCCGAAAGCTGTCCGCATAATGGCCCGCAAGAAAACCGTCCTCATCACCGGCGCCAGCTCCGGCATCGGCGCCGCCACGGCTGTGCTCGCCTCCAAGCACGGCTATGATATCGCGGTCCATTACAATTCGGATCTGAAAGGCGCGCAGCTGGTCTCCCAGATGTGCGAGCAGGAAGGGGCCACGACCTACATGCTGCAAGGCGATCTGTCCGACCCCGGCGCCATCACCCGCCTCTTTGATGAGCTCGACGCCGTCTTCCCGGTCCTTGATGCGCTGGTCAACAATGCGGGTGTGGTCGACACGCCGCAACGCGTCGACGAAATGACCCCGGAACGCCTGCACCGGATGATGAACATCAACCTGATCGCGCCGTTTCTTGTGGCCAAGGAAGCCGTGTTGCGCATGTCCACCGCCTATGGCGGCGACGGCGGCGTGATCGTCAATACCGGCTCTGCCGCCGCACGGCTCGGCTCCGCTGGGCAATATGTGGATTATGCTGCGGCCAAGGCGGGGATCGACATCTTCACCAAGGGTCTCAGCGACGAGGTTGCGGCGGAGGGTATCCGCGTTGTGGCCATCCGCCCCGGACTGATCGAGACCGCCATTCACGCCAAAGGCGGGCTGCCGGATCGTTGCGATGATCTGGCCCATATGGTGCCAATGCAGCGCCCCGGCGATGCGGAGGAATGCGCCCATGCGATCCTCTATCTGATGGGCGAAGGGGCGAGTTATATCACTGGCACATCCGTGGACGTGTCGGGCGGACGTTAGTCCAAAGCAGCCTTCGCCACCCGGTCGGGTCGCGGCAAAGGCGGCACGGAGGACAGCAAACGGCAGTATTTCTGCCGCTTGGTGTAGCCCGCAATATCGGCCCGTTTGGCACGTTTCGTCATCGGGCCCCAATCGGCAGCAACCCCCGCCAGCTTGCCGTTCTTGAGCGCCACAACCCCGTCCCGGCTGACAGTTGTGGCCATGATCCGCACCGCACAGCTCAGGTTTGCTGGCCCCGCCTTCAACGCGTCGCCGCTGCCCGCGCGGCAGTCATAGCCGCGGGCCGTTGCGGGCAAGATCTGGGTCAGCCCGTACCACCGCCCGCCGCCGCCCACGGCGCGTGGCTTGTAGGTGCTTTCATGCTTCACCAGCCCTGAAATAAAACCGTTCCAAAACGCCGCCCGTTGGTCTGGGCCGTTCTGGGCATAGGCCGGGCACCAATCGGCAATGTCGTCCGGCACCATCTCGATCAGCGGACGGCCATGGCCTTTGAGCGCCGATAAGGTGGCGCGGGTCCACAGGTGCCCGTCCCGTCGAAAATCCCACCGCGCACGCGGCACCATGTCCTCGCGCGGCAGGGGTCTGGTCTCGGCAAGAGGTGCTGACCCGCCCGCAACACGCGGCTCCGTGGCGGCCAGCGGGGTGGCAAAACACAGGCCCAACAGGACCGCTATGAGAGCGTGGCAGCGCATGGGCGTCATACAGACCAGACTGAGCGCGCGGACACAAGGGGCACCCGATAGAGCTTGCCCGCCCCCCGGCCCTCCCATAAAAGCAAGGCAACACCACCCATGCGGAGCCGGACCATGCTGGACCTCACCTACGAGACGCCGAAACCCAAGATCATCTCGGGCGCCAAGCATGATTGGGAGCTGGTGATTGGCCTTGAGGTTCACGCGCAGGTTGCGACCAACGCCAAGCTGTTCTCCGGGGCCTCCACGCAATTCGGGGCGGAGCCGAATTCCAACGTGGCTTTCGTGGATGCGGGCATGCCCGGCATGCTGCCCGTGATCAACGAAGAATGCGTGGCCCAAGCCGTGCGCACGGGGCTGGGCCTGAAGGCCGACATCAACCTCTACTCCGCCTTTGACCGCAAAAACTACTTCTACCCCGACCTGCCGCAGGGCTACCAGATCAGCCAGCTCTACCACCCCATCGTGGGCGAGGGCGAAGTGCATGTGGATATGGAGCCCGGCATTGCCCGCACGGTCCGCATCGAGCGTATCCACCTTGAGCAGGACGCTGGCAAATCCATCCACGACATGGACCCGACCATGTCTTTCGTGGATCTCAACCGCACTGGTGTCGCGCTGATGGAGATCGTCTCCCGCCCCGACATTCGCGGCCCCGAGGAGGCCGCTGCCTATGTGAGCAAGCTGCGCCAGATCATGCGCTATCTGGGCACTTGCGACGGCAATATGCAAAACGGCAATCTGCGGGCCGATGTGAACGTGTCGATCTGCCTGCCGGGGGCTTACGAGAAGTACATGGAGACGCAGGATTTCTCCCATCTGGGCACACGCTGCGAGATCAAGAACATGAACTCGCTGCGCTTCATCCAGCAAGCGATCGAGGTCGAAGCCAAGCGCCAGATCGCCATCGTCGAAGCGGGCGGCACGGTCGATCAGGAAACGCGGCTCTATGACCCGGACAAGGGCGAGACGCGGTCGATGCGCTCCAAAGAGGAGGCGCATGACTATCGCTACTTCCCCTGCCCCGACCTGCTGCCGTTGGAGATCGAACAAGACTGGGTCGATGATCTGGCCTCGAAATTGCCGGAGCTGCCCGACGCCAAGCGTTTGCGCTTCATGGGGGATTTTGGCCTGTCGGAATATGACGCAAGCGTTCTGACCGCCGACACGATCAACGCCGCCTATTTCGAGCAGGTGGCCGACGGGCGCGACGGCAAACTGGCCGCCAATTGGGTGATCAACGAGCTGTTTGGCCGTCTGAAGAAAGACGACGACAGGGCTATCACCGACAGCCCCGTCTCGCCTGCACAATTGGGCGGCATCATTGACCTGATCACGTCAGACGCCATCTCCGGCAAGATCGCCAAGGACCTCTTTGAGATCGTCTATACCGAGGGTGGCGACCCGGCCCAGATCGTGGAAGCCCGCGGCATGAAGCAGGTCACAGACACTGGCGCCATTGAGGCGGCTGTGGATCAGATCATCGCCGACAACCCCGACCAGGTGGCCAAGGCGCAGGAAAACCCGAAACTTGCTGGCTGGTTCGTGGGTCAGGTGATGAAGGCCACGGGCGGCAAGGCGAACCCGAAGGCCGTCAATCAGCTGGTGGCGCAAAAGCTCAAAGGCTAGGCGGCGGTCCGGGAGCGGCGCAGCACCCCGAACCCTGCGAAAGCCGAGAGCAGGAACACCAGCCCGCCGGGCAACGGCACGACCGAGATATCTACATTGTCCAAGAGCCCGCCCAGCGAGTTCGACGCACCACGGGCCGCAAAGCCCAGCTCGACCAGCCCGCTGGAGCTGACGTCGAAATTGTAGTTGAACGTCGTCCAGGACCGCGCGCCGCCGGAATAGCTGCTCGACACAAGCTCATCGACATAGCCGCCCAATGTCACCGAAATATCGTTGGACGTGTTCGAGTTGACCCGTGGCGCATAGTCAAAGCTCAGATTGTAGCGGCCGGGATTCAGGTTCACATTCTGAAAAATGCGGCTGTTGCGACGCGTGTCCAACTCAACATAGTAGTTGCCGTCAGACGGTCTCAGATTTGGGCCCAAAGTGCGCGTGGTTTGAAACTCGATGCCATTCGCATCCGAAGACCAACCGGCGACGCCGGAGGTCCAAATTCCCCAGCTGCGCCCTTTCTTTTCGGGAAGCTCAGAAAACACCGCACCGCGCCCGTGACCACCAACGCCTTGGCTGACCACACCCGGATCAAGCTCAAAGCTGCCATTGGTGACAACGGCCGCAGTTGCTGCATGTGCTCCAAAGATAAGCGCTGTAGCGAGCGCAAAGATTTTATGTCCCATGACGAATCCCCTCAATGGTCGTCCGTTAACCAATGCTCAAGATGTGCCATTGGTTAACGGCGGAAACGCGAAGAGTTTGAGGCAAGTTCGCCCTAGTTGATGAAAAGCCTGTGTGACCGTTGCCGTCGGGGAAACAAACATGACCTAGGCTCAGAACTGTTTGAAAATAAGCATCAGACGTCAGCAGGCACAGCCCCCCACTTCGGGACTGCCAAAACGATCCGGTGCGCGCTAAACTGGCCCCATGACCAACCGCGACCCCGCGCCATGATTGCCTATGTGACCGTCGGTGCCGACGACATTGTGCAGGCCAAACGCTTCTACGACGCGCTGCTGCCTGCGCTGGGTTACGTGCTCAAAGAAGGGCCGGAGGGCCTGAGCTACATTTTGCCCCCTGCCCCGGATCAGCCGGTGGCACGACCGGATTTCTATGTGAAGCCAAGTTTTGATGGGCAAGCGGCCTCCGCCGGGAACGGGGCGATGACTGCTTTTGAGGCGCAGACCCAAAGACAGGTGCGCGCGTTGCATGCCGCGGCGCTGAAGGCTGGCGGCAGTGACGAGGGCGCACCGGGGTTTCGCGCCTCTTATGGCGCGCATTTCTATGTCGGATATCTGCGTGACCCGCAGGGCAACAAGATCGCGCTGTTCTCCAACAATCTGAGCGAGCCCGGACGCCCTGACCAGCCAAGCTGCGCGTAACAGGCCAGAACTCCCCCTTGATTGCGCACCGGCATGGGTGTTACCCCGACGGCGGTTCGCGAAGGGGAGCATCTGCCATGTCCAACTATGAATACCGGGTCGTCGCGGCGCCGCGCAAAGGCAAGTCGGGCAAAGGTGTCAAAGGCGGGCCTGCGAAATTTGCCAATGCGATCAGCGGCTTGATGAATGAGATGGCCGCCGAAGGCTGGGACTATCTGCGCGCAGACACGCTGCCGTGCGAAGAGCGGCAGGGCCTGACCTCCAAGACGGTGAAGTACCATTCCATGTTGGTTTTTCGTCGCGCCTTGGCAGATGAGGTGGCCCCGGAGGAAGAACTGCTCGCGCTGGAGCATCACGAGGACGATGAGCGACCCGAACGCGATGAGACGCCGGAAGACGCGCCCGAGACCGAAGAAACCGAGACCGAAGACCCCGATGCCGAAG
>CAYXIZ010000010.1:12482-14690 GCA_964465485.1 uncultured Rhodobacterales bacterium | reverse complement strand
CCGAAGACCCCGATGCCGAAGCGCCCACCGCTGAGGACCCCGACTTCGACGAGCCCGAAACAGAGGTCAAAAGCAAATCTCTGGGCGGCGTGACGCGGGATGAGGTCTAGCTCACCCGCCGTCAGAAATATCCAAAGCCAGCGCGTGAATGCGCGCGATCAACTCGGGGCCAATGGCCGCATGCACCGCGCGGTGACGGGCCAGCCGTGACTGGCCTTTAAATGCCTGCGAGACGATTTTGACGTTGAAATGGCTCTCGCCACCCTCCTGAAACCCCGCATGACCGCGATGCGCTTCGCTGTCATCGACCACTTCCAAAAGCTGCGGCGCAAAGGCGCGGGCGAGCTTTTGCTCAATTTCTTTGGCTATCCCCATAATTTGTCCGATTTGCCCCTTCACCTTGCTGGCAAAAACCCTAAACTCTCCTCTCCCAATACGAAAGGCATGTTCATGGCGCGCGCCCCATTTGACCCGTTTGAGTTCGATATGTCCGTCTCCAGCGACAAGAAAAAACGCGCGCGCGGGCGGCGTGGCATGTCAGGTGCCGTTGAGACATCGCAGCGCGAATGCGAGGCCCCCGATTGCAAGGAAGCCGGTCAGTACCGCGCGCCGAAAAGCCCTGATGTGCTTGATGATTATTACTGGTTTTGCAAGGCGCATGCCCGCGAATACAACCTGAAATGGAACTTCTTCGAGACCCATACGCAAGAAGAGATGGAGCGCCAGATGTCGTCGGACAAAGTCTGGGAGCGCCCGACCAAACCGATGAAGAAAGGCGAGGAGCAACGTGCATGGTCGCGGCTGGGCATTGACGATCCGATGGCCGTGCTGGGCGAAAACGCGACGCGCAATCCGGGCCGCAATGGTGGCAATGCGGGCCGCAAGCTGCCACCTACCGAGCGCCAAGCGCTCGAAATTCTCGACGGCAAGCCTGATATGACCAAGAAGGATCTGCGCAAGCTCTACAAGTCGCTGATCAAGGTGCTGCACCCCGATATGAATGGCGGCAACCGCTCTGACGAGGACCAGCTGCAACAGGTTGTCTGGGCCTGGGATCAGATCAAGGAAAGCCGCAACTTCGCCGAATAGAGCCGTGAAGCTCTGGCCCGCTCCGGCGCAGGCGCTCTGGTCCTTGGGTCGCTAGGTCGCAGTCGGGAATGTGGTTTTTGGCCCGCCGCTCCCCTTGCCCTTGAGTGCAAATTCAGGCATCCCAAACGCGTTACGATCAAAGGACAAGACAATGGCGGATGGCAGCATCGATCTGGGCGCAAAACCCACTGAGGAGATCTCGGTCCGCGAGGTCTTCGGAATTGACAGCGACATGAAGGTCAAGGCCTTCGCAGACCGCACCGACCGCGTGCCAGAGCTGGACAGCACCTACAAGTTCGACCGCGACACCACCCTCGCGATCCTTGCAGGCTTCACCCATAACCGCCGCGTGATGATCCAGGGCTATCACGGCACGGGCAAATCCACCCATATCGAACAGGTGGCGTCGCGCCTGAACTGGCCTTGCGTGCGGGTAAACCTCGACAGCCACATCTCCCGGATTGACCTGATCGGCAAGGACGCGATCAAGCTGAAAGACGGCGTGCAGGTCACCGAGTTTCAGGAAGGCATCCTGCCTTGGGCCCTGCGCAACCCGACGGCCATCGTGTTTGACGAATATGACGCAGGCCGTGCGGATGTGATGTTCGTCATCCAGCGGGTGCTGGAAGTGGACGGCAAGCTGACGCTTCTGGACCAAAACAAAGTGATCGAGCCGCACCCCAATTTCCGCATCTTTGCGACCGCCAACACCGTGGGCTTGGGCGACACAACCGGGCTTTACCACGGCACCCAGCAGATCAACCAGGGCCAGATGGACCGCTGGTCGCTTGTGTCGACGCTGAACTATCTCAGCCATGCGGCAGAGGCCGCGATCGTGCTGGCGAAAAATCCACATTACAACACCGAGGATGGTCGCAAGAAAGTGGGCCAGATGGTCACCGTTGCCGACCTGACGCGGACCGCTTTCATGAACGGCGATCTCTCCACGCTGATGTCGCCCCGGACCGTCATCGCATGGGCCCAGAACGCGTTGATTTTCAACGATGTAGGCTATGCCTTTCGCCTGTCCTTCCTGAACAAATGTGACGAGCTGGAACGCGAAACCGTGGCCGAGTTCTACCAACGCTGTTTCGACGAGGAGCTGCCCGAAAGTGCGGC
>CAYXIZ010000010.1:0-12382 GCA_964465485.1 uncultured Rhodobacterales bacterium | reverse complement strand
CAAAAACGACAACCCCGCCGACCCTTTCAAAAAGGCGCTGGCAGAGGCCACGAAGACGCTGGCCAATGACCCTGATCTGGGGGTCAGCTACTCCGTTGATCCTCCGGGCATGACCAATGAGCAGGTGCGTCTGCCGCAGGTGACGCGGCGCATGACGCGCGACGAGGTGATGCTGGCGCGCGGCACGGCGGATGCCTATGCGCTGCGCCGCCGCTTTCATAACCCCTCCACCTCGAACAAATACCTGCCTCAGGGCAATATGGCCCGCGATCTCTATGACGCGATGGAAACTGCGCGTTGCGAGGCGATGGGCGCGCGCTCCATGCCCGGCACTGCGGGCAATATCGACGCCAAGATCGGCACGGAAGCCGACCGCAAGGGCTATGGCCAGATCACGGAAGCCGGGCAGGCCCCGCTCTCCGTGGCGGCGGGCTATCTGATCCGGCATTTGGCGACCGGGCGCGACCTGCCGGCCTCCGCCGACAATGTGATGGGGCTGTGGAAAGACTTCATCGAAGGCGCTGCGGGCGGCACGCTCGACAATCTGCAAGATGTGCTGTCCGATCAAAAGGCTTTCGCCAAATTCGCGCGCCAGATCATTGATGATCTGGGCTATGGCGACCAGTTGGGCGACGACCCGGACGATATCAGCGAAGATCAGGAAGACGAGGCCAATCAGGACGAGGATCAGGCTGACCAAGACGACCAATCCAACGCCGACAAGGAAGACAATTCCGAGGATGCGGAGGCCTCCGCCGAGCAATCTCAGGAAGAGCAGGAAGACGCGAGCCAAGCCACGGTTCAACTCGACGATATGGCCGATGCGGAGATGGGCGACGAGGCAGAAATGCCGGAAGGCGAGGCCCCGATGGACCCGCCCCCTCCTGCGCCGCATTCCGAAGCTGATGAGAATTACGCCGTCTACTCCACTGAATTTGATGAAGAAATCAAGGCCGAAGACTTGGCAGAGGCCGCCGAGCTGGAACGCCTGCGCGCCTATCTTGACCAGCAGCTTGAGCCTTTGAAAGGTGCTGTCTCGCGTCTCGCCAATAAGCTGCAACGCCGCCTTCAGGCCCAGCAAAACCGCTCGTGGGAGTTCGATCTGGAGGAAGGCATTCTCGATGCAGGCCGCCTCGCCCGCGTGATCGTCAGTCCGACAACGCCGCTCAGCTTCAAGGTCGAGAAAGACACCGAATTCCGCGACACCTGCGTCACGCTGCTCTTGGACAATTCCGGCTCCATGCGGGGCCGCCCGATCTCCATCGCTGCGATCTGCGCAGATGTGCTGGCCCGCACGTTGGAGCGCTGTCAGGTCAAAACCGAGATCCTCGGCTTCACCACCCGCGCGTGGAAAGGCGGCCAGAGCCGCGAGAGCTGGCTCAATGATGGCCGCCCGCAAGCGCCGGGACGTCTCAATGATCTGCGCCACATCATCTACAAATCCGCAGACGCCCCATGGCGTCGCGCGCGGCCAAATCTGGGCCTGATGATGAAAGAGGGCTTGTTAAAAGAGAACATTGACGGCGAGGCGCTGGAATGGGCGCATCGGCGCATGATCGGCCGTCCCGAGAGCCGCAAAATCCTCATGGTGATCTCTGACGGCGCGCCGGTGGACGATTCAACTTTGTCCGTTAACCCCGCGAATTACCTCGAAAAACACCTGCGCGACGTGATCGCCATGGTGGAGAAACGCAAAGCGGTCGAACTGATCGCCGTGGGCATTGGTCACGACGTCACGCGCTACTATGACCGCGCGGTCACAATTACAGATGTCGAACAATTGGCCGGTGCCATGACCGAACAGCTGGCCGCGCTGTTTGACAGCGATCCGCGCGCCCGTGCGCGCGTGATGGGCATGAAACGCGCGGGTTAAAATCCTAGAACGTTTCAACCCGCGCAAACGCTATCTTGCGTGCTGACGCAATCCGCTGCAACGTCGCGCCTATGACCTTTCAAACCTACACCAAGACGACCTCCCCCACTGACGGGCCTGACCGGCTCGCTGCCCTGCGCGCGCAACTGCAAGAGGCGGGCTTTGACGGCGTCATCATCCCCCGCGCCGACGCCCATCAGGGCGAGTATGTGGCCGAGTGCGACAACCGGCTGGCATGGCTCACGGGCTTCACCGGCTCGGCTGGGTTCTGCATTGCGCTGATGGACAGCGCAGGCGTGTTTATCGACGGGCGCTACCGATTGCAGGTGAAAGAGCAGGTCGACATGCAGGCCTTCACCCCGGTGCATTGGCCCGAGACCAAGCCCGCCACATGGTTGAAAGACCAGTTGAGCGCAGGCCGCATCGCCTATGACCCGTGGCTGTTCACCAAAGGCCAGATCGACGAGATTGAGCGCGGGTTGAAAGGCACCAAGCTGACGCTGGTGGCCTCCGACAATCTCGTGGACCGCATCTGGGAGGACCGCCCCGCCCAGCCGCAAGGCGCGGTCAGCCTCTATCCGATCGCGCTGGCTGGCGAAGACAGTCACGACAAACGCGCGCGTCTTGCATCCGCCCTGAAAGAGGCTGGCCAAACTGCTGCCGTGCTGACCCTGCCCGACTCGATCTGTTGGCTGCTCAATATTCGCGGCTCGGACATTCCGCGCATCCCCGTCGCACAATGTTTTGCGGTGCTCTATGACAGCGGCAATCTCGACCTGTTCATTGATCCCGCCAAGCTCGGCGCGCTGGAGCTGGGCCCGGATATCACCTCCCGCCCGCAAGGTGAGTTTGAGGCCGCGCTGGCCACGCTGACCGGGCCTGTTCGCGTGGACCCCACCTCCGCGCCTCTGGCCGTCAGCGCAGCGCTTCAGGCGGCTTCCGTGGAGATCGCGTATGCGGAAGACCCGTGTATCCTGCCGAAAGCCTGCAAGAACAGCACTGAGATCGCGGCGACCCGAGCGGCGCATCTCCGTGACGCCAAGGCCATGGTCGCGTTTCTCTGCTGGCTCGACGCGCAGCCCGCGGGCTCCCTGACGGAAATCGACGTCGCTCAAAAGCTTGAGGGGTTCCGCCGCAAGACCAACGCGCTGAAAGACATCAGTTTCGAGACTATCTCTGGCGCCGGGCCCAACGGCGCGATTGTGCATTACCGCGTCACCGAAGAGAGCAACCGCCGCGTCGATGAAGGCCTGCTGCTGGTCGATTCCGGCGGGCAATATGTCGATGGCACCACCGACATCACCCGCACCATCGCCATTGGTCAGCCGACCGAGGAGCAGCGCAGATGCTTCACGCTGGTGCTGCAAGGCATGATCGCGGTGTCGCTCGCGCGTTTCCCCAAAGGGCTGGCAGGGCGCGATCTGGACGCATTGGCGCGTGCGCCGCTCTGGCGGCATGGGTTTGATTATGACCACGGGACGGGGCACGGCGTCGGCGTCTACCTGTCCGTGCATGAAGGGCCGCAGCGCATCAGCCGTATCTCGGAAGTGCCGTTACAGGCGGGCATGATCCTGTCGAACGAGCCCGGCTATTACCGCGAGGGTGCGTTTGGCATTCGCATCGAAAACCTGATCGTGACCCAGCCCGCGCCCGCGCTGGGCGACAACCGGGAGCAGCTGCAGTTCGAGACATTGACCTGGGTGCCGATAGACCGTCGCCTGATCGCCGTCGAGATGCTCAGCCCGAAGGAACGCGACTGGATCGACGCCTATCACGCTGAAATCGCTGAAAAGCTCGATATGAGCGGCCCGGAGCAGGACTGGCTCGCCGCCGCGACCGCGCCGCTCTAGAGCCGTCACGCCGCCCTGCGGCATCTGCACGCTTGTCATCAGGGTAGCAAGTCTGGCATGTAGAGTGTCTACAAAAATTTACAGACTATTCCGAAGAGGCCACTGCCATGTCCGACCATATCACGCTGAAGCCCGCCATCGGCACCTATTCCATCCGCGCCGCCGGGGCGGTTCTGGGGGAAAGCGCCAATGTCATCACGCTTCACGAGGGTGGCCATGCGCCGGTGCTTTACGTCCCGCGCGCCGATCTGGCCATGGCGTTTTTCGACAAGACGGCCACCACCAGCCATTGCCCGCATAAGGGCGACGCCAGCTATTACACGCTACAGGCCAAAAGCGGTCCCATTCAGGATGCGGCATGGTCTTACGAGTCGCCCAAAGACGGGTTGGAACAAATCACAGGCCATCTGGCTTTCTACGCCGACAAGGTCACGGTTGAGGCCACCTGAGGCTCAGGAATGCTCCTCCGCCGCTGTGGCGGCCAAAGCGCGGTTATATTGCCGCAACGCATCCATTTGAAACAACGCGCCCTGCACGGTCGGGGGCTCTCCCTCCGCGCCTAGGGTGACGACGGGCAAGAACGGCTCGTTGGTCTCCTCGAAGATCGGCATTGCGTCTTCCAGCGTGGCGTTGGGGTCGATGAAATGTCCCGCTTCGATTGCCTGCCAGATTGCCTCGTCGGAGGCGGCTCTGGGGTGGTCCGGCTTGCGCATCACGTTGCTGACCCGGAACATCGACAGCAAATAGGCCTGCGGCCCCGCCGCCAAATGCACCCCGCGCCGCTCCAGCTGCGTGAGGAAGAACGACCGGTCCACCATCCGGCTCGACAGCGCAGAGGACAACGACACCGCCACCATCACCGCAAGCCCCGTCTGCCAGTCTCCGGTCAGCTCGAACACGATCAGCGTCGTCGAGATCGGCGCGCCCAGCACCGCCGCCGCCACCGCGCCCATCCCCGCCAAGGCATAAAGCGTTTCCGCCCCTGAGACATTGGGAAAGACGCTCGTGGCAATCATGCCGAAGGTCAGCCCGGTCATCGCGCCCACCATCAGCGAAGGGGAAAACACCCCGCCCCCCATGCGCCCCGCCATGGTGACGGCCACCGCGATCACCTTCAAAATCGTGAACACCACCGCCTCATAGAGCAGCAGTTCCCCCGTCAGCGCCGCCGACGTGGTGCCGTAACCCACCCCGATGATATGCGGGAAGAAAATCGCCAATGCGCCCAAGACCAGCCCCGCCGCCGCAGGCCGCAACCAGCGCGGCATGCCGGTGGCCTTTTGGACAGCTGTGCCCATCGTATCGGCCCAGAAGATCGTTCGCATCATCACCACCGCGACCAGACCGCAAAGCAGCCCAAGGATCAGAAAGGCCGGCAGCTCCTGGTAAAAACTCAGCGCGGAGCCCGCAGGCAGCATAAATTCCGTGACGTCGCCAAAGGTCAGGCGGCTGATCACCGTCCCCGCCGCGCTGGCAATCACAATCGGCGCAAAGGCATGCACTGCGAAATGGCGCAAAACGACCTCCAGCGCGAAGAGCGCGCCCGCAATAGGCGCGTTAAAGCTGGCCGACACGGCGGCGGCCACGGCGCATCCCAGCAGGTCGCGCCCGGTGATGCCGTCGGCTTTCAACACCCCCGACACCCAGCTTGAGATGACAGCCGCCAGGTGGACCACCGGCCCCTCCCGCCCTGTCGAGCCGCCCGATGACAGCGTGATCATTGACGCAAAAGCCGAAGCCAGCCCGGCCCGTATCCCGACCCGGCCATTGTTCATCGCCGCCCCCTCGATGACATCCGCCACCGATCGCGCGCGCCCGTCGGGGGTAAACACATGCAGCACGATGCCGGTCAACAGCCCGCCCGCGACCGGGATCAACAGGATGAAATACCACTCCACATCCGCAATGAACTCCTGCAGGCTGCGCACGTCCTTGGCGTTGTACAGCACGCCCTGCAGCCACTCGATGGCGATGCGAAAACCCACCGCCGCGCCGCCCGCCGCGATGCCCACCATCAGCGCAATGAACCAGAACTGTATTTTGGAAGGCCCCCGGTGGCGCAACACCAGCCAGCCCGTTTTGCAGGACTGTACCACGTCGCCAATCTGGCCCGCGATTATCGACTTTTCCGGCTCGGCCATACCCGCCTCGCGCTTTCCCTTGCAGGCCCACTGGCCTAAACTGCCCGAAATCGTACAGAGGCCAGCACATGACCATTCCCGCCGCCATCTCGGAGCTACAATCCCTCTTAGGCGAAAGGCTGACCGTCTCCAAGTCAGATCGCGACATTCATGGCCGCTCGGAGGTCTATTATGCCCCGATGCCCCCCGACGCCGTCGCCTACCCCGAAACCACGCAGGAGGTCAGCGCGCTGGTCAAAATCTGCGCCAAACATGACTGCCCCGTCATCCCATGGGGCACTGGCACCTCGCTGGAAGGCCACGCATTGGCGCTGAAAGGCGGCGTCACGGTGGATTTCTCGCGCATGGCGCAGGTCGTTGAGGTAAACGCAGAGGATATGGACGTGCGCGTCCAACCCGGCATCACCCGCATGGCGCTGAACGAGGAATTGCGCGCCACGGGGCTGTTCTTTCCGGTCGATCCCGGTGCCAACGCCTCCATCGGCGGCATGGCCGCGACACGCGCCTCTGGCACCACCACCGTGCGCTACGGCACCATGGCCGACAACGTGATGGGCCTTGAGGTTGTGCTGGCCGATGGCCGTATCATCCGCACCGGGTCACGCGCGCGCAAAACCTCAGCCGGGTATGATCTGACGCATCTTTTCGTAGGCTCCGAAGGCACGCTTGGCCTGATCACCGAGCTCACCCTGAAATTGCAGGGCCAGCCCGAGGCCATCTCCGCCGGTATCTGCGCCTTCCCCGACATGGATAGCGCCGTGGCTTGCGTGATGGAGACGATCCAGATGGGCCTGCCCATGGCCCGCATCGAATTTGTCGACGCCGCCACAACTGAAGCCTTCAACGCCTATTCCGGCCGCAACATGCCCGCGCAACCGCATCTGCTGATCGAGTTCAACGGCTCCCCCGCCGCCGTTGCGGAGGACGCCAAGCGCTTTGGCGAGATCGTGGCCGATCACGGCGGCGCGGATTTCGAATGGGCCACCAAGCCGGAGGAGCGCACAGCCCTGTGGCAGCTGCGCCATGACGGCTATTACGCCATTCTCGCCTCCCGCAAAGGCTGCACCGCCATGTCGACTGATATCTGCGTGCCAATCTCAAAGCTGGCCGAGGCCGTGACGGAAACCCAAAAGGACATTGCCGCCAGCTTCATCCCCGGCCCCATTCTGGGCCATGTCGGCGACGGCAATTTCCACGCCATCCTGATGATGGATCCCGGCAAACCCGAAGAGCTGGCAGAGGCCAAACGCCTCGCTGATCGCATGGTGGACCGCGCGCTTGAGATGGGCGGCACGGTTACCGGAGAGCACGGCGTCGGCATGGGCAAAATGAAATATATGACCCGCGAACATGGCGACGCCTGGTCCGTCATGGCCGACATCAAACGCAGCTTCGATCCGCAGAATATTTTGAACCCCGGCAAGATGGTTCAGGTCAATTAGGCTTGCACAGGCACGACATTTTTAGCGCCTCGCCCTGTCTCCATTTGGTTGAAAATATCCAAATTCCAACCTAACGGCCCAGCAATGCCCTCGCCGCCTCGCGCGCGGCATCCGTCACCGTGTCGCCCGACACCATGCGCGCGATCTCGTCCACGCGGGCCTCCGCGTCCAGTGGCACCACGGTGGAAAGCGTCACCTCATTCTGCACGGATTTCTGGACCCGCCAATGATGGCCGCCCAAGGCCGCCACTTGCGGCGAATGGGTCACCACCAAAACCTGACCCCCTTCCGCCAAAGCCCCCAGCCTGCGCCCGACCGCGTCTGCGGTAGCCCCGCCCACGCCCCGGTCGATCTCGTCAAAGATCATCGTCACGTCGCCGCTGGTCCCGGTCAGACACACTTTCAAGGCCAGCAAGAACCGCGACAGCTCTCCCCCCGAAGCGATCTTGTTCAAAGGCCCCGCAGGCGTGCCGGGGTTGGTGGCCACTGTGAAGGCCACCATGTCATGCCCCTCGGGCCCGTAGGGCTCGTCAGTGATATCTGTGCGAAACACTGCGCGTTCCATTTTCAGCGGGGCCAGCTCTTCCATCATCGCGGCGTCCAGCCGGGTGGCTGCTGCCACTCGTGCGACCCTCAACGCGTCTGCCTCGATGCCGTAAGCCTCCTCCGCGGCCGCCACAGCCTGCTCCAGCCCCTCGATCTCGGCGGCACCACCGTCCAGCGCGTCCAGACGCGCGCGGTAGCTCTCGGTCAGCTCCGCCAGCTCATCCGGCATCACGTCATGTTTGCGGGCCAGCGCGCGGATCGCAAAGAGCCGTTCCTCCACCCGCTCCAGCTCGAACGGGTCAAACGACACGGCCTCCAGCGCCGCCTCGACGCCTTGTGTGGCTTCTCCCAGCTCGGTCATAGCGCGTTCCAACGCGGCCAGCGGAGCGTTCAAATGCCCGTCCGCCTTATCCGCCACGCCGTCCAGCCAGCGGGCCGCATCAAGCGCCATGCCTTCAGCGCCAGAGCTGCCAAGCGCTTGTAATCCTTTGGTTATGTCATCCTTGATCCGCTCCCCCGCCTGCATGGCGCGGCGGCGTGTGTCCAGTTCAGGCTCCTCGCCCGCGACGGGCGCAAGCGCGTCCAGCTCTTCCACCGAGTGGCGCAGAAAATCTTCCTCCGCGCTCATTTTGGCAAGCGCTGTTTCTGCCGCCGCCAAGGCCTTGCGGGCGGCGGACATAGCCCCCCAAGCGGCCCGCACCGGCCCCAAATCAGTGCCCGCAAACTGGTCGAGCAACATGCGGTGCGCGCGCGGGTTCAACAGCCCCCGGTCATCATGTTGGCCATGCAGCTCCACCAGCGCGTCCGACAAGGCCCGCAGCACCTCGCCGCTGGCGCGCCGGTCATTGATCCAAGCCTGTTTGCGCCCGTCAGGATGGTTCACACGGCGCAGTATCAGTTCATCTTCGCTGTCGAACCCGGCTTCGGCCAGAACATCCCGTGCCGCATGGCCCTCAGGCAGGTCGAAGACCGCCGTTACCTCGCCCTTTTCAGCGCCTGCGCGCACCAGCTCGGCCCGGCCACGCCAGCCCAGCACGAAGCCCAAAGAATCCAGCAGGATCGACTTGCCCGCGCCGGTCTCCCCGGTCAGCACATTGAGGCCGGGCTGGAACTCAAGCACCAGCCGGTCAATAATCAGCATGTCGGAAATATCAAGAGATCTCAGCATGATAGGTCCCGCATGGCGGGGTTTACCCCGCCACCCTCACAGCCATCTGCCGCGGATGACCTGCCGGTAAATATCCACCAGCCAGCCGGTGCCCTTGGGCGCCGGTTTCAACCCGCGCCCGGCCAGCAGCTCAAAACTGTCCTGATAAAACGCGTTGGACTGGTAGTTGAACCCGAGGATCGCCGCCGCCGTCTGCGCCTCGTCGGTCAGCCCCAGCGACAGGTAGCTTTCAACAAGCCGGTGCAAGGCTTCCGGCGTGTGGGTCGTCGTCTGGAATTCTTCCACCACAACGCGGAACCGGTTGATCCCGGCCGCGTAATGCCCGCGCTTGAGGTAGTAGCGCCCGATCTCCATCTCCTTGCCGGCCAGATGGTCAAAGGCGAGGTCAAATTTCAAAATGGAGGAGCGCGCATATTCGCTGTCCGGATAGCGCTCGATCACGGTGCGCAGGGCTTGCAGCGCCTGAAAGGTCAGCCCTTGGTCGCGGCCCACCTGGTCAATCTGGTCATAATAGCTGATCGCCAGCAAATACTGCGCATAGGGCGTGTCTTCATCCGCCGGGTAGAAATCGAGGAACCGCTGCGCCGCCGCGCGCGATTGCTCATATTCGCGGTCCGCATGATAGGCAAAGGCCTGCATGATCAGCGCGCGTTTGGCCCATTCCGAATAGGGGTAGAGCCGCTCCACCTCGCCAAACAGGCGCACCGCATCGTCCACATCGCCATTGGCCAGTTCAGCCTCGCCGCGCTTGTAAATCTCATCCGCGGTGAAGCTTTCCAGCGGGGCCTCTTGCTCGCCCACAAAGAGGTTCGACAGGAAGCCGCCCCCGTTCCGGTCGCGCGTCCCACATGCGGCAACGCTCGAGACAAGCGCCAGCATGACCGCTGTTTTGATCAAAGACCTGTTCGGCATATCAGCCCGCCAACCCTGCAACTCATGTCCGCCACACCCACGCGAGATGGGGCGCTTTTGAAAGCCTTAGCACATGTGTCTGCAAGGCAAAACGACTTTGCGGCGGTTTTTCGAAAACAAAAAGTTGCGGCAGGGTCAGGCAACCAGCGCAAGATCCGCATGTTTGACCCCAACACCCGGCAGACGGCTCAGCTGGGCGGTGGTGCAGTCGACCAGACGGTAGGCCTCCGGCGTTGCGAACAGCTCCCGCAGCAGCATGTTGGTCATCGCATGACCGGCGCGGATACCCGTGTAGCGTCCAAGGATCGGGGCCCCTGCCAGCGCCAGATCCCCCAGCGCGTCGAGCATCTTGTGACGCACGGCCTCGTCCTTGTGGCGCAAACCGCCCGGACTGAGCACATCGTCACCATCCACAACCACGGCGTTCTCATAGGTGCCGCCAAGTGCCAGCCCCGCCGCATGCATCATATCAATGTCGGATTTGCGGCAGAAGGTGCGGCTGTCGGACAGCTCCCGCACAAAGGTGCCGTTCGCCATGTTCAGCGATTTGGACTGCGTGCCGATGGCCGCGTCCTCAAAGTCGATCTCGAAGGAAATTTCCAAAGACCCCGCCGGGGCCAGCGTCGCCGTCGCGCCATGCAGCTCGACACTCACGGGTTTCAGCACTTCAATCGCATAAAGCGGTGCGTCCTGGCGCGCCACGCCCGTCGCCACGAAGGCGCGTACAAAATCACCCGCCGCGCCGTCCATGATGGGCACTTCGGGGCCGTCAATCTCGATCAAGGCGTTCTGCACGCCGCAGCCAACAAGGGCCGCCATGATATGTTCGATGGTGGTGACATCCGTGCCCGCCGCGTTGACGATCCGGGTGCACAAAGGCTTGTGCTCAACCGCGTCATAGAGCGCCGGGATCATCGGATCGGCATCCGACACGTCCACCCGCTTGAACCAGATACCGTGGTTCACCCCTGCTGGCAGCACTGACATCGTCACCGCGACGCCGGAATGCAATCCGACACCTTCAAAAGTGACTGCAGAGTTCAATGTCGCTTGCACGTGGGGTGCCTCCTTAGGAAGCGTCAGGGTTTCTACTCAAATCCGACAGAACGCAATTGTTCCATGGTTGGGAAAATAGGGGTGCCCCCGAGATCTCTCAACTCACTCTTTATGACCGTTTGCAACATAGCTGTCACACACGCAGAAATTCATTATGCACCCGCAGCAAGTCTATGGTTTAAAACGAAAAAGGCCGGGACATGCCCGGCCTCTGACGTTGCGTCTTTTTTGTCTGCGTCAGTTCGCCTGACGCCGCAGGAAGGCCGGAATTTCGATCTTCTCCTGCTCGGGATCAACCTCAGCGGAGGGCTGGATCGCGTTGACCTGAGGCTGTTGCCGCGCCGGTTGGGGCGCTTCTTCTGCCGAGCCGGTCATCCGCCCGATCAGGGAATTGATACCAAAGCGCGGCTTCTCACCGGCCGGTTCCGCCGGCTGAGCCGCAGGGGCCGGTGAGGCTGGTTGACGGCTGACCGCCGCGCGCAGGCGATCCATGGCTTCCGGTGTTGGTGTGCCCGGCTGCGGTGCCATAAAGGCGTCCCCAGCTTGTTGCCCGGATTGTTGCCCAGCGAGTTGCGAAGGGTGTTGCTCTGCCACGATGGTCGGCGCAGGCTCTGGCGTCGGCTGGTATACCGGCTCAGGCAGGCCGTCTTGCGGCACCTGATCTGTCGCTGTCGGAGCGGGCGCGTAGCCACGGGCCTGCACTGGTGGCGCTTGCGGCGCGGGTTGTGGCGCGGCTGGGCTTTCAAAAAGGCTAGGCTCTTCGATAGCAGGGGTCTGAACCGGCGCGTGCGCCGCCGCTGCAGGGGCCTCGTCCAGCGGCATTTCAGCGGCTGGGGTTTGCGACAGCGGAGCCGCCAGAGACCGGCGCGGCACAGGCTGCGCCAGCAGCTCTTCGGAGGCCTCAATGCCTGTGGCCACAACAGAGACGCGCATTTTGCCGTCCATATCTGTGTCCAGCGTCGAGCCCACGATGATGTTCGCCTCCGGGTCGACTTCCTCGCGAATACGGTTGGCGGCTTCGTCCAGCTCGAACAATGTCAGGTCGTGGCTGCCGGTGATGTTGATCAGCACGCCTTTCGCGCCGCGCAGCGATATTTCGTCCAGCAGCGGGTTGGCAATCGCCTTCTCTGCCGCCTGGATCGCGCGATCCTCGCCCTCGGCCTCCCCGGTGCCCATCATGGCTTTGCCCATCTCGTCCATCACGGCGCGCACATCGGCAAAGTCGAGGTTGATCAGGCCGGGCCGCACCATCAGGTCGGTCACGCCTTTGACGCCCTGATAGAGCACGTCATCCGCCATGGAGAACGCCTCGGTGAAGGTCGTCTTCTCATTGGCCAGACGGAACAGGTTCTGGTTTGGAATGATGATCAGCGTGTCGACAACTTTTTGAAGCG
>CAYXIZ010000009.1:23610-29075 GCA_964465485.1 uncultured Rhodobacterales bacterium | reverse complement strand
ATCGAATACAAGGCCGATGACGGGCAGGATTACGTCCTCAACCTGATCGACACCCCCGGCCATGTGGATTTCGCCTACGAGGTCAGCCGCTCCATGCGCGCCGTCGAAGGCTCCCTGCTGGTGGTCGACAGCTCACAAGGCGTCGAGGCCCAGACGCTCGCCAATGTCTACCACGCCATCGACGCGGATCACGAAATTGTCCCTGTTCTCAACAAGATAGACTTGCCTGCCTCCGATTGTGACCGCGTGGCCGAGCAGATCGAGGACGTCATCGGCATCGACGCGACCGGCGCCATTCAGGTCTCCGCCAAGACGGGGCAGGGGATCCACGAAACGCTTGAGGCCATCGTCACCCATCTGCCCGCGCCCAAGGGCAACCGCGACGCTCCGCTGAAAGCCATGCTGGTGGACAGCTGGTATGACAGCTATCTCGGCGTCATCGTGCTGGTGCGCATCATCGACGGCGTGCTGAAAAAGGGCGAGCGCATCAGGATGATGTCGAACAACTCCACCCACCACGTGGACCGCATCGGCGTTTTCAAACCTGAGCGCGAGGATATTGCGGAGCTTGGCCCCGGCGAGATCGGCTTCCTAACCGCCTCCATCAAACAGGTGCGCGACACCCGCGTGGGCGACACGATCACCCATGAGAAGAAGGGGTGCGAGACGCCACTTCCGGGCTTCAAACCCTCGCAACCCGTTGTTTTCTGTGGGCTATTCCCGGTGGATAGCGCCCAGTTCGAGGACCTGCGCGACGCCATCGAGAAGCTGGCGCTGAACGACGCGAGCTTCTCTTACGAGATGGAAACCTCCGCCGCTTTGGGCTTCGGCTTCCGCTGCGGCTTCCTTGGCCTCTTGCACCTCGAAGTGATCCGCGACCGGATCGAGCGCGAATATGACATCGAGCTGATCACCACCGCGCCCAGCGTGATTTACCACGTCTACATGCGCGCCCCTGAAGGCGAGCAGGGCGAGATGATCGAGCTGCACAACCCCGCCGACATGCCCGACCTGACCCATGTGGACCATCTGGAAGAGCCGCGCATCAAGGCCACCATTCTGGTGCCCGACGAGTATCTGGGCGATGTGCTGAAACTCTGCCAGGACCGCCGCGGCATTCAGGAGGACCTGACCTATGCTGGCTCCCGCGCGATGGTGGTCTATGACCTGCCGCTCAACGAGGTGGTGTTTGATTTTTACGACCGGCTCAAATCGGTGACCAAGGGCTACGCGTCCTTTGACTATCAAATGACCGGCTACCGCACCGACCATTTGGTGAAGATGCAAATTCTGGTCAATGACGAGCCCGTAGACGCGCTGTCGGTCATGGTCCACCGCGACCGAGCAGAGCAACGCGGCCGCGCCATGGTCGAGAAACTCAAAGACCTGATCCCCCGCCACATGTTCAAAATCCCGATCCAGGCGGCGATTGGTGGGCGGATCATTGCACGCGAGACACTGGCTGCCCTGCGCAAAGACGTGACGGCAAAGTGCTACGGCGGGGATGCGTCACGGAAGCGCAAGCTGCTGGACAAGCAGAAGGCCGGCAAAAAGAAGATGCGCCAGTTTGGGAAAGTGGATATTCCGCAGGAGGCCTTCATAAGCGCACTGAAAATGGACAGCTGAAACCTGTCTTTTCGTCGCAAACTGTTTCCTGCAATTCGCCCATGTTGTGCGGTCAGGCTTCAAGAAAGAAGTTCGATTGAGCCACTGGCACGTGGCGAGCGATTCATCTGCGACAGAGTGCAGGTGACGGCGAGGGCCACTGTTTTCGTGTAAAGACATACGGCCAAATTGTGGCCTACTGGCATAAAAAGCGAAACAATGCCAGATCGCGCTTCACTTTGGTCAGAAATTCGATCCATTGAAGAAAATACATAAAAAACATATGGTTGTTTTACGTCCAGTTAACCTTGCTGCCGACTTTTGGTCGCTGAGGTTCGCTCTTCCTCCGCGAAAGTGCTGTTTCGGCGGAAGAAACTGAGAGAGGGCCATTATAGAGCGGAATGAGGCGGTTTGTAGATGTCAAAGAACGTGGATTCTTGGGACGACACCCTGTACGTCCCCCGGAAGACAAGCATCAAAAAACTAATCGACAATCTTGCTGAAGTAGAGAGCAGTAGTAAATTGGCTGGTCTGTTCGCGCTGTTCCCGCGTGAGTTTGGCTTTGATCACGCAACCGTGCTGATCCTGTCGGAAGGGCGGAACCATTTTCTGAAACACCGGGTCCTTTCGTCGCTCCCAAGACCGCAACGCGAGTTTCTGACGTCGCGGGCTTTCATTGAGTCCCACCCATTGCTGCAAGAGCTCCAAATGCCGGAGGCCGTTTGCTTCTTCCCGAATTATCGCCCTGACAGTTCAGGTATCCCTCTCGATCCCGATGCGAAAGATCAGACGCTCAATGAAGGCAGTGGGGTTGCCTTTCGAATTGATTTTCCAAGTGGAATGGTTGCGATGGTCATTCTGAATACCGCACGTAAAGCGCCCTGGAACTTGAAACAGTTTACGAAGTCTCAGCGGGACATCTACGCCTTGTCCTATGAATTCATCGACTCGTTTGTCTTTTTCTCCTCCATCGGGTCGCCATCCGTTGCAGAGCTCACAACAGATGAAAAGAAATTCCTCAGGCTCACGGCGACCAGTGAGAACCCGCAGGAGGCTTTCTCGCACAGATATCGCTATGGCGGGGGGCAAAATATGCAGACCTCAATCGCACGAAAATTCGGGGTGAAAACCATTTTTCAAGCCGTTGCCTTGGCGGTGAAACGCGGTCTGATCGAACTGGATTCCATCGATCACGGAGACATTCTTCACAACGAAACCACGCTTGAGGGTTGGAACCTTGCAAATCTCATGGAACAAGGCGGTTGTATTGAGGCCGCACAAGAGTGAAACCGACACGGTGGAGCAGCAAGCGAAGGTTGAGGGTCTAGCCGATCTCTCTTGAAGTGATCCTCCGGCTCAATTGCAGGCCTCCTCCCGGATTGCGGCCTCCCACACGATAGCCGATCGCCCAATCCTCAAGCAACCTGCGCAAATGCAATGCACGGCCCCTTCACAGCGACCCAACCCTCCATTTTCCCCCTGAAACCCGCGCCTGTCCCGCCTATATACTGCGTAAATCATACTGCGTAAATCAAACCAAAAGGCGGTCCCACCCATGTTCAAGTTCTTGTTCGGCAAGAAATCAGTTGAGGTCGTCAAGGAAACCCAGCGCGAGACGATAGCGCGGGCGATGGGGGAGGTGAATGAGGTGCTCTCCGGCATGGCGGTCCGGCCAAAAGTGGCGGTGAACCTTGAGACCGGGCTGATCGAGATTGAGCTGCCCGAGCAGATGCCGGACGAGGCTCTGGCCCTGCCTGCGCCCGAAGCGAAAACCGAAAAACCCGAGGTCGCACCGAAGCCCGGTGCAAAAGACGGTGCAGAGGATAAGGTCAAGGGCAAGGCGGAGCCCCAGAAGGCCGCGACCTGAAGCACGGCCCCACCGGGTCAGGCGCCGGCCGCTCCACGCAAGGACGCGGGCCCGAGCGGGTAGAATAGCGAGCAGGCCGCTGGAAAATGCGGCCCCCAGCGATTCCTTTCTGAGCATGGGCATGTTCTCCTATTGTTTCCGCTTTGGAACCAATAGCGGTTATCCCCAGAACCACCCCAAGGGGCGTCCCGCGAGGGTCACCCCTGACGCGTCGGTCTCCCCACGGCATATGGTGTTGATTTCACACATGAACCCCACAGATTGTGTTATTTTTGCCGCTGCGGGCGGATTTGGTAAATATGGAATTCAACTTTCGTCAGCGATTAGAGAACATAGTTAAAGCAGATATAACAGTCGCGTGAGTTGCGTGATTGTGTTAACTAAAAGGCACCAGAAGCGTCGCCTGTCATGAGTGAGGATTAAAATGACTTCGAGAAAATCAATTTTGAAAGCCATCGTGCTGCCAGCAGCCGCAGCGCTTATGATGTCCACCGCATCGGGCCAAGCGGCCGTTATTGGCAGCTACGTTTTGGACGTTGAGGGCCGCCTGAGCTCCGTAGATTTCGGCTCCGCCTACCGCGTGAACAACAATAACAACCGCGTGCGCCACGTGCAGAACGCCTCCTACCGCAACCCCAACCGTCCGTCGATCAACAGCGACGCGGCATGGGTTGCCGAGCTTGGCGCCAGATCCGGCTCCATGCAGATCGACATCCACGACACGGGCGATGTCAGCTACACGGGCTGCTCGGGTTTCCTGAGCACAATGTGCAACGGCGCATATCAGGCGGCATCTGGCGCGAGCCTGACTGCCTCGGACGGGTACAGCTTCCTAGCGGAGCTTAGCACGAACGGCTTCTCCTATTCGGATGACGGCACTTATTCCTGGGATAGAGGCCACCGCAGCTTCTTCCAGGACAGCTACGGCGTAAGCGTCAACTATGATATCTCCGCCAGCTCGCTGAGCGCGGTGCCGCTGCCTGCGTCCCTGGCCTTCCTGATGGGCGGCTTTGGCCTGCTGCTCGGGTTCCGCAAGCGCGCGAACGCCTGATCGCCAGCACATATCTTAAGAAAGAAGCCGGGCTCTGACGCCCGGCTTTTTTATTGGTCACCACAGAATTAGCTTACCGCGTTAATCATGTTTTAAGATTTCTCGAGACGCTGCCCTCTGTCATGGCCTACCTTGCCCAGATGCAGTGACCTGTCTGGGGCAGGTTTTGCAATCAGGTTTATTCAGTATGCGAGGTGCGCCATGACGCGGGTCAAGACAGGTTTGATCGCTATTTCCATCCTTCTCGGCCTCGCGTCTGCCGCCACGGCAACCCCTTTGCAGAGCTTTACGATACGCGCGGAGGGGCAGTTTTCGAGCCTGTGGTATCCGGGGCTTGCCTCCTATGATCGGGCGTCGTTCCAGTACCTCTCCAGCCGTGAGACCACGTTCTTTGACGCAGGCGCCGCCGAGTTGGCGACGCATGAGCTGTCGGCACAGTTTCGGGCTGTTTCTGGGGCAGCGCATATGCGTGTCAGCGCACAAACCGACACTACTAACGGCAATGCCAGCATCACGGGGTGTAGCGGGTTCTTGTCCTTTCTGTGCAGCGGCAGCACACAAGTTTTCGACTTCGCGTCGCAAACGATCAGCAGCTTTACCACCAATTCGGCAATCACAACCCTGTCTTCGGCGGGGCTTTATCATGACAATGGTCGTGATGCGCACTGGACGTCAGGCAGCACCAGTTTCTTCACCACTGGCGGCGGGGAGACGGTCGCATTCTCGATAACCTCGCTCGAGATCGACGTGAGCCCGGTGCCCTTGCCAGCCGGGTTTGCGTTGTTGCTTGGTGGTTTGGCCCTGCTTGGGGCGGCGGGCGCGAGGAAGCGGATCGAAAAGCGACACATGCCTGCCCTGCAGCCTTAAAATCCGAGGCCAATAGAAAGTTACCTTTAGGTCAACTTCTATTCTATCCCGGCTGCGCGGTTCGTGTTAGTCCAG
>CAYXIZ010000009.1:17353-23510 GCA_964465485.1 uncultured Rhodobacterales bacterium | reverse complement strand
AGTCCAGCGCAATCCGCAGGCGAGGGGACAGCACAACCGGCGGGCGGCACTCTCGATGAGTGGCCCGACGAATGGGTGGAGCGCCGCGAGGTGACCACCGTTTTCGCGGATTTGACCGGCTACACAAGGCTGTCGCGCGAGATGGAGACAGAGGACCTGCACGAGGTGCTCACCGCGTTTTTCGACCGGTTCAACGAGATCGTCACCCGGATGGGCGGCACCATCGACCGCCATATCGGCGACTGCGTGATGGCCGTGTTCGGCGCGCCTGTCTCGCATGGCAATGACGCGGAACGGGCCTTGCGGGCGACCATTGAGATGCACCATGCGATGGAGGATGTGGCGCGCCATTTTGGCCGGGATCTCAGCGCGCATATCGGGGCTGCTGCGGGCAATGTGCTGTTCTCGCGCAAGGGCTACGGCCAGCGCAAGGAGCAGGATTTCACGCTGACCGGGGACACGGTCAATCTGGCGTCCCGGCTGGCGGATCAGGCAAATGCCCGCGAGACGCTGATTGACGACCACCTGTGTGCCGCCCTGAGCCATATGATTGCCTGCGACGCCCCGGTCGAGCTGGAGGTGAAGGGGTTTGACAAACCCATTTTGGGCCATCGCCTTGTCGAGTTTCGCCGTCTTGCGCCAAATCGCGCCCTGATTGGCCGAGAGACGGAGATGCAGGTCTTCCGCACCGCGCTTGTGCGCTGCAAATCAGGCGGCAATGGCGAAACGCTGTATTTGTCCGCCGATGCGGGCATGGGCAAGTCACGGCTTTTACAGGAAATCACAAGCGAAGGCGGGCGGCTGGGCTTTGATTTCCACTCCACGCTGGTGCTCGATTTTGGCCTTGGCGGCGCGCAGAACCCGATCAATGCGTTGATCGGTAGCCTCTGCGGCCTGAGCGAAAACGCGCATTCCTCAGCCATCGACGCGGTGGTGGAGCGGCTGACCGAGGACACAACTCTTGATGCCATTTCGGCGCTGTTTCTCAGGGTCATGCTTGGCGCTGAGCTGGACCGCAGCAAGGCCGCGATCATCGACGCAATGAGCGACACCTCGCGGATTGAAGGGCAGAACGAAACCGTGCGGCGGCTGGTGCGTCACTTCTCGGCCCAGCAGCCCAAACTGCTCGCCATCGAGGATATCCATTGGGCGGGGGCCACTCTGCTGCCCACCATCCGCACCTTGCAGGAGGAAAGCCAGACCAACCCGCTGGTGCTGGTCATCACCTCCCGCCCCGAGGGGCCGATCACCGAGATGGAGATCGCGCCCATTGAGAGCAGCTCGCGCATCCGGCACATGTCTCTGGGCGCGCTGTCGGGCGAGATGGCATTGGAATTGGCCAACGCGTCACTGCACCCCTCCGCCGATATCGTGCAGCAATGTGTGGAACGCGCCCAAGGCAACCCGCTGTTTCTGGAGCAGCTCTTGCGCCATACCCGCGACACGGATGACCTGATACCGGGCTCGATCCAAAGCCTCATTCAGGCGCGTTTTGACAGGCTCGCGCCTGTGGACCGCCGGGTGCTGCAATGCGCCGCGATCCTTGGGCAGCGCTTCTCTCTGGCGGCGGTGACGCAGATTGCGGGGATCGACGTTTATGATGAACGCCCCCTCGTTGAGGCTTCCCTGATCCGCCAGATCGAGGACGGCTATCTCTTTGATCACGCCCTGATCCGCGAGGCCGTTCTCAGCACCATTCTACGCAAGGATTTGCAGGCGCTGCACAGGCTGGCCGCCGCGTGGTTCAAACCCCGCGACATCGCGCTGCATGCCGAACATCTGGGTGCGGCCAAGGATGAGGCCGCCGCTGAGGCCTATCTCGCCGCGGCCCATGATGCACGCGGCAGGTTCCGCAAAGATGCAGCACTTGATTTTGCCGAGAAGGGCCTTGCCGCCGCCGCACTTTTTGAGGACGCGCAGATGGCGCGCACCGGTGGCCAGCTGTTGCGGATCAAAGGCGACATGCTGCGCGAGCTGGGGCAGGGGGAGGCCTCCATCGCCGCCTTCATGGAGGCCCGCGACGTGGCCGATCTGCCCTGCGACACCTGTTTGGCACTGATCGGCATGGTCTCCGCGATGCGCATTCTGGACCGCATTGACGAGGCCTTCGCCCTGCTTGACGAGGCACAAGCAATTGCCGAGCCGGAGGGTTTCTTGCTGGAGCTGAGCGAAATTCACTACTATCGCGGCAGCCTGCATTTCCCGCGTGGCAACCTTGATGAATGCCTGGACGATCACACCAAGTCGCTGGACTTCGCCAAACAGGCCGACCGCCCGGAGCGTCAGGCACTGGCGCTGAGCGGGTTGGGCGACGCGCATTACGCACGGGGCCGCATGTTCACCGCCCATAGCGTGATCGAAGAATGCCTGTCGCTGTGCGAGCAACACGGGCTGGGGGCGGCAGAAAGCTCCAACCGCTTCATGCTGGCCACGGTGAAGATATACATGAACGAGACCGCCGAGGCGCTGGACCACGCGCAACGCTCCGCCGCCCTTGCCGCAGAGGTTGGGTTGAACCGCCCCGAGATTGTCTCCCGGCTGACGGCGGGCTGGATCCTGACCTCCATGGCGCGCTACGCCGAGGCACGCGCCGAAATAGAGGCCGGGCTGGCGCTGGCCGACCAGCTGGGCGCAAAACGCTTCGAGCCATTCCTTGAAGAAACCCTTGCCCGTATCGAGCTTGCCGAGGGCCACAGCGCCAAAGCCGCCGAGGTGGCAGAAGGCGCCAAGATCAAGCTGCATGAGGTGGGGGCCGAGACCTTTATCGGCCCGTGGGTTCTGTCCACCGTGGCGCTGACAACACCTGACGCGGACCGGCGCGCGACCTGTCTGGCCGACGGCGAAGCGCTGCTCGAAAAGGGCTGTGTCGGGCATAATTATTTTCGCTTCTACTGCAACGCGATGGAGGCCTGCCTGAACGCCTCCGACTGGGCGCAGGCCACACGCTACGCCGACGCGCTGGCGGCCTACACCGCCGAGGAGCCCACCCCGTGGTCTGACTTCTACATCGCCCGCACCCGCGCTCTGGTCGCCCGCGCGCAAGGCGACACAGCCACAGAGATCACCCGGTTGCGGCAACTGGCCGAAGACAAACAGCTCTTCGACGCCCTGCCGCTGCTGGCCGACGCGTAGAGGACAAACACAAAAAATGGGCCAAAGAGCCTGACACCAAGGGAGAGAAGACATTGGATAGAATTGGCATTATTGGCGGCGGCGTTGGCGGTTTGGCCGTGGCGTGGAACCTCTATTACAAACTGAAAGACGCCGGAATTACCCCCGATATCAATGTGTTCGAGGCCAATAGCCGCTTTGGCGGCAATGCTGACACCAAGACATTCAACTTTGGCAAAGGGCCGGGCAGCGAGGACAAAGACCTGATCCGCTGGGCCGATATGGGGGTGAATGATTTCAACATCCCCGCCTATAAGAACATCGTCGAAGTGATGAAACAGATCGGCTACACCAAGGAAAACGGCAACTTCCGCGCCCTTGAGGACAGCACCACCTATTACGACACCAAGGGCAACGCCTTTACGGCCAACTCCACGACTGACGGCAAGCCTGACCCGTGGTGGGGCACGGCGATGCCTGCCGATCTTGCGTCCTCCGTTGCGGATTTTATGGAGGTCGCTGGCAAGGATTTCACCGACATCAAATATCACGACTACACGGTCGAGCAATATATCGACGAGATGTCGCCCAAGCATAAATGGCATCCCGATCTGGGGCCAAAGGTGATCTACCCGCGCATCAACGGCATGTATTTCACCAGCAGCGTCACCGGCCCGCGCGCCATGCCCTTCGTGGCCGTCATGCACTACTACCACATTCAGGAGGGCGTCGGCGGCGGCAAGGCCGACCGCAACTACTTCGTCAACGGGTCGAGCACATGGATTGACGCGCTCGTGGCCTATATGGAGAAATGGCCCGGCATGACCCTGCATCTCAACCGCAAGGTCTGGGCCAGCCCAAGCGAAACCGGACCGGGCTACGAGGTCCGCAACGAGACCAAGGACGGCAACACCGACAGGCTCTATTGCCGCTACATCTGTCTCGCCACCCCGGCCGACAGCGCGCTGCAAGTGATGGCCTCCACCGGCGCCACCGACCCGGCCACCACGGGACTGCCGCAGCAAGTGTCAAACATCCTGTCACAGGTGAAATACGAGACCGCCGTCAGCGTCGCCCATACCGACACGCGGCTCTTGCCGGTCGAGCGCAACGCGTGGAGCACCTATAACATCGTGATCCACGAGCCGGGCAGCGTCGCGTTGAAACCCTATGTGATCAACTACGTGGCCAACCGCCACCAGAACGACGCGGCCAACCCGGAGTTCAACACATTCGGATCGCCGGAGTTCTTCCTGTCGATCAACCCGCATATCCCGATCAGCAAGGACAAGGTGCTGACCGACACCGATGGCAACCCCGCCGTCGCCAATTTGCGCCATTTCGTCTTCGACTTTGACTGCATGACAGCGCAATACCTGATCAAATCCTGGCAGGGCAAAAACAACATCTTCTACGCCAGCGGCTGGACCGCCGGGTCCGGGCTGCACACCGAGTGCTGGACCCAAGGGGAAGACGTGGCCGGCTGGATCCTCAAAGCCGTGCAATCCGAGGCGGAGGAGGTCGTCCAGGAGCAGACACAAAGCCAGGCCGACTTCATCACCTCCCGCCTGATCGCCGCGGGCGCGCATAGCTAGGGCTGTCTTGCGCGGTCAGCGCGGGGGGCATCCTCGCGCTGGCCGACATCTCCGCCCCCCCGTTCACACGACCCAGGCCCAAGATTTTTTGCAATTTTATGACCTGAAACGCGGCAGATGTCGTTTCTGGGCAAGAGAACGCGCGGCGAAGGCCTTTGGGTCTCGGAACGTGTGGTAATCCACGTGCAAGGGCGCCGGTCTATGATGGTTGATCATCCGGCATGACAGGGCAGAATTTTAGGAACGGATCGAGTGGACTCGCTGAGCTCTTTGGCAACTTCTCCCGGAGGCATGGTGCTGCTGGCGGCGTTTTTGCAAACCATCGCCTATCTGTTCCAAAACCAGATCCTGATGCGCGTGCTGCTGCTGATCGGCACGTTCTTGTATCTGTGGTATTATTTCATTGCCGCCGCCGAGCCGCTCTGGGCCGCCATCTACGGCAGCGCCGCGATTGCGGCGACCAGCATTTTCGGCTTTGCCGCCTTGCTGATCGGGCGCTCCAAATGGATCATCCCCACAGCCCATCGCGACATTTTCGAGCATTTCCCCGGCGTCGAGCCACGTGTGTTTCGCAAATTGATGAAAGCCGCCGTGATCCGCGATGTGGAAGCCGAAGAGGTGCTGACCGAAATCGGCAAAGCGCCGGACCATCTGTTCTACATCATATCCGGCCATGTCACGGTCGAGAAAGAGGAGGCCGCGTTTCAGGTGCCCGCGCTGAACTTCATCGGTGAGATCTCGATGCTTCTGGGCAAATCCTCCAAGGCCTCCGCAGCGGTCACCGCCCCGGCGGGCACGCGGTTGATCGCATGGCCAAGACGCAAGCTGGAGCGGATCGTGCAAAACGACCCCAAGGCCCGCATCAGTCTGGAGGCGCTGTTGGCCCGTGACATGGCCGCCAAACTGGCGCGCAGCCGGGCGTAAAGCGCCAACGCTCTACCTGTCCGAGACAAACGCATTCATCCGCACCACTTTTTCTGCAAGCGTCTGCGCCAACAGCTTATGCAGCTCCGCGCTGAGCACAGGCTCCGTCGTCGCAAGCGCCTCCATCTGTGCCATGTCCAGCCGGAAGACCTCACTTGCGCGCTCGGCCACAATATCGGCGGAGCGGGGCAGCTCGAGATAATAGGCCAGCTCCCCGATAATGGCGCCGTCCACCATCGAGCGGACCCGCTTCTTGCGGCCATCCTGCAGCGTAATATAGACGCCCAGCCGCCCGGATTTGAGGAAATAAATGTCCTGACTGGCCTCCCCGGCAGAGATCAGCACATCGCCCTCCGCCAGCGACACTTGCGTCATATGGCTTTTCAGCTGCGCAAAGCGGGGGCTGTTCCAGTCGCTCTCAGGCTCATGCGCCTCTGTGGCCATCTGTGCCTCTTGGGCCAGCAGGCTGTTTTCGCAAAACTCAATCGCGGCGTCGGTATTGTCCCACAGGCGGAACCCGTCGCCGC
>CAYXIZ010000009.1:0-17253 GCA_964465485.1 uncultured Rhodobacterales bacterium | reverse complement strand
CGCCGCATTGTGCTGAATGGGCGGGATGCGCGCATAGCTGAAGGCGAAGGCAGCGAGCGAAAAGATCAGCCCCGCCACCACCGCCGTCAGGATGCCGATCATCGCCGTCGCCACCAGAATTGCCAGCACAATGCCCCAATCGGCGCGCGTCATCCGCCTGCGCGTGTTCCAGACCCAATCAATCAGCATGGTGATCCCGATGAACAACAGCAACCCGGCGGCAATAAAGGTCGGCACGGCGGCAACGATTTGGTTGGCAAAGAAAAAGCCAAGCATCACGGTCAGGCAAAACCCGAGCCCCACATATTGCGGCTTGGCACCCAATTGGCTGGCCACGGCGGTGGAGCCCGCGGTGATGTAGCCCGCAATGCCGCCCATCAGCCCGATGATTACATTGGCCCCGCCGGTGGAGCGCAGCTCGCTGTTGATATCCACCTCTGTCTGGGTGGCCAGCTCCGCGCCGCCCGTATTGAGCAACATGCCCACCAGATTGACGATCACCACGATCGCCAAGGTCGGCCCTACGACCAGAACCTGCCCCCAGTCGATCAATGACAGGCTGTCCAGCGACAAGGTGATTTGCTCGCCCGCGCTTGGCAGCAAAGGCAAAAAGCCACGCTCCCGCGCCACGTCCAGCGGCAGGCCGATCAGCGCGCTGACGCCGTAAAACGCGAGGATCGCGAGGATCAGCACCGTCAGCACCCCGTTCACGCCGGGCCGAAAATGCATCGTGACCAGCAAGACCAAAGCCAACGCGCCCGCCAGCAGCAGCGAGGTCAGAATGTCCGGATCCTGCACTTGGCTGAGGATTTGCCCCATATCGCCCGCATGGATCGAGATCAGGATCGCCGCATAGGTCAGCAGCCACCCCGAGCTGGCCAGAAAACCCGCCGCAACCGGGTAGGGCAGCACCCGCACCACCCGGCCCAGCTTGAAGACGCCCACAAGCTGAAACAGCACCCCCGTCGCCAGCGCCGAGACCCCCAGAACGGCCAGCGCGGTCATGAACTTCGCGTCTCCCGACCCGCTGACGCCCACCACCGCAATCGCCACCGCAGGCGCAAGGATGGAGATCGACGTGTCCTGCACCATCCCCAGCGCGCCCTTGATGCCGCTGAACAGTTGCAACGTCAGGGCGATGACAAAAGTGCTGAGCAAGAACACCGCCGTGCCGGGGGCCAAGCCGCTGATCAGGCTGCCTGAGAAAACCAAAGTGGCCATCGCGACGCAAAACCCGATCGCGTCCACGCCCAGAACCCCTCCCGCCGCTGTTGACGCCAAAACGCCCGCGGTCTTGGGTTGCTTTGCGTCATGTTCCATCGGCGTGAAATCCCAGATATTCCAATGGAGGAACTAGATAGCCAGCCTCGCTGGAAGTCCATGCAAACCAAGGACCCATTTTGCGTTTTTCGAGAAAACATGTCGCGACACGACGAGGCTGACCTGCGCGGCGGGCTACGATGTCGATGCGCGGGTGAAACCGGCAGGAAAAGCGAGCGCCACGGCAGAGGATGTTTGGACTTGCAAGATACAACGGAATCGCCCCCATTGAACAACATCCGGGGCGTGAGTGGAGCGCGAGCATTCCATAGCCTTTCGCAATGATCGTTTTAGACATGGAATTGGCTTGAGAAAGAGATTTTTTTCAGAGCTTGAGGATGATCAGGCCGGCGCCCATGCGCGGTGGGTTGCCGTACATGCGATCAGGGAAGCGGATCTCGGCTATCCAGCCGAACTTGCGGTTCGATTTGTGTCGATAATCCTGGCAGCTATTGTGTGTACATTTCACACAGGTGATTGGGTATTTCTGGCGCTTCTCACCGTGTACCTTTTGGCGTCCTTCATCTCGAGCCGGCTATTCATCGCCTCAGAGCCCCCGATCTCCCGAGCACGCTATGCCAAGTTGTTCATTATCAATGGAGGGGCGACCGGCATTTATGCTGGATCCGTCATTTACGCACTCACATTCGGTACGCTGGAGATGATTGCCCTTGCCGTATGCGGAATGGTCGGTCTGGGTCTTTATATTACTGTGCGGCATCGCGTTTTCTCCGTCTTCACCTATTGGGACATTGCCTTGGTGCTGGTCACGTGGGTTTTCTTTGGGGCGACCGTGCTGTTGTCGGTCGATGGTCTGTGGTCAAAAACAACTGTAATCATGGCATCCACAGGGGCCGCCTTCTATTTCTTGAACGCGCAGAACATTGCCATTCAAACCCACCGGGAGCTGGCGCGAACCCGCGACAGGCTTGTCGCGCTTCATGAGAACGAAGCTCAGGCAAAGCAATCGCAGATACAGGAATTGAGCCGCGATTTGGCCCACACGGCACGGCTCAATATGATGGGGGAAATGGCGACCTCCCTGGCGCATGAGTTAAACCAGCCGCTGACCAGCATCGTTCAAAACATGGATTCAGCAAGGATCATTCTAGACAGGAACATTGAAGGGCCCACCCTGTCGGAGATCGTAAACGAGACCGAAACGCAAGCGCATCGTGCAGGGGGGATAATCCGAACCTTGCGCGACTTCGTGCGGAATAAGGACGTGCTGCATGAGGAGTTCGATTTGGTCGACCTGCTGAAGGAAGCAACGCAACTCGTCCGTGTGGAAGCCAACGCACAAGATATTCCAATAAAGCTGGACATGGAGCGCGACGTAAAAGCTTTTGGATCACGCATCCAAATTTCGCAAGTCATGGTCAATTTGCTGCGCAATGCAATCGAAGCAATTCAGGAAAGCGTCCCGCAAACAAAACAAATAGCTGTATCTTTAGCGGTATACGGCGAATGGATCGAAGTCTCCGTCACAGATACCGGCACGGGTCTCGACAAGGGTTTTGATCCATTCACGCGCTTCTCATCCACAAAGAAGGGGGGCATTGGTTTGGGTCTATCTATTTGCCAAAGCATTGTTGAAGCCCATGGCGGACGGATCCGGTTCGACAGAAAATCAGATAGAACGCGGTTTTGCTTCAGCCTTCCTATTGCCACCCATTGAGGTGAAAGAGGGATTGAAACTGTTGCATTTTAGCGCTCTTGACCCAAACGTCACAAAACCTAATTTACGCGAGATTTAAAAATAAGTTCTCAGAATGATGACCAAAGAAAAACAGTGCGTCTACATCGTTGATGACGATGATGCTGTCCGCGAGTCCCTCTCCCGCACGCTCAGCCTTCGTGGCTACGAGACCCGCGTCTTCGCTTCAGCGGATGCGTTTCTTGCCGAACATTTGGCGGATAACCATGGCTGCCTTGTCGTTGACTATAAGATGCCCGGAAAGTCAGGTTTGGATTTGCAGGCGGAGCTCTCACAGATGAATAAAGCCGTTCCGACAATCTTTATCTCTGCGCATGGCGGCATTCCAGAAAGCGTGCAGGCGGTGAAGTCCGGAGCCCTCGATTTTCTGGAAAAGCCCTTTAATAACAAAGAGCTAACGGCCAGAATCGATGAAGCCTTTGCGCTGAATGTCAAACTGTCCTCTGTTGATCAGAAGGCGTATCGCTTTCAGGAACGGTTCAACAGCCTGACCAAGCGGGAAAAAGAAATCGTGAGATTGTGGTTGGCCCATTCCTCGCAAACCACCAGCAAAGATGTTGCGCGTCAGTTGGGAATAAGCCCCAGAACTGTCGACCATCATCGTTTCCGCATATTGGAAAAACTACAGGTCGCTTCAGTTACAGAACTGGTCGGCTTGATGGTCACCTTCGAGCTTTAGCGAGCGAAGGACAGTTGCTGATTTGCATAGGCAAAATTGCCTAGGCAGTGTTGCGCATATACTCAGCTCAAATTTGAATGGAAAAGTCTCGTCAGCACGGCTGCAGAGCAGAATCCGCGTGTCAGTTGAGAAACGTGAGTGCAGCTTGCGGTGCAAAATTAGAGAGTGTGAGACTTTTATTTCCCCAACGTAGTGAGTGAATTTGCACCGCGAGCAAGCTCTCCTACAGACAGAATATTGCTGTTTGCAGCAAAAGAAAAACAGGTTCCAGACAGGCTGGAGCACAATAATGAGAAGACCAAACGGTTACAGAAATTCAGGCAAAAAGCATTTCTTCAAAAGAGGATTTGCAGAAAAAAACTTCTGCGCGTTCCCCTAAAGCTTCTCGGTAATCGAGAGCATTTCTGGCGCGCTTCTACTATCGGGACAAGGCGTATTAAAATGGGAAGAACAACAGCTTCAAAAGCAGCGATGAATGGTCTTTGGACAGTCATTTGCGTCGCTCTTCTGTCCCTTATTTCTTCGATCAACCCGGCGCAGGCGCAAACATTTACGCGCACATGTACCGGCGATGAAGCTGCGACCGCGCGCCGTGTCACAGATCAGCAGCTCACGCGGTTCAGACGTACCGACACGATGATTTTCAACAACGTCCCGGATGGGGCGGTGATCGCTTTCTCGACAAGGCGGGTCTCTGGTGGCCGCCCCTCTGGGCTGCGGTACTCATCTTCGGGGACGCAGGCCTTCGCTCCAAGATCCTTCACCTCCGGAATTATAGGGATCGGGGCCAGCCGTTCGACAACCATCAACGTCGGAGATGACGGGAGCACAGGCGTGGATAACGGCTCTGTCCGGCTGAATATTGCCGCGGTTACGAATGGAACAAGCACGCCCGCAGCCATCCGGCAGCGCTGGACGGCGATTTGTACGCCCCCCGATATTGCGATCCGGTCTCTGGAAACGGGCTCCGCGCGGGATGTGGCCGATGGTGGCACCGATGCTCACGGGAGCGAACCTGCAGCGACCTCCAAGACCGTTGAATATGTTATCACCAATACCCTTGGCGGGACGTTGACGATTGATGGCCCAATCGTCATCTCGGGGCTGAGCAATGTGACCAGCGCGGTCGTGTCGACGCCCCCGAGCGACACCCGTCTGACCGCTGGTGAAACAACCAGCTTCTTCGTCACATACACGCCCACCGCAGCGGGGCCATTCTCATTCGACATAACCGTGCCCAACACCGATTTTGCGGAAGGGTCCTACAATATCGAAGCCTCCGGCACCGCGACTGGTGCGGCGGAAATCGACATATCGTCGTCGCAAGGCGGGGCCGTCGCTGACGGGGGCACGGATACCCAAACGGGCGTCACGGCCGGCACCCCGGTTACCGTCACCTACACGATCAACAACACCGGGACAGACGCGCTGTCCTTGCCGTCGACACCTACGATAACAGGGCTGAGCAATATCACAGGCACGCCAGTTATCGGTGGGTTCACCCCGACAACCGTGGCGCCGGGCGGATCAACGACCTTCACCGTCACCTATACGCCGGCCACTGCCGGGTCCTTCGGTTTCGACATCGCCGTGCCCAACGATGATGCAGATGAAGGGCCGTATAATATCGCAGCCTCCGGCACCGCCACTGGTGGTTTGGCGGCCCCTGGCGATGCGGAGATCGAGATCTCTTCGTCGCAAAGCGGTGCCGTTGCGGATGGCGGGACCGACACGCAGGGCCCGCAGCCAGCCGGGGTCCCTGTCACGACAACCTACACCGTCACCAATAGCGGCACGGATACGCTGACCCTCGGGGGCACTCCATCGTTGAGCAATCTCGTCAATGTAGATGACGGGATTACCGTGACGGCACCAACGGCGCTCGTCCTTGCTCCAGGGGAGTCTGCAACTTTCGACGTCACCTATACGCCGTCAGATGGTGGGCCATTTTCTTTTGATCTGGACGTGCTGAGCGACGATGCGGATGAAGCGACCTATGACATTGGCGTCACAGGCGCGGGCAATGCACGGCCAACGGTCGTTCTGACGGGCCCAACAACCCCGCAACCCGGACCCTTCACGGTCACTGCGACATTCTCGGAGGCCGTGACCGGCGTTGCGCTGTCCGACTTCGTTGTTGTGGGCGGCGTGGCATCGGGCCTCGTGATGGTTTCGCCCGGTGTTTACACGATTGTGGTGACACCAGACACGCCCGGCGGCTCGGTTTCGGTGTCGCTGCCAGAGAATATCGCGATGGATGCCGACGCTGCCATGAACGAGGCCTCAAATGTCTTGAGCGTCACGGGCGGGGCGCTGACAGAGCCTGAGCGTGACGAAATCAGGGACGTTATCGTGACGCAGGAAATCCGTCACATCAGGACACAACTCGCCGCAAACCAGCGCAGCGTCCGAGATGCGCGCGAGCGTCATATCGCAGGCCAGAGATGCCGCGCACTCGAGGAGACGGAACTCGAAAACGGTCAGGTGGCGAATGTGGAGCTGCAGGCCGAATGCAGAAGCGATGAAGTGTCGCGCAACAGCACGCCGCTAGGGTTCGACGGCTCTCTTCAGGCCACAAAGGACAGCACCAATATTGTCGGCGCGTTCTTCGGCCAGTTCGGCAGCTTTGACGGGGCGCAACGCAGACTGGTCTACGGAGATTTCGATCTGACCCGCCATGAGGATGGTGATGTAACAGCCTCTTTCGACGGTCGCGTCGCATGGGAGCGTCTGGTCGGTGACGACATGCTGCTGGGCTACTATGTCGGAGCCAACCTGTCGCAAACCGACATTGAGGGTAATTTCTCGGGAACGCATTTGGGCTACGGGCTGTCCGCAGGTGTCTATTTTGTAGACCAGTTGGACGAGAACCTGTTCTGGGATGGGTTCGTCGCTCTGGGCTTTGGTCGCAACGATCTCGATCTTGGAAACGGATTGGTTGATGTCGGCAGTGACTACAACACCACCTCCGTCCAGATCGGGTTCTCCGTCTCAGGCGTCAAGCAATATTCCGGGTTCGAAATGCGCCCTGAACTGAGCGTGGCCTACGGGTATTCGGACATTGGCACGGTGGATCTCGGGGTCGCGACCGCATCCAGCTCTCTTGGCGACATCGTAACCGCTGGCAACGTGTCTCTGGGCACCCTTAGCCTCACGCCGGAGTTTGTCTTTCCACTCGACACGATGGATGAGATGTTTGACGAAAGCGAATTCAGGGTCACCCCGAGCCTGACCTGCGAATATATCAATGCCGTCACATCAGGCAGCGACTGCGGCGGCGGCCTTGAGCTGGAATGGTCCGCAAGCTCCTATGACGGCCTGCGGGAGTTCTCCGCAAAAATCGGACATGAGGTCGTGGGCCAGTCGACCCGAAACAGTTTCGGCCTTCAATTCCGCAGCGAATTCTAGAAGCCAATGGGAAGAAGGCGTTCAGAACGCTCTGACGCCTTCTTCTTTTTCGCCGGTCACGATGGTTTCCATCGCCCGGATCAAAATCATCGTGATCGCTGACTGTTGCCGCCACATCCGATCAGCCCGCAGACGTCTTTCGCGGATTTTCATGAACAAGCCCTGATTGCCTGACCGCCAAAAGCGCCCGTTCGCTGAACGAAGCGAGGCAGAGCAGGCGCGCGCATCTATGGGTTGATGTGTTCACATCCGGCATCCGGAACGCCAGAAACACCGAAAATTCAATCGGTTATCATAATTGAAATTTTCCATGAGGAGGACCATTGGAGCGGGCGATGAGATTCGAACTCACGACCCTAACCTTGGCAAGGTTATGCTCTACCCCTGAGCTACGCCCGCATCCGTTGGTGAGCCGTGAGATATAAACTCTCACCCTGTCCTGCAAGGCTTAAATCGCACGTGCCGCAGATTTTTTCATTTGCGGCTGGCGTCAGATATCAATCGCGCTGTCATCCTCAGAGGTCACCTCGGCCGGGGTCTTGCGCCGGATGATGATGTCGCCATTGGGCAGCACCTCCGGCGGGTGATAGGCGCTGAGCCCGCGCAGCTGGTCGCCGAGGTCCTCCATCAGCGGGGCCACGTCGTCCTGAATGCCCTCAAGCAGCTTGCGCATCCCCTCTGTTAACTCGTCCAGCCCCTCAAACAAAGGCGCGTCGGGGGCAGGGGGCCCCTGAGGCTCCGCGCTTTGCGACAGGGCAGGGGCGGCGGCAAAACACAAGCTTAGTGCAAGGAATACATGTCTCATACTCCCGATATATGGGCTCAGAGATCAATTTCCAAGGTGACCGGGAAATGGTCGGAGGCGGTCAGCAGCGCGTCACACAGATCCTTGCGCCGCCAGCAGTCAGGGTCATCAAACGGGTGCCAGATATGCCATTTTGGCTGTTTGACGGCTAAATCCGGGGAGACCATGACGTAATCTAGCAGCGCGTTCAGGTAGCGGTTCTCGCGCCGCACGAAAAAGCGCGAGGTTGACAGGCGGGCGCCGATCCGCTGCGACAGGGCATGTTGCGCATGCGGGTCGAGCATCCGCTTTTCGGCGGGCTCGCCCACGCCCATGACGATCTCCACGCTGGAGCGGCCAAACAGCTTTTCATATTCGTCGAGCCCCGGCCCGTCATTGAAATCACCGAGCACAATCAACGGGTCCCCCGCGCTCAGATGCGCGTCCACCCGTTCGCGCAGCCAAATACATTGCGCCAATTGCTTGCGCCGGTTGGCAATGGAAATCCGCATCACCGCATCCGCGTTGCGCGCGCCATGCGGCGCTTTCGACTTCAGATGCGCCCCGATCAGCCGCAATGACTTCCCCGAGTTCAACGTCAGCGCCACCTCCAGCGGTGGTTTGGAGAACACCACCTCGTCCTGCTGGTCATCCACATCGAGATCAATCTTGAACGCCCCGTCAAAGCGCGGCCCGTCGCCCTTGCCGCCGGTCTCGGGCCCTTGCGGGTCATGTATGGCCTGCATTTTGTCAGGGTCATAGATTAGCGCGATCTCTTGCTGTGTGTCATTCGCGAACCCCATCAGGGATTTGCGCGCCCGCAGCCCGAAGCGCTGCGCAAAATGCTCAAGCGCGCGGACCCCGTCGCGGCGCGGGCTGGTGTCGGGGGCCTCGATCACCATGACCGCGTCGGCATCCAACGCCTGAAATACGGTGCCCAAGGCCTCCGTCTGCTGCGCCTTGGTCACGTCGCGGCGGCTCGACCAGCTGTCATCATCGATCAAGCGGCCTTCATCGTCGAACAGATTGGAGAACCATTCGACATTATAAGTGGCAATCTTCACGCGGCGTCCTGCAAAATCTCGTCCCAGGCGCGGTTGATCTGCACCAGCTTTTTCTCGGCCAGCTTCACGGCCTCTTCGGGCACGCCGCGCGCGGCCATGTTGTCGGGATGGGTCTCGCGCACCAGCTTGCGCCACAGCGCGCGCACGTCCTCCAAAGACATGTCCGGGCTCGCCCCCAAAATGTCATAGGGGTCATGGGCGTCATCGGGCACGTAGCGCGCGCGCAACGTGCGGAACTCCGCCTTGGTCATCCCGAAAATCTCGCCCACAATGGACAGGAACTGGTCCTCCGCCTCGTGGTAATTGTCGTCGGCCACCGCGATGTGAAACAGCCCCTCCATCAGGTCCAGCAGCGTGTCATGCCGGTCGTCAAACATCTCGGCGATCTGACGGGCGTAGCTGTCAAACCCGGTGACATCTTGACGCGCGAGGTTGAAGACCTGCGCCGCGTTTGCTTCGTCGCGGCTGGAGATGGTGAAGACCTCGCGAAATGCCTTCACCTCGTCTCGGGTGACGATGCCGTCAGCCTTGGCCATTTTCGCCCCCAGCGCGATCACCGCGATGGTAAAGGCCACCGTGTCCTGCGGCTCGGCGCGCAGCTTTTCGAACACCGCCGTCAGCCCTTCGCCATTTGCGAGGGCGGCCAGTGCTTCCGCGATGCGTTGCCAGATTGTCATGCCGCCACGCTAGCGGAACTCGCCGGGAATGTCAGAGGGTTTTCTGCATCAGCACAAGATCAATGCGGCGGCCAAATTTCTGGCCAATCTCAGGCAGATGGCCGACGGTTTGATAGCCGTGCCGCGCGTGAAATTTCTGGCCCGCTGCATTCTCGCCAGAGACGCCCGCAATCATATGGGTGACGCCCCGCACGAGGGCCGCATCTTCCAGCGCGCGCAGCAATTGCGCGCCCAAACCCGCCCCCCGCACGCCTTGCGCCAGACAGATCGAATGCTCTTTGACACGGCTGTAGCCGAGGCCTTTGCGAAACGGCGCGAAGCTTGCAAACCCAACAACCTGAGCGCCGTCACAGGCCACAAGATAGGCATCCGCCTCCGTAATCTGGGCCGCAATCTCGGTCTCGCTTTTCTCAACCGGAGCAAAGGTGATCGTCGTGTCCCGAATGATCTGGTTGTAAATCTCGGCAATCGCGGCGGCGTCCTGCGCCGTCGCCGCACGCAGCTGAGGGCTCACGTCAGCCGCCTGACGCCATCCGACCCATCAAAAACCGCAACCAGCTTGGCCGCGTCGTCGGGCATAAACAGCGCCGTATCCGCCGCCATCAACGGCCCCAGCACCTGCGCTATGTCTTCGGCCTCAGGGTGGTGCAGCGTCAGGCTGGCCAGCCGCAACCCGCTATCAGGCAGGCTCTGCGTCGGGTGGGCTGCGCCCTGCCATTCAATGATCGCAGGCGCCCAGCCGCCCCAAGGCAGCACGCCGCTCTCCGGCACCGCCATGCGCCATTTGAACGGCCCGCGCTCCAGTGAAATCGGCGTGCCGAAGCCGGGTGGTAATGCCTCAAGTGCGGTCTCGATACTCTCGGTGCGCAAAATCCAGTTGGTCAGCCGCGGCAGGCCGGAAAACGCATCAAGGTTGAACCAGCGCGGACGCCCCACTGGCGGGGCCTCGGGGTCAATCGCGATCGCCTCGAAATACATCTCAGGCCCCATGCCCGTCAGCAGGTTATGCGTCCCCATCACCGGATGTGTGCCGCTGGCAGGCAGCTCCACCCCCAATGTCTCGCGCAGCACGGTCGCGCCTTGCTCAAGCGTGCCACACGCCAATGCCAGATGATCCAGAACCAAAAGAGCCATGGCCCGAAGCCTACGTCGCTGCTCCGCGCTTGCCAAGCAGGCTTCGCCGCGCCACAAACGCGCTATGAGCGATATCCAACCCCTCAAAGCCGCCGCCCGCAAAGCGGCCTTCGCCCGCCGCAAACAGGCGCGCTCTGCCCAAGGGGACGCGCAGGCCACCGCGCATCTCATCGCGGCCTTGCTGCCCCATAAGGGCAAGCCGCTGGCAGGCTACATGCCCATCCGCACGGAGATCGACCCGCTGCCCGCCATGGCCGCCTTGCAGGCCTTCGGCCCCGTCGGCGTGCCGGTCATTCAAGGCGAGGGCCAGCCGCTGAAATTCCGCGCATGGACGCCGCAGGCCGAGATGATCGAGGGCCCGTTCGGCGCGAAAATCCCTGCGAGCGGCGACTGGGTCACGCCGCAAATCCTCATCGTCCCGCTGGTGGCCTTCACCCCCAAAGCCATGCGGCTGGGCTATGGCGGCGGCTTTTATGACCGCACGCTTGAGGGCCTGCGCGCGCGCGGTCCCGTCACGGCCATTGGATTTGCCTATAGCACCCAGGAGGCCGCCGAGTTGCCGCTGGAGCCCACCGACCAGCCGCTTGATATGATCGTCACGGAAAACGGCCCGCTTACCCCGCCAAGCTGACAGCCATTGCACCACCCCCCTGAGACGCCTAACACTGCGGAATGAAACTTTTGTTCCTTGGCGACGTCATGGGCCGGTCTGGCCGCACCGCGATCACCACCCATCTCAAAGCGCTGCGCGAGGCGTGGAGCCTTGATTTCGTCGTGGTCAACGGGGAGAACGCCACCAACGGGGCAGGGCTGTCGCCCGCCCATGCCACCGCGATGCTGGAGGCGGGCGTCGATTGCCTGACGCTGGGCGATCATGCGTTCGATCAAAAGGACATGCTCAGCTTCATCACCCAAGAGCCCCGCATCATCCGTCCGCTCAACTTTGCCAAAGGCGCGCCGGGCGCGGGCGCGCGGGTGTTCGAGGCCACACGTGGCCGCAAAGTGCTGGTCACGCAGGTCTTGGGTCAGGTCTTCATGAAGCGCGCCTTCGAGGACCCGTTCGGCCAGATCGAACAGGTCCTCAAAACCCACATCCTTGGTGGCGCGGTGCAGGCCGCTATCGTCGATATTCATTGCGAGGCCACCTCCGAGAAAATGGCCATGGGCCACTGGTGCGACGGCAAGGCCTCCATGGTGGTCGGCACCCACACCCATGTCCCCACGGGCGACGCGATGATCCTGCCCGGCGGCACCGGCTATATGAGCGACGCGGGCATGTGCGGCGACTACCTTTCCGTCATTGGCATGGAGAAGGCCGAGCCGATGCGCCGTTTCGTCACCGGCATGGTCAAAGGCCGCTTCGTGCCGGCAGGCGAAGAGGCCACGCTCAGCGGCTTCTATGTCGAGACTGATGATCGCACCGGCAAAGCCACCCGTGTGCTCCCCGTGCGCCAAGGCGGGCGGCTGGCTCCCTCCGGGCCGCTCGACGCGTAACAGCTTCCAGATGCGCACCACCCTTTTTCTGTTCGCAGTGCTCATCGCCATGGGGGCAGGCTGGGGCCTCACCCAGCCGCTCACCAAGATGGCCGTGAGCGAAGGATATCGCCAGTTCGGGCTGATCTTCTGGCAAATGGCCATCGGCGCGCTGCTCTTGGGCGGGCTCACCTATGCCACGGGTCGCCCGCTGCCATGGCACCGCGCGGCGCTAAAAACCTACGTTATCATCGCGCTTATCGGCACCGTCTTCCCCGCCGCGTCCTCCTATCAAGCGGCGGTCTATTTGCCCTCTGGCATCCTCTCCATTCTGCTCTCACTCGTCCCCATGCTGGCGCTGCCCGTGGCCCTTGCCTTGGGCAATGATACCTTTCAGCCGCGCCGCCTGCTGGGCCTCGTCTTTGGCCTGATCGCTGTGCTGCTCATCGCGGCACCGGAGGCCAGCCTGCCGGATCGCGCCATGCTGGTCTTCCTCCCCCTCGCGCTGATCCCGCCGCTGTTTTACGCCTTCGAGGGCAATTACGTCGCCCGCTGGGGCACCGCCGGGCTCGATGCGGTGCAGGTCATGGCCGGGGCCTCGCTTGTGGGCATGGCCATCACCCTGCCGCTGGCCGTGCTCAGCGGCCAATGGGTCGACCCGCGCCCGCCTTGGGGTCTGCCGGACATGGCCCTTGTTGCCAGCTCGGTCATCCACGCGGCGGTCTATACCACTTACGTTTGGCTTGTCGGGCGCGCCGGGGCTGTCTTCGCCGCGCAAGTGGCCTATCTGGTGACGGGCTTCGGCGTTTTGTGGGCGATGCTGCTTTTGGGAGAGCGCTATTCACTCTGGGTCTGGGCCGCGTTCGGTGTCATGATGGTGGGGCTGACGCTGGTGCAGCCCCGTCCCCGCTTAGAGCTAGAAACCGACAGTTAGAGCCAGATAACACACCATGGACCTCTTTGGATTTGACCAGACCACCCATGCAGTCATCGCGCTTTGCGTGGTGGCGGGGATGTTTGTGCTGTTCCTGCGTGAATATTACCCCACGGAGGTGGTGGCGATCACCGGCGTCTCCGTGCTGCTGATCACGGGCGTGCTGCCCTATGACGCGGCCCTCATGGTGCTGTCCAACCCGGCACCTTGGACCATCGCCGCGATGTTCATCGTGATGGGGGCCTTGGTCCGCACGGGCGCGCTGGACTGGTTCACCCAAATCGCCAACCGCAACGCCGCCGCCCGCCCCGCGCTGGCCATCGGGGCGTTGATGGCCTTCGTCATCATCTCGTCAGCTATCGTGTCCAACACGCCTGTCGTTGTGGTGATGATCCCGGTCTTCGTGCAGCTGGCCAAGACCATGGGGCTGCAAGCCTCCAAACTGCTGATCCCGCTCAGCTATGCGGCCATCCTTGGCGGCACGCTCACGCTGATTGGCACCTCGACCAACCTGCTGGTGGACGGCGTTGCGCGGGCCAACGGGCTGGCGCCCTTTACGATATTCGAGGTCACCCCGTTGGGCCTGATCCTCGTGGCTTGGGGCATGATCTACCTGCGCTTCATCGGCCCGCGCCTGCTGCCCGACCGCGCCAGCATGGCGTCGCTTTTGTCTGACGGCTCGCGCAGAAAATTCTTCACCGAGGCCGCGATCCCGCCCGAAAGCAACCTCATTGGCCGCGAGGCGCTGGACGTGCAATTGTTCAAACGCCCCGGTGTCCGCCTTGTCGATGTGGTGCGCGGAGACCTGTCGCTCCGCCGCAACCTGCAAGGCGTCACGCTCGAAGTCGGCGACCGGGTCATTCTGCGCACCGAAATGGCCGAGCTGCTCTCCTTGCAAGCTGACAAACAGCTCAAACGCGTCGACCAGCTCTCTGCCGTGGAAACCTCCACCGTCGAGGTGCTGATCTCGCCGGGAGCCAAGATGATCGGCCGCACTTTGGGCTCCATCCGGCTGCGCCGCCGCTACGGCGTCTACCCGCTTGCCGTGCATCGCCGGAACCAGAATATCGGCCAGCAACTGGATGATCTGATCGTGCGCGTCGGCGACACGTTGCTTTTGGAAGGCGCGCCCGAAGACATCGCCCGGCTGGCCGATGATATGGGGCTGGTGGATGTCGCTCACCCCGCAGCGCGCGCCTTTCGGCGCAGGCACGCCCCCATCGCTATCGTCACCTTGCTGGGCATGGTCGGCCTCGCAGGCCTCGGTGTCGCGCCTATTCTCTTGCTCGCCGTGCTGGCCGTGGCCACGGTCCTGATCACACGTTGCATTGACGCCGAAGAGGCCTTCTCCTTTGTCGATGGCCGCCTTCTGTCGCTGATCTTCGCCATGCTCGCCGTGGGCGCCGCGCTGGAAGCCTCTGGCGCGGTCTCCCTCATTGTCGAAGCGCTGGCCCCGGTGATGTTCGGCCTGCCGCCCTTCTTTGTGATCTGGGGCATCTACCTGCTCACCTCCGTACTGACGGAGCTTGTCTCCAACAACGCCGTCGCCGTCGTGGTCACGCCCATCGCCATTGGGCTGGCTACCGCCATTGGCATCGACCCGCGCCCGCTGGTGGTCGCCGTCATGGTGGCGGCCTCGGCCAGTTTCGCCACGCCCATCGGCTACCAGACCAACATGCTGGTCTACGGCCCCGGAGGCTACCGCTTCACCGACTTCATGAAGGTGGGTATTCCGCTCAATCTCAGCATCGGTATACTGGCCTCCGCGGCCATCCCGTTGATCTGGCCGCTCTAGAGGGCGAGAGGAGGGCATGGCTTGAGACGCGCGCTTATCATCTTGGCAGGCTGCATAGGGCTGGGGGCTTGCGGGTTTTTGAATGACCGCTTCGTGGAACCGGTCGTGGACCGTGTCCTGGAACGCCCCTCAGGCCCGATCACCCTGCCGCCACCGCCGCCCAGCCGTCTGGCCCGCCCGGTCTTCGTGGTGGTTGATGGCGACAGGCTGTTTGTGGAAATGGATGACGGCGCGCAATGTATCGGCGGCGCGCGCGGCGCGTTCTCGGCGGCGGGCTGGACCGGCCAGCTGACCGAATGCCCCTATGCCTATAATTACGCGGTGGCGCTGGCGGCTGGCAGCCCCGCAGGCGCGCTGGAGCTGGGCGAGGTGACCGGCCCCGTGCTGCCCCCTGCGGAGGGCGAGGTGCCCTTCCGCCCCATCGCCACGGCGCAAATCACCGACACCGGCGGCTTCACCTACAGATACGAAAGCGCTGAAGGCTTCTAAAGCGGCCAGAACACCAAAATCGCCGGGATCGACACGGCGACCACCAGAATTTCCAGCGGCAATCCCATCCGCCAGTAATCGCCAAAACTATACCCGCCGGGTCCCAGAATAAGCGTGTTGTTCTTATGCCCAATCGGGGTGAGGAACGCGCAACTCGCAGCCACCGCCACAGCCATCAGGAACGGGTCCGGGCTGACCCCCAAGGATTGCGCCATCTGAATGCCAATCGGGGCCGCGACAATCGCCGTCGCCGTGTTGTTCAACACATCCGACAGGCTCATCGTCACCACCATCAAGATCGTCAGGATCGCCCAGGGCGGCATGCCTTCGGTCAGCGACACCAGCGAGCCCGCGATCAGCTCCGTCCCGCCCGAGGCCTCCAAGGCCTGTCCCAGCGGGATCATCGAGCCCAGCAGCACGACGACGGGCCATTCGATATGGGTATACAGCTCCGCAATCGGGATGATCCGCGCCAAAACGTAAGCCACGACCACGATGCCCAAAGCCACCGGCAGGTAGATCAACCCCACCGAGGCCGCCAGCACCGCCGCGCCAAACAGCCCGATGGCCAGCCACACCTTCTTGTCGTCGGTCACCACAAGCCCGCGATCCGCCAAAGGCAGGCAGCCCAGCCATTCAGTCACCGAATTGGCGTTCTCAGGCGCCACCAGCAGCAACAGGATATCGCCCGTCTGCACCGGCGTCTTGCGCATCTGCGAGCGCACGGTTTTGCCCTGCCGCGAGATGCCCATCAGCACCGCCTGCTGCCGCCATGTCAGCCCCACCGCCTGCGCGGTCTTGCCGTTGATGCGCGACTGGTCGGTCACCACCACCTCGATCACCGTCAGCCCTTCGCTCTCCGCGCGCAAAATGCCTTCGCGCTTGTCATCGGCAAATTGCAGCGACTTGGCCGCGCGGAACTCGTCCAGCGCGTCGGGCGTGGCCTCCAGCACCAACGCGTCGCCCGCGCCGATGACCCGGTTCTGCCCCGAGCCATAGCGCCGCTGCCCGCCCTGAATAATCCCGATCACCGCCACATCGGCCTTTTCGGCATCCTCATTCAGGCTGCTGACGCGCTGGCCGATAAGCTTGCTGTCTTCCGGCACCACCAGTTCGGCAATATATTCGGCGTAATCCTCCATCGGGTCGCCCGATTGGTGCTCGCCGGTCTTTTGCGGGATGAACCGCCAGCCGATCAGCGCCACGAAGGCCAGCCCGGCAATCGCGGTGATGCCGCCCACGGGCGCGAAGTCAAACATCTTGAACGGCTCGCCCAGATTATCCTGCCGGATGGAGGCAATGATAATGTTGGGAGGCGTGCCGATCAGCGTCACCATCCCGCCCAAGATCGTGCAAAAGCTCAGCGGCATCAGCGACAGCGACGGCGCGCGGCCCGCCTTGCGCGCGGTCTGAATGTCCACCGGCATCAGCAAGGCCAAAGCCGCCACATTGTTCATGAAGGCCGACAAGACGCCGCCCACCACGCCCATCAACGCAATATGCGCCCCGAGCTTGCGCGACGCGTCCACCAATGTGCGGGTGATCAAAAACACCGCCCCCGACCGCACCAGCCCGGCCGAGACCACAAGCACCAAAGCCACCACCAAAGTCGCCGCATGGCCAAACCCCGCAAAGGCATTCTTGGTCTCCACCACACCCAAAACCACGCCCAACATCAGCGCGGCAAAGGCCACAAGGTCATAGCGCCATCTGCCCCAAAGCAGCAACGCGAACACGCCGGCAAACAGTGCAAAGAGAATGATCTGATCAGTTGTCATG
>CAYXIZ010000008.1:0-30209 GCA_964465485.1 uncultured Rhodobacterales bacterium | reverse complement strand
GCCTGATCCGCTACCCCAAGAGCAGCACAGACAAGGGCAGCACAAAGGGGGCGCCGTGGATTTTTCAACCATCACCGACATGCTGATCGGCTGGGTCGTCAGCCTCGGCTCCACCGTCAACGATCTGCCCGGCACCGTGGCCTTTGCGCTGGGGCTGTTCACATGGTTCGGGGTGGAGCTGGTCTTCCGCCGCATGGTCGCGGGCCTGCGCTGGGTGGTGCTGCTGGGCGTGCTCGCGGGGCTCGGCGTGTCGCTGCCCTACGTCGCCTCCCTGATGTTCGAGCGCGGCGGCGACATCCCCGACATCCAAACCCTCGAGACCCCCTCAGGCTAGCGCTGCGCCCGCTCCGGATGCCCGACCATTGCGCTTCGCATCGGGTGCCGCTTCAACCTCGGTCAAATCTGAACGAAACCTTACCAAATCGGCGCAAAAGTTTTGGGACATTTTGGGGTATGGCCCGAAAAGTTTTGCCCCATTTTGTACAAAACGGCCCGCGCGGCCTCTGGACACCCCCCTCAGAGCCGCTACGCTCCGCCCATGCGCTGGTTATTCCTGATCCTCTGCCTTGCCGCCTGCGGCAGACCCTTGTCCGACGGGGAGGAAGCCTTCGCAAAAGCCTTTCATGGCAATGGGTTAGACACATCGAAAGTGCGAATTGTCCGCAACCCGCTGATCAAGCTCTACGTCACCACATCGCCCATCCCACCACGTCTGACCTGCGCCGAAAACATCCTGCCCCCAGCGACCACAACCCATTTCACCGGCTCCCCCGCAGCCACCGTGTTGTTCAATAAAATCACTATAAATCCGGATGTTAGCGCCAAAGACTACATGGCCGCATGGCCCCGTGCAGCCAATTTGCGCGCCGCGATGTTCCTTGCCCATGAGCTGGTGCACACGTGGCAATGGCAGCACCGCGCCCGCACCGGCTACCACCCGTTCAAGGCCGCGCGCGAGCATCAACGGTCTGAAGACCCCTATCTCTTTGATCTTAATACGAATTCCAAGTTTCTGGACTATGGGTTCGAGCAGCAAGGCGCCATTGCCGCCGAATATGTCTGCTGCGCCAAACTGGATCCGGAAGGCAGCCGCACAGAACGTCTTAAGTCCTTGTTAGAACAGGAATTTCCAATCCAGGGCCTCAGCGCAGCGCTGCCCTCCACCCCGGTCGTTATCCCTTGGAAAGACGCCGACATTTCCGGAATTTGCAGCTAGGACCCACCATGAATGCTATTGATCTAAAAGGAAAAATCGCCGTCGTCACCGGTGGCGCGCAGGGCATCGGGCTTGCGGTGACCAAACGCCTGCAAGCCTCCGGCGCGCGGGTTGCAGTGTGGGATATGCAGCCCGCTGAGGGCGCTGACTTTGCCGCGGCATGCGATATCGCCGACGCCACCTCCGTCCAAAACGCGTTGAAGAACACCGAGCAAACCCTTGGTAATGTTGACATATTGATCAACTCAGCTGGGGTGGCCGGGCCCAATATGCCGGTTCCTGATTACCCGGATGACGCATGGGCGCAGATCATGGCCGTGAACCTGACCGGCACGTTCAACACCAACAAAGCCGTCATCCCCGGCATGCGAGCGCGCAATTATGGCCGCATTCTCAACATCGCCTCCATCGCGGGCAAGGAAGGCAACCCGAATGCCTGCGCCTATTCGGCGTCCAAAGCGGGGGTGATCGGGTTCACCAAATCTGCCGGAAAAGAGAATGCTGACAAGGACTTAAGCATCAATTGCGTGACCCCTGCCGCCGCGCGCACACCGATCTTTGACCAGATGAGCGAGGAGCATATCGGCTATATGCTCTCCAAAATTCCGCGCGAGCGCTTCTTGGAGGTTGAGGAGGCCGCCAACATGATCGCTTGGCTGGTAAGCGCGGAAAACTCTTTCACCACAGGGGCCGTGTTCGACCTGTCAGGAGGCCGCGCGACCTACTAACCCTTTGCTGCCAAAGCGTTTTCCAGCTCCTTGATGCGCGCGCCCATCTGCGCCAAAGCGCCTTGCACCTCAGCGCGACCATAGCGTTCCGAGATGTATTTGGGGCAATTCCACTCATAGCTGGCCACCCGCACAACCATGCCGCGCTCCACCTGCACCGCCCCGGCCCCGTCGGACAGCTGCGCCATCAGCGGATCACCCGGCGCAATCACCCGCGCATGGCCAAACAGCTTCAGCCGGTTTTTCGACGCGTAATCCATGAAAAACAGCGACACCCGGTCTTCACCGGCCAGATTTCCGGTGGTGATATATTGCCTATTGCCAACATATTCCGCCCAGCCAAATTCCTGCGCGGAGAGCGTTTTGACAAAGCCCACAGGCCCGCCGCGATGCTGCATATAGGGCCAGCCCGTCTCCGAAACTGAAGCCATGTAAAAGGAGTCCCGCTCCCGCAAAAACATCATCTCCGGCTCGGAAAGCTCTGTTTTCATTGGCTTTTCTGATGTCTCATATTTGGCGTAAACTGCGCGGCTGCCCTCAGCCTCTTGCACGGCTTTGACAGCTGGGGTGAAGGCGATTTCGTGGTAAGTGTTCGGCATCGGCAGGCTCCTTATCGCGACAAGCGTAGCGCAATGCCCTGTCCAAGAACACCTCAGCCCCGCACATATCCGTTGCGCGCGCCCTTTCCTTTTGACGCGACCCATCGCAGTCTTTCCATGTTTGAAAATATCCCCCCCGGAGGGCCCATGTCCAATACGTCCTACGCTCTGATCATGCTGGTTGCGGGTATCGGCATCCCGGTGCTGGCCGCGTTGAATGCCAGTCTGGGGCGCATAATCTCCGCCCCGGCTGCGGCCTCTGTTGTGCTCTTTGTCGTGGCGTTCCTGACCGCTTTGGCCGTTGCCTTGATCACCGGGCCGCAGGCCATCGCCAAGGTCGCAGGCGCGCCAAAACATCTCTTGCTCGCAGGCTCCCTGATCGCCTTCTATGTGCTGTCGATCACCTATATCGCGCCGCATTTTGGGGTTGGGAACGCAGTGTTTTTCGTGTTGTTGGGCCAGCTGATCTCGGCGGCGGCTATTGATCATTTTGGGCTGTTTGGGGCCACGCAGACCCCTTTGACGCTGGTCCGGGTCAGCGGCATTGTCGTGATGGGCATTGGCGTCTTTCTAACGCAAGTTGCGGCGCGTTAGGCCAGTGCCACCACGCTGTCCCACAAGGCGTCTGGCACGGCGACCACCTCCATCTCGCGGCGCTCGGCACCTGGCATCCGCGCGCCCTCCTGTGCGGCCACAGCCTCGGCCACGCGGGCGAAACGATCATAGAAATCAGCGCTGTAGGTGCTGGCATCCATCACGATATAGAACTGCCCCAGCCCATGCGGCGCGCCGTCAGGCAGTTTCAACCCGGCCACATCCAGCGAGTTGACCGAGCCCGTCATTCCTGCGGCCAACAGCTCGACCATCAACCCAAAGCCCCAGCCTTTGTATCCCCCGGCGGAGACCAAAGCCCCGCCCAAAGCCGCCTCTGGATCGGTTGTCGGCGCGCCCGATGCGTCCACCGCCCAGCCCAAGGGAATGCTTTCCCCCGCGGCCTTGGCCATGGTGATCTTGCCCAAGGCCACTGCGGAGGTTGAGAAGTCGAAATGCATAGCCACACCGCCCGCCTGCCCCGGCACGGACATCGCGATTGGGTTGGTGCCGATTGTTTTCGCATTGCCGCCCGGTGGAGCCACCACGGGCGAAGCATTCGTCATCCCGATGGCGATCAGGCCGTCATGGGCAAATTGCTCCGTAAAGAAACCCAGCGAGGTGCAGGTATGGGCATGGGCCACGGCCAATGTCGCCACGCCGTTCTCGCGTGCGGCCGCACAGGCCTGCGTAAAGCCGCGGGCAAAGGCGGGCTGGGCAAAGCCAAATTTCGCATCCGCCTTCACGGCTCCCGGACGGGGCCGCGTCACTTCCGGCTCCACCACGCCCGACACCCGGCCGGAGGCCAGCTGCGTACAATAGCTCTCCAGATAGTAGAGCCCGCAGATCACATTGCCGGTCTGTTCTGCCCGCCTGACCGCGCGGGCGACCTCGCGAGCGATCCAGTCTGCCGCGCCATGGGCGCGCAAAGCGTCAAAGGAGGCGGCCTCGATCTGCTCCAGTGTGACGTCAGGCATTGGTTTTCTCCTCCAGCATCAGCCATTCTTCTTCGGCATCTTGCAATGCCGTGTTGCGTTCCACCAAAGCGTCGGAAATTTTGGCAAATTTCGCAGGCTGCGATGTGAACAGGTCGGGATCCGCCATCACCTCGGTCAGCTTGGCGATCTCGGCTTCAAGGCGCTCGATCTCGGCGGGCAAGGCCTCCAGGCGGTGTTTCTCGGTGAAGGTCAGCCCCTGCTGCGCCTTGGCTTCCGCTGCCTCACGTCCCTTTGAGCGGCGCGACTGCGCGGGCTTGTCCGACAGCACCTGTTCGCCACCGCCCTCACGGGCCTGCGCCTGATAATCCGACCAGCCACCAGCATAAACGGTCGCCTTGCCGCCTTTCAGCGCCACGGTGGTTGAGGCCACACGATCCAGAAAATCCCTGTCATGGCTGACCAGAAGCACCGTGCCGTCATAGTCGGAGATCAGCTCCTGCAGCAAATCCAGCGTCTCGATGTCCAGATCGTTGGTCGGCTCATCGAGGATCAGCAAATTGCTTTCGCGGGCCATGATACGGGCCAGCAGCAGTCGGGCCTTTTCGCCGCCTGACAGGGACTTGATCTGCGCGCGCGCCTGCGCCTCGTCGAACAGAAAATCCTTGAGGTAGCCCACCACATGTTTCGGCGTGCCGCGCACGGAGATGTGGTCGCCCATGCCGCGCACGCGGGTGGCGGGGTCCTCCGTCAGCGCGGCCCAAAGCGTGTCCTCAGGGTTCAGCGCCGCGCGGTTCTGGTCGAACACGGCCATTTCCAGATTGGTGCCGGTTTTCAGCGTGCCCGTGTCGGGGGCCACCTCGCCGGTCATCAGCTTCAGGAGCGTGGTTTTGCCCGCACCGTTGGGGCCCACCAGCGCGATCCGGTCACCCCGATTCACCTTTAGGGAGAAATTTTCGACGATAGTTGTATCGCCAAAGGCCTTGGAGACCCCATCGAGCACAAAAACCTGCCGTCCCGATTTGGGGCCAGCGGCCAGCTCCATCGCGGCGGTGCCTTGGCGTTTGATCTGGCTCGCGCGTTCGGCCCGCAGGTCTTGCAGGGCGCGCACCCGGCCTTGGTTGCGCTTGCGCCGGGCGGAGATGCCTTCGACGGCCCAGCGGGCCTCCGCCTTGATCTTGCGGTTGAGCTTGTGGCGTTGCTGGTCTTCCTCTTCCCACAGCTTGTCGCGCCATTCTTCAAACCGATCAAAGCCTTGCTCCTGGCGGCGGACCTGACCGCGATCAATCCAAAGGGTCGCGCGGGTCAGGGCGCGCAGGAAGGCGCGGTCATGGGAGATCAGAATATAGGCGGCACGGGTGGAGGACAGGTGATCTTCGAGCCAGGCAATGGCCTCAATGTCCAAATGGTTGGTCGGCTCGTCCAGCAGCATCAGCTCTGGCGCTTCGCCCAGCAGCTTGGCCAGCGCCGCGCGGCGGCGCTCACCACCAGAAGCCGCGTTTACATCTGCTTCAAGGTTGAGCTTTAAGCCCTCGGCAGCGCTCAATATTTTGTATTCCTCGCTCGGGTCCAACTCGCTGAGCGCGAAATCCCCCAAAGTGGCAAACCCGCTCAGATCAGGCTCTTGCTGCATATAGCCCGTCGAGGTGCCCGGCGCCAAAACCCGTCCACCGCTATCGGGCTCAATCAACCCGCCCATGACCTTCATCAAGGTGGATTTGCCAGAGCCATTGCGCCCCACCAACGCCACCCGGTCGCCGGGTTGGACCACCATGGACAGGTCGGAAAAAGTCGGATCGCCGCCAAAGGTCAGCGAAATATCGGTCAGTTGCAAAAGAGGAGTACGTGCCATGCGCCGCAGCTAAGCCCAAGCACCCCAAGCGTCAACACCCATCAGTGAGCGTGCGCCCTCTAGCCCGCGACGGCGCGCAGCAGCCGTTTGCGGGTCTCGGGGATCGCGGCCACCTCGAGGGCGGTGAAGACATGGAGCGTGTCGAGGTCACGGTCAACCACGGCGTGATCGCTGACCCAGCCCCCCATCAAGAGGTAGCTGCGCAGCAAGGGGGGCATGGCGGCAAAGGTGTGTTTGCTGCCGTTGCGGTCGTCCTGCGCCCCTGAGGTGAGCGGGACCGTCTCGCGCGCCTTGCGGCCCGGTCGCCAGTGATCCGGGCCAAGGTGTTTTCTGAAAAGATATTCAAAAACAGGTATATGCGGCGCGGTGTTAATGCCCGGAAAAGACGAGCAGCCGATCAGCATGGCGATGCCCTCGCCATCCACATAGGCCGTGAGCGCGCCCCAGGCGACGCGCACAACGTCGGGGTCCGCGACCTCCGCCGCGATGCAAAACCGGCCCAGCTCCAGCAGCTTGCCTGTGTAGCCGTGCAGCGGCGTCAGATCATAGGAACGCGCGGCGTAGCTCCCTGACAGGGTGGCACCACTGGCCAAGGGCAGGATGCGAAAACAGCAGACCAGCTGGCCTGACGCGGCGTCCTCGATCAGCACATGGCAGCAGCGCGCATCGAACGCGTCACGGTCGTCAGCCTGCGGGTCCTTGCGAAACACGGCGGCCCGCAGGGACAGGCAGCGCGCCACATCTTGCGGGGCGTCCGAGAACCGGACCCGGTATCTGCCTTTGGTGAAATTCCAAACCGGAAATCCCATGTCCCGCCCCTTCACCGCGTCACCTGCCCGTGAGTTGGGCTTGGACTGCGCGTCTTGCAGACCTAACTATGGCGCAACGGATGCAATTGGCAACGCCTGTCGGCTTTGACAGGGGTGGATCATCAAAAGGGGAACGCAATGGTCAACAAAGTGAACAAAACCGAGGAAGAGTGGCGCGCGCAGTTGGACGACATGGCCTTCAAGGTGCTGCGCAAACATGGCACGGAGCGCGCCTTCACGCATGACAACTTCCCCAAAGGCCCAGGCACCTATTTTTGCAAAGGCTGCGGCACCCCGGTGTTTGAGGGGGAGACCAAGTTCGATTCCGGCACCGGCTGGCCTTCGTTTTACGCCCCGATTGACCCTGAAAACGTGGGCGAAAGCGTGGATAACAGCTGGTTCATGAAACGCACCGAGGTGCATTGCAACGCCTGTGACGGCCATTTGGGGCATGTTTTCCCGGACGGGCCACAGCCCACGGGTCTGCGCTATTGCATCAACGGGGTGGCGCTCGATTTTGAGCCGGCAGAGGGTTAGCCGATTGGCTGGTGGGGCGGCGCGCCCTACCCGGCCAGTGCCTCGCCGAAGTCGAAATTGCCGAAGTTGCGAATAAGCTGGCGGATGAATGTCACGTCGCGGATGGTTGTCTCCGTGACGCGGCGTGACAGGACGACGACTTGGCCGCGTTCCAGCCCGAAGCGCTCGACATTGCTGACGGTGCCGCTTTCGTCAAACCGGACCGCGACCACCTCGCGGTTGATTTCCTCTGGCTTGCGCGCACCGAAATGGCGCACTTGCGAGCCGATATAGAACCAGCTTCTGTCGCGCAGGACCCCGGATGTGGACGGTTTGCCGATGCTGGCCTCGAGGCTGTCGCGGGTGTCGACGCCCACAATCACAGCGTTCAGGGCGTCATCAGGCGGAATATAGCCGTGGTTGCGGATCGTGGCCGAGCAGGCCGCCAGCGCCAGCAGTGCCGCGCATAGCAGGGCAGGAACACCCCCGCCCCGTCTTAGGTTCTTTGCCCCGATCATGCCCACTGCCTCACGCCTTGCTCTTTAGCTGGCACAACGCTTACAGAAGGACGCGACCCTGTTCAAGAAAGATGCTCAGAGGCCCCAGATGCCAGATATGTCCCAGAATACCCCCCTGATCTTCCGCGTGGCCGACCTGGCTGCCAAGCGCAACACCGTGATCGCGCTGACGGCGGATGCCGCGCTGCGCAAAGAGCTGGCCGAAACCTATGGCGTGGCGCAGATCCGCAAGCTCAGTTTCCAAGGCACGCTGCGCGCCGTGGGCAAGACCGACTGGACGCTGACGGGCCATCTGGGGGCGACCGTGGTGCAACCTTGCGTGATCACGCTGGACCCTGTGGTCACGCGGATCGAGGAGGAGGTCGCGCGGCAATATATCTCGGACTGGCAGGACCCTGAAGACACGGAGGTCGAGATGCCTGATGATGATAGCTCGGAGCCGCTTGGCGCTGAAATTGATGTGATGGCGGCCATCGGGGAGGCACTGTCTCTGGCAATCCCGGCCTATCCGCGTGCCGACGGGGCCGAGCTGGGGGCGTTGCTGCATGCCGAACCCGGCGTCGAGCCCCTGAATGAGAACACGGTGCGCCCCTTTGCGGGGCTTGCTGATCTGAAGAAAAAAATGGATGGCGAGACCTAGAACGCGGCCCTTTGAGCGGCCTTCGCCCTTGCAAATGGGCCAAATCCCCGTATATCCCGGCCTTCCGTCCGAAAACGGTCTGGACGGGCGCTTGATGAGTCGTTAGAGCGGCCCAATCCGGCCTTTGAGGCTGCACAGATTTGAACATGCGACCGGGCTCCGCGCCCTGTCCCCCAACCCGAGGACGACACGATGGCTGTCCAGCAGAATAAAGTTTCCAAGTCGCGCCGCAACAACCGCCGCGCGCATGACGCCCTGTCGGCTGATAGCCGCAACGAATGCTCCAATTGCGGTGAGCTGAAACGCCCGCACCATGTCTGCGCATCCTGTGGCCATTATGACGATAAAGAAGTTGTGGCCATGGTTGATGACGTTGAACTGGACGACGACGCAGCATAAGCCTACTCTGCCCCAAACGCCGTAAGGTGTGTTAACGCAGTTCAGGCAGGCAGTCCGTTGGGCACACAAAAGACAGTGATTTCGATCGACGCCATGGGCGGTGATCGTGGGCCGGCCACGGTTGTGGCCGGTATTTCCAAATCTGCCGCCAAAAATCCCCATATTCGTTTCATCCTCCATGGCCCCAAGGACGTGCTTGAGCCGCTGGTGGCCAAACGCAAGCTTGAGGCGCTGTGCGACCTGCGCGACGTCTCCGAAGTGGTGTCGATGGACGCCAAGCCGAGCCATGTGATGCGGCACGGCAAGGACACCTCCATGTGGTCCGCCATCGAGAGCGTGCGCAACAAAGAGGCCGATGTCTGCGTCAGCTGCGGCAATACCGGCGCGCTGATGGCTGTGTCGATGATACGGCTGCGCAAGGCCGAAGGGGTCAACCGCCCCGCCATTGCGTGCCTCTGGCCCTCGCGCAACCCGTCCGGGTTCAACATCATGCTGGACGTGGGCGCCGATATTCGCGCCGATCAGGACGACCTGCTGCAATATGCGCTGATGGGCATGTCTTATGCGCGCAACGGGTTCGGGCTGGAACGGCCACGGGTCGGGCTTTTGAATGTCGGCACCGAAGAGCATAAAGGCCGCGCGGAGTTGAAGGTGGCGCATGACCTGATTGCCAGCTCTGCCAAAGCCAATGATTTCGACTATGTCGGCTTTGTGGAGGGCGGAGACATTCCGTCCAACAGAGTAGATGTGATCGTCACCGACGGGTTCACCGGCAATGTGGCGCTGAAAACCGCCGAAGGCACGGCATCGCTGATCTCGGAGCTGCTGCGCGCTGCGTTCAAATACACGCCGCTGTCGCGCATTGCCTCGCTGCTTGCCTACCCGTCGCTGAAGCGCCTGTCCAAGCGCATCGACCCCCGTCAGGTCAATGGCGGCGTGTTTCTGGGGCTCAACGGCACGGTGGTCAAATCCCACGGCTCGGCGGACGCCACCGGCGTTTCTGCCGCCATCAAGCTCAGCTTCACGCTGGCCCAAACCGGCTTCAACGAGAAGCTGGCGGCGCGGGTTGCATCAAATGTCACGGCGGGCCAAGGTGACGCTCAGCAAGCGCCAAAAAACGCCAATCAACCAGACAGCAACGACAACGCGGGAAGCACATGACACGCAGAGCCATCTTGCGCGGGGTCGGGCATTATCTGCCTGAACGCATTGTCGAAAACGCCGAAATGGAGACCATGGTCGACACGACCGACGCGTGGATCAAGTCGCGCTCCGGTATTGAGCGCCGCCATTTTGCAGCAGAAGGCCAGCTGACCTCCGATCTGGCCCTGCGCGCCGCGCAGGCCGCTTTGGCCGATGCCGGGATGGAGCCTGCAGAGATTGACGCCGTGGTTGTCGCCACCTCGACGCCTGACACGACCTTCCCGTCTGTCGCGACCATTGTGCAGGGCAAGCTGGCCACCTCCGGGTTCGCCTTTGACGTGCAAGCTGTTTGCGCGGGCTTTGTTTACGCGATGGCCACCGCGAATTCCTTCATCCAGTCGGGCCAGTCGCAACGCGTTCTGGTGATCGGGGCGGAGACGTTCTCGCGGATCATGAACTGGGACGACCGCACGACTTGCGTGCTGTTTGGCGACGGTGCGGGCGCGGTGGTTCTGGAGGCCGAAGACAACGCGGGCGAGACCGGCATCCTTGCGACGGACCTCAACAGCGACGGGCGGTTCCGTGACCTGCTTTACGTGGATGGCGGCGTCTCCTCGACCCAAACCACCGGCGTGCTGGTGATGCAGGGCAAGGAAGTGTTCCGCCACGCTGTCGAAAAGCTGGCCCAAACGGCAGAGACGGCGCTGGACCGCGCCGGGCTGACCCCTGACGATGTCGACTGGATCGTGCCGCATCAGGCCAATTCGAGGATCATCACCCGCACCGCGCAGAAGATGAACGTTCCTATGGAGCGCGTCGTGATGACCGTGCAAGACCATGGCAACACGTCAGCGGCGTCGATTCCGCTGGCCTTGTCCGTGGCCAAGCAGGACGGAAAATTCAAGCCGGGCCAGGTCCTCGTGATGGAGGCGATTGGCGGCGGATTGGCGTGGGGCGCCGTCGTTTTGCGACTTTAAGGGCAGTTTTTCCGCTTAAAGGGCGGGCGGCAAGCCCTTGATATTGACTCTTAAAATCCCTCCGCCCTATCGTGGCTTAAAAATTAATAGTTTTTGCTGTCGGGGGACACTATGAGTGCTAAAACATTGACACGTATGGATTTAAGCGAGGCCGTCTTCCGCGAGGTTGGCCTGTCTCGCAATGAATCGTCAGATCTGGTCGAGAGCGTGCTGCAACACATGTCCGACGCGCTGGTCAAAGGCCAGCAGGTGAAGATATCGTCCTTTGGAACCTTCTCGGTCCGCGAGAAATCCGCACGCGTCGGCCGCAACCCAAAGACTGGAGAAGAAGTGCCGATCCTGCCCCGCAGGGTTTTGACCTTCCGCCCCTCCCATCTGATGAAAGACCGCGTCGCCGCTGGCAATAAGTCCTAAGCGCCGACAAGGCTGGAGGGCTCCCAGATGGCAAAAAAGGCGCGCGAGGCTTTTCGCACCATCTCCGAGGTGGCAAATTGGCTGGATGTCCCGGCCCATGTGCTGCGCTTTTGGGAAAGCAAGTTTGCCCAGATCAAACCCGTCAAACGCGCCGGTGGCCGCCGGTATTACCGCCCCGCGGACATGCGGCTGATTGGCGGTATCAAGATGCTGCTGCATGATGACGGGCTGACCATTCGCGGCGTGCAGAAGATGCTCAAAGAGGACGGGGTCAAGAAGATCTCCGAGCTGTCCCCGCCGCTGGACATGCCCTCTGAGGAGGAAGGTGCCGCCCGTCGCACCGCCCGTCGCGCCCGCCGCAAGGCCCGGTTGGACGAGCGCAAAACAACCGCGAGTGACGCGATCCCCTCAGATATGTCGGCCAGCGCCGAGGATGATCCAATAACGGCCGGGACGGACGCCCCCGAAGCGCCTTTTGTGCATGTGGAAGAAGACAACTTCGACGCGCAACCCGCTGACAACGTTGTCGCTTTTCACAGTGAAGCATCGTCTGATGTCAGCACACAACCGGACGGGGAAGCTCTTACTGCCGAGCCCTTTGAAAAACCCGACGAGGGTTTGGAGGATGCGTCAGAGCACGCAGCCGACACCCCGGACGAGGAGGTGCTTTCGCAAGACACTGCCCCGCCAGAGGCGCCTGTCGTGTCGGACGACCCGCAGCCCGGAAGTGGCGTGGCAAGTACGACGCAAAATCGCTCCATCGCGGTATTGAAAAACCTGCGCAGGCTTGAAGTGGCGACCCATCTGGCCGATGGCTCTGAGACTGTGTTGGGCGGGGTTCACCGACGGCTTGTCATTCTGCGCGACCGGATGAGCACCGAGCCCCCCGCGCCGTAAGCCAAAACCCGGCCAATGCCCCAGCTGACCTGCCCAAATTCAAAAACCACCCCCTGCCCGCCACGCGCCCCTTGCCCTTGCGCACAAAACTCGTATGAAGGGGCATTCGTCGGGCTATGGCGCAGCCTGGTAGCGCGTCCGTCTGGGGGACGGAAGGTCGCAGGTTCGAGTCCTGCTAGCCCGACCAATCATCAAACGCTCGCAGCCTCAGGGCGCGGGCGTTTTGTGTATCAGGGGATGGATGAGCGATGGCTGACATGAAAGACGGCGTCCTGTCGGACCGCCAGATGACCGCCATGATCGCGGCGGGGCAAATCACCGCCACCGCGCCCATTTCGGAGGGGCAAATCCAACCCGCCTCGCTGGACCTGCGACTGGGCCAGACCGCCTACCGCGTCCGCGCCTCCTTTTTGGCCGGCAAGGGCAACACGGTCGCGGACCGGCTGACGCTGTTCGAGATGCACAAAATCGACCTCGCCCAGGGCGCTGTGCTTGAAAAAGGCTGCGTCTATGTCGTGCCTTTGCAAGAGGCGCTCGCCCTTCCGCCCGGTCTTTCCGGCGCGGCCTCCGCCAAATCTTCCATCGGGCGGCTGGACCTGCTGACCCGCGTGATCACCGATGATGGCGTGGAGTTTGACCGCGTCCCGGCAGGCTATAGCGGCCCGCTCTATGTGGAGATCTGCCCGCGCTCTTTCTCCGTGGTGGCGCGCACGGGGCAGATGCTGAACCAGATCATCTTTCGCAGCGGCAAGACCATCATCAGCGACGCCGCGCTCAAGGCCCTGCACGCCGAGACCCCGATTGTGTCCGGCGATGCGGTGATCTCTGACGGGCTCGGCTTTTCCGTCGATCTTAAGCCACAGTCCGGCGATCTCGTCGGCTACCGCGCCAAGCCCCATACGGGGGTGATTGATCTGGACAAGCTGGCCCATTACGACCCGTCTGAGTATTGGGAAGAGATCAGAACCACCGATGCGCGCATCATCCTCGACCCCGGCGCGTTCTATATCCTTGTCAGCCGCGAGGCGATCACCATCCCGCCAAACTGCGCCGCCGAGATGGCACCCTATATTGCCATGGTCGGTGAGTTCCGCGTGCATTACGCGGGCTTTTTTGATCCCGGCTTTGGCTACTCGAAGGAAGGGTCTGGCTCAAAGGGCGTTCTTGAAGTCCGCTGCCACGAAGCCCCCTTTGTCTTAGAACATGGGCAGGTCGTGGGCCGTCTGGTCTATGAGCATATGTCCGAGACCCCCGCGCAGCTTTACGGCATCGACATCAAGTCCAACTACCAGGGCCAGGGGCTGAAACTGTCGAAGCATTTCAAGACGCCCTAGGTTCCATTTGGTCCAAAATACTCCGGGGTGCGGGGCAGAGCCCCGCCGTATCGGCGCGCGTCAGCGCGTCGACACAAGCCTCTCTCTGCGCACAACGTAAAGCCCTGTGGCCATAATGATCCCTGCGCCCACCCATGTCCAAATGTCGGGGAACTCTCCGAAGATCAGCCAACCATAGGCCGTGCCCCAGATCAGCAGCGTGTAATGCACCGGGGCCAGGACCACCGCTTGCGCCAGTTCCAGCGACTTGATCACCAAGACCTCCCCTCCCGCCGCCAAAAGGGCGCAGGCGATCAGCAAAGGCAGGTCGCGTGTCATATCGGGGGTTTGCCAGAAGAAGGGCAGCGGCAGGGTCAGGATCGCGCTGGAGGTGATGGCCGTGTAGGCCACTGTCGTCTCGATCCGGTCGCCGCCGCTGAGCATCCGGCTTAGGATTTGGCGCATCGCAAAGAAGAAGGCGGCGGCCATGATCAGCAGCATCGCGGGATGCACCACGCCCATGCCGGGGCGGATCACGATCAACATGCCGATAAAGCCCACGCCGACCGCGGCCCATCTGCGGGGGCCCACCCGCTCCCGCAGGATCAACGCGCCCATGACTGTCACCAGAAACGGGGCCACAAAGGTCACGGCCACGGCGTCGGCCAGCGGCACATAGCCGATGGCGACGATAAACAAGGTGGCCGAGCAGACCGCCAGCACTCCGCGACCGATCTGCAAGCGGGGATTGGCGGATTTCAAAATGCCGGGGCCGCGCATCAGCAGCAGCACGGCCACGCCCAAAAGCAGGCCCAGTTGCCGCGACCAGACGACCTGAACGGGGTGCACGGTCTCGGTCAGCAATTTCGCAATTGTGTCGCCTGCCGAGAACAGAAACATCCCCAGCGCCATGCAGGCAATGCCCTTGACGCTTTCAGAGCGAAGCGGCGGCGGCGCGGTATAGACCGGGGAGGCAGGTGGAAGTGCGATCGCCCTGCCCTACCTAGCCCGCTGTCGCGAAGGAGCCGCGCTCCCCAAGGATATAGCGCAGCACATCAACCGTATCGAAGGCCAGCGAGATTGCGATCACGACCATCACCACAGACATGATACGCCGCGGCCAGAGCGGCATGTCGGCGCGCCTGATCTGGCCCCAGAGGTAAACCAACAACGGCCCCCAGAAGATCAGATGCGGCAGGCCCAGCAATTTGACGTAACCCAGCTGATTGAACATCCATGTGACACTCACGCCGGACAGAACCGCGGCGATCAGCGACCAGATGCCCGCCATGCGGCTTGCGCGCCAGAACAGCAGTGCCACGGGTAGAACAAATGCGCCAAGCAACAAGATATTGAGCCAGATGCCGACCCAAGCGGGTTGCAGGGCAACGGCCTGCTCAAAGCTCACCGCCCGGCCCGTCGCATGATGCGCATAGCCTGTCTGGCGCGGTTCTTGTTCTGGGCCGCGATCTTTTGTTGTTCCGGGGTCAGCTTGGACGGCTCAGTGCCGTCCGCCTCCGGCGGCTTGCCCGCCTTGCGGCGGGAGACGGCATCTAGCCCTTTGTCGATGCCGAGATTGATCAGCCGGCGCGTCACCTGACGCAGCACCATGTTGATGATTTGGTTCACCTCAGCCTCCTTGCCGGGGCTTGCAACGCGCCCGACACTGTCAGCCCTAGCATGGCCGCGTTAATCTTCAAATAATTCGTTCTGGCCCTGGGGGCTTTCCTCTTCGTCATCCTCATCGGGCAACGCATCGCCTCCCGGCAAGGGGCGGTTGTCCAGCAGCCCTGCGGCGCGGAGCTCTTTGAGGCCAGGCAGGTCGCGTGCATTCTCCAGCCCGAAATGGTCCAGGAAGTGCTGGGTCACGACAAAGGTGACAGGGCGGCCCGGCGTCATGCGGCGGCGGCCAAAGCGGATCCATTCCAGCTCGATCAACTGGTCCACCGTGCCGCGCGACACGGAGACGCCGCGAATCTCCTCGATCTCGGCGCGGGTCACGGGCTGGTGGTAGGAGACAATCGCCAAGGTCTCAATCGCAGCGCGGCTGAGTTTACGGGTCTCAACCGTTTCTTTTTGCATGAGAAACCCCAGATCGCCCGCCGTGCGAAACGCCCATGCGTCATCGACCTTGACCACCTGCACGCCGCGCCCCTCGTAGCGTTTGCGCAGGTAAACCAGCGCCTCCGCCGGGTCGGAGCCATGCGGCATGCGGGAGGCCAGCTCGCGCGTGGAAATCGGCTCTGCGGAGGCAAAGAGGATCGCCTCGACCATGCGCTCCTGCTCGCCCATGGGCGGGGCCTCGAACAGGCTGTCATTCTCGGCTTGGGTCTCAGTTTCGTTGGTCACCGTCGGGCCTCTTGCGAATTTGGATGGGGGCGAAAACGTCGCCCTGTTTCAGTTCAATCTGGCCCGCTTTGGCCAATTCCAGCGAGGCCGCAAAGGTGGCCGCCGTGGCGGAGCGGCGTTTGACCGGGTCGCTCTCCCAGCCCTCGGGCAGCCAGCTGTTTAGGTCCGACCACTCCCCTGCAAAACCAATTAGACCGCGCATCCGGTCCAGCGCCTGCTCCATGGTGAAGACTTTCTCCCGGTCCATCACGAAGGGGCGGAATTCGTCCTTGGTCTTGATCCGCGCATAGGCCTGCATCAGGTCCAGAAGCGTCGCCGTATAGGTCACTTTGCGGATACGGGTCACGTCTTCGGGGATGCCGCGTGCAAAGAAGTCGCGGCCCAACTGGTCGCGCGCCATCAGTTTCGCCGCCGCGTCGCGCATCGCGGCCAAGCGCTCCAGTTGAAATGCCAGATGCGCGGCCAGTTCTTCGCCAGATGGTCCGTCTTCGGTGGGGTCAGGCGGCAGCAGCAGCCGCGATTTCAGGAAGGCCAGCCAAGCCGCCATCACCAGATAATCCGCCGCCAGTTCCAGCCGCAATTCCTTGGCTTTCTCGATGAAGCCCAGATATTGCTCCGCCAGTTGCAGCACGGAGATTTTGCGCAGATCCACCTTCTGGGTGCGCGACAGGGTCAAGAGCAGGTCCAAAGGCCCCTCGAACCCGTCCACATCGACAATCAGCGCCTCCGCCGCCAGACGCGCCTCGACACCTTCCGTTTCCCACGAAATGTCAACTGTTTCGCTCTGCGTGTCGTCCGACATGATGCGGCTGCGGCCCTACCCGGAAAGAAGAGCCTCAAACTCTTGGAGCGCCGCCGGAATGTCAATCTCTTGAGGGGCTGCGCGTTGCGCCAAAGCCCGCTCCGCGCGGGTTTGTGCCTGCTCCGTCATCGGGCCGCAGACGTCGGCAATGGCTTCCATATCATCCATCTCGCCATTGCAATGCAGCACCAGATCACATCCCGCCGCAATCGCGGCCGCCGAGCGCTCAGCCACTGTGCCCGAAAGCGCCTCCATCGAGATGTCATCGGTCATGATCAACCCGTCAAAGCCGATCTCTTCCCGGATCATCGCCATCGCCTTGGGCGAGGTCGTGGCCGGGGCGCTATCCACCTCTGGAAACACAATATGCGCAGTCATGCCCATTCGAATGTCGCTCAGCGCTTTGAACGGCGCGAAATCGAGCGCCTCCAGCTCCGCCAGAGGCACGTCCACCGTCGGCAGGTCCTTATGCCCATCCACCACGGCCCGCCCATATCCGGGGATATGTTTGAGCACCGGCAGCACGCCACCTTCCAGAAACCCGCGCGCGGCCTCCCGGCACATGGCGATCACCGTCTCCACATCCGAGCCGTAGCAGCGATTGTGCATGATCGGATGGGTCTCAGGCTGCAAAACATCAGCCACCGGCGCGCAGTTCACATCAATGCCTACATGGTGCAATTCCTCGGCGATCAGCCGGTTGCGCAGATACATGGCCCGCGCGGCGTCTTTGCCCGCCGCGCGCATCTGATCCAAGGCCGGCGGGTATTCCCGCCACTGCGGAGCCCGCATCCGCTGCACGCGCCCGCCCTCTTGGTCTATCAGCACCGGGCAGTTCCAACCGACCGCATCCCGCAACTGCGCGGTCAAGCGGCTCAACTGGTCAGCTGTCTCTACATTTCGTGCAAAAAGGATGAATCCCCAAGGCGCGACACTTGCAAAAAACCGACATTCCTCGGGTCTCAGGCTCAGCCCTTCACACCCGAATATGACCTGTTTGCAAGTCATTACGTTGGGGACTTCAAGTTGGTCGCTTGTGTTTTCACAACTTAACGGGCCAAAACGGGGATGCAGGCCGCATTGGCGGCCACCAGCACCGCGCAGAAGCGCCGCGAGGCGTTCAGGTCCTCAAAACCGACAGCCCGCAGCCGGTAAAACACCCGCCCGCCGCTCTTGGCCTCTTGGATCAACCGCTGCTTTCCGTCGATATAGTCAGAAAATTTCCCGGCAATCCGATCCCACTCCTCAACCGCCTGCTCACGGTCATCGAATGCGCCCAGCTGCACCAGCCTTGTGCCGGAGGCCACCGTGGCGGGATCGATATCCAAAACAGCCGCAACCGCCGCTGATGTCGCCTGCGAGGTTGTCGTGGCGGAGGATGTTTGCTGCAAATTGGTCAGATCAAACTTGGGCCGCACCAATGGGCGTTGCGAGGCCTTAACACCGGGAACTGAGGCGTCCAGCACAGCCAGTTCAGGGGTTGCAAGGCTGGTAACAACCTCACCCACTGCCCCTTCGACCGGCTCAATCGGTTCAACGCCTTCCGCCAATCGCGAGGCCAGCAATTCGGCCCGCTCTTCCACACTCAGGTCCTGCTCTTCCAACGACAGCGCCACCACTGTCCCGATGGCCTCTGCCAGCTCGTCTTCCTGGTTTTCAACTTCAAGAGGTGCTGCGACCTCGACATCGTCCTGCGTCAGCTCAATCGGTGCCGGGGCTAAGATCACCTGCGGCGCGGGCCCTGCGGCCTCGCCTTCGGCCTGTACGTCATTGACGGCCAGGCCCTGATGCTGGGCCAGTTGCCCGCCCGGATCAGCCGGTTGCACGCGGGCCGGGCCCTCGAGCGCGCGGATGACAGGCACGTCGCTGACGTCGCGCATGGTCAGCTGGTAGCCCCAAATGCCCAATCCAATGACAAGCGCCACCGAGCTTGCCGCGCCGAAATAGCTCATCGCTTTTGATAGAATGCCAGGATGATAGGCCATCTGCGCGTCACGCTCCGCGTCATACGCTCCGCCCTGCGCCTGATACGCGCCATATTCCATGTCTGCCATACTCGCCTCTCCGCCCCCGAATTCAAGTTCGGGTGGTCTGTCTTAGTCTGCTCGTGGCGCTCGGCGTGGCGCGCTGATCGTTAAGCGTCAGCGCATCTCTGTTGCCGGAACCACCCCCAGAATACCAAGACCGGAGGAAATAACAATCGCCGTGGCACGTGCGAGGGCAATTTTTGGCAAAGAGGCCTCCGCGTCCTCCTGCAAGAAGCGCAATTCGGGCACGTCATTGCCCCGGTTCCACAGCGCATGAAAGCTGCCTGCAAGCTCGTAGAGGTAGAAAGCAATGCGGTGCGGCTCGTTGGTGCGCGCGGCGATTTCCACCAACCGCGGCCATTCGGCCAGCTTTGCCGCCAGCGCCAGTTCTGCCTCATGGGTATTGGCGCTCAGGTCAGCGGCAGCCAGCACCTTGTCGCTTGCATCAATCCCCGCATCCTGCGCCTTACGCAGCACCGAGCAGACCCGCGCATGCGCGTATTGCACGTAGAAGACCGGGTTGTCCTTTGACTGCTCCGTCACCTTGTCGAGATCAAAATCGAGCGGCGCGTCCTGTTTGCGGGTCAGCATGATGAAGCGCGTCACGTCCGCGCCCACCTCGTCCACCACATCGCGCAAGGTCACGAAGGTGCCCGCCCGCTTGGACATCTTGAAAGGCTCACCGTTTTTGGTCAGCTTAACCAGCTGCGTCAGCTTGATATCAAGCGGCACCTCGCCGTCGGACAGGGCAGATACGGCCGCTTTCATGCGCTTCACATAGCCACCGTGATCTGCGCCAAACACATCAATAAGCGCGTCGAACCCTCTGGAAACCTTATCAAAATGATAAGCAATGTCTGGCGCAAAATAGGTCCATGCCCCGTCAGATTTTTTCACCGGCCGGTCCACGTCGTCGCCATGCTCGGTGGACTTGAACAGCGTCTGCTCCCGCGGCTCCCAATCTTCCGGCTTCTTGCCTTTAGGCGGCTTAAGCACGCCCTCATAGATCAACCCTTTTTCACTCAAGGCGGTGATCGCAGCCTCAATCCGCCCGGTGCCGTATAGCGACTTTTCAGAGTAAAACACATCCATCGCTACGCCCAGCGCCTTCAGGTCCTCCCGGATCAAATCCATCATCGCATCCGTCGAGAAGGCCCGCACCTCCTCCAACCAAACTGCTTCATCTTGGCCCAAATATGCGTCACCGACCTTGGCCTTCAGCGCCTTGCCTGTCTCAATGAGGTAGTCGCCGGGATAGGTCCCATCTGGAAATGCCACATCCTGCCCATGCGCCTCCAGATACCGCAAATAGACAGAGCGCGCCAAAACATCGACCTGCGCGCCGCCATCATTGATGTAATATTCCCGCGTCACCTCATGGCCCGCATAGGCCAAAAGGGAGGCCAGCGCGTCCCCAAACACCGCGCCGCGCGTGTGGCCGACATGCAAGGGGCCGGTCGGATTGGCCGAGACATATTCCACATTCACTTTTTGCCCCAAACCCATGGAAGATTTGCCAAAATCTTCGCCCGCGCTCAACGCCGCCTGCACCACACCTGCCCAGATGGAGCCATCCAACCGCAGGTTCAAAAACCCCGGCCCGGCCACTTCAGCGCCCTCAACGCGCGCATCTTTGGCCAATTCAGCGGCCAGCGTATCGGCAATGTCGCGCGGCTTCATACCGGCAGGTTTGGCCAGAACCATCGCCGCATTGGTCGCCATATCCCCATGGGCCGCATCGCGCGGAGGCTCGACCGCAACATTGGCAAAATCAAGACCCTCGGGCAAAACGCCTCCGGCCACCAGCTCATCCAAAGCCGTGATCACAAGCGCGCGGATGTCAGCAAACAGGTTCATATCGTCAAATCCTTCAGGGTTGCGCGCGGTTTAACACGCCCCGGCGCACCGTCCACCCCCATCATTGCTTCAAAAATACTCCGGGGGAGGCGCAGCCGGGGGAGAGCCCCCACAAAACACCATGGGCCGCAGGCACATTTGGGTCAGGTTTGGGCAATCACATAGCTGTCGGCTGCGATGCCGCCAATCAGGTTTTGGTGGGTCAGCAACGCAAAACGGTCAGTCATGCCCGCAATATAGTCGGCCACAATCCGCGCCAAGCCGGTCTCATCCGTCGCGGCGTCCACATCTTTGCGCCATTGCTTGGGCAGCAGGTCAGGCTGAGCCATAAAGAGCGGAAACAACTCTTGGACCACTTGTGTCACCTGCACGCGCATCTCGACCACGGCCGGCGCGCGGTACATGCGCTCAAACAGGAAGCGGCGGATCACTTTGAGCTGCTCCCAGACCTCCGGCGAGAATTGCACCATGGGGCGGCCTGCCATCCGGATATCGGCCACGCTTGACGCATCCAGCTCCTTCAGCCGCGCACGAGCCACCACAATAACATCCTCAACCAGGAGCCCGAAGAACCGCCGCAGCGCTTCGTGCCGTCGCCGGTAGTAGTTCAGTCCGGGATAGAGCGCATCGACCCGCGCAAAGCACGCGCCCACCAAAGGCAGCTCCGCCAATTCATCGGTCGAGAACAGCTCCGCCCGCAGCCCGTCATGCAGGTCGTGGTTGTTATAGGCGATGTCATCCGCGAGGGCTGCCACCTGCGCCTCGGCGCTGGCATAACTGCCCAGTTCAAGATCGTGCCGCGCCGAGTACTCGCTCAAGGCAAAGGGCAGATCGCCTACGACCGGACCGTTATGTTTTGCAATGCCTTCAAGGGTTTCCCAGGTGAGGTTCAACCCGTCCCACTCCGCATAGTGGCGCTCAAGCGAGGTCACGATTTTCAGGGCCTGAGCGTTGTGGTCAAACCCGCCATAGGGGGCCATCAGGGCGTCCAGCGCCTCCTCACCGGTATGGCCGAACGGGGGGTGGCCCAGATCATGGGCAAGGGCGACGGCCTCGCAAAGCTCGGTGTTCAGTTCCAACACGCCCGCAATGGTGCGCGCCACCTGTGCAACCTCAATCGAATGCGTCAGCCTTGTGCGAAAATAATCGCCCTCATGCTCGATAAAGACCTGTGTCTTGTGCTTGAGCCTGCGAAAGGCGGAGGCGTGGATGATCCGGTCGCGGTCACGCTGAAAGCAGCTGCGAAACGCGCTTTCTTCTTCCGCGTACAGCCGTCCGCGGCTGTCCTCCGGGTGGCATGCGTAACTGGCCCGCGTCATCAGGCTGCCTCTTCTTGTTCTTGTCCCGCGAGCACCCTACATTGAAGGCACACCAGTTACGAGAGATGACATGCAACTCGCCCTGCCCCCGAAAGTGACCGACCGCGCCTTTGCCCGGCTTGCCGAAATTGGTGCCGATGCCGAAGGCCACGCCTTGCGCGTGGCTGTGGAAGGCGGCGGGTGTTCGGGGTTTCAGTATGAGATCAAGCTCGACGCGCCGTCTGACGATGATCTGGTGCTGGAAAAAGACGGCCAGAAGGTCGTGGTCGACAGTGTCTCTCTGCCGTTTCTCGAGAATGCCGTAATTGATTTCACCGAAGAGCTGATCGGCGCGCGATTTGTGATCGACAACCCGAATGCCACCTCCTCTTGCGGGTGTGGCACATCATTCTCGATGTAACCCGGCTTAGTTGTATTCTTTGACAACCTCGGCCCAGGCTTCTGATTGCGCCAGATCTTCCGGCGCGACAGGCACGAAATAGGCTTGTCCCAAAGGCTTGAATTCGGACTGGGTTGCCACATCTTCTTCCGGTGGAACACCGCAAGCCGTGATCACAATAAGACCCACCAGACTGGCGAGGATTGCTGCTTTGTGCATGACTGCCTCATACAATTTTTTATTATTATTCTACGCGCAAAACATAGGATTAAGGCAGAAATGTGGCAAAATCCTCGTTTCTGACACAATCCGCTCTATCATCCTGATTTAACACGAATTTGGCAACAATCTGCTGGCTCTTGGCCAGTTTTGCGGTCAGGAGAGCCCTTCGATGTCGACCACCCTGATCCTTGGCAGCGGCCCGAATGTCGTGCAGGCCCGCGACTGGTCGCGCGACCATATTGACCATATCCTTGCGATCAACAACGCCTTTGCTGTGCGCCCCGACTGGGACAGCCTGATCTTTCCCGAGGACTTCCCCGAGATCCGCCACCCGACCGCTTTGGCAGAAGGCCAACGGATTGTTACAGCCGATGCGTATGTGCCCGCTCAGAATGAATATGGCGGTTTTGTTTATGCGGGCGGGACCATGGCGTTTACGGCAGGCTATTGGGCGCTCCACGCCCACCGGCCCCGCGTCTTGGCCTTTATGGGCTGCGATCTGACATATGACACGAGACAAACGCATTTTTACGGGACAGGCACCGCCGATCCATTGCGACCCGATGTGAGCTTGCAATCGCTGGAGGCCAAATCCGCCCGACTGATGATCTCTGCGGCCATGCAGGGCTGCGCGGTGGTGAACCTGTCTCAGGAAGAAAGCAGATTGATTTTCCCAAGGGCCACGCTTGAGCGCGCCGCATCGGCAAAGCCCCTGCCCTATGACGCAACGCTGTCTGAGAGCGCGCGGCATATGGAAGTGTCTCTGGGCTATATCGTACCGTCGGGGCGCTACTGGCTGGAGCAAGAGCGGTTTGACGCCGCCAAGCTGCGCGAGATCGACGCGCTTTGGCTGGAGGCGGCCCTTGCCCCGGGTGGCGCTTCGCGCGATACCTGAGCGGTATCTGCGCAACGGGCCCTCGAGGTGAAAACCGGCATGAAAATCGCGACTTTCAACATCAACGGCATCAAGGCCCGCATCAACGCGCTGCCCGATTGGCTGAAAGAGGCGGAGCCCGATGTGGTGGTTCTGCAAGAGATCAAATCCGTCGACGAGGCTTTCCCCCGTGAGCTCTTTGAAGACATGGGCTATATCGTTGAAACGCATGGACAAAAAAGCTTCAACGGTGTGGCGATTCTGTCCAAGCTGCCGTTGGAAGACGTCCGCCGCGGCCTGCCCGGAGATGACAGTGATGAACAGGCCCGCTGGATCGAGGCTCTGGTGATGGGGGAAGAAAGACCGATCCGTATTTGCGGGCTCTACCTGCCCAACGGCAACCCTGCGCCGGGGCCGAAATATGACTACAAACTGGCCTGGATGGAACGGTTGCGCGCCCGCGCCGAGGACCTGCTGGCCGAAGAGATCCCCACGATGATGGCAGGGGATTACAACATCATTCCGCAAGCCGAAGACGCCAAACACCCTTCGATCTGGATGGATGACGCCTTGTTCCGGCCCGAAAGCCGTGCTGCGTTTCGCCGCATCCTGAACCTCGGCTTCACCGACGCATTCCGCGCCTGCAACCAGCAGCCTGAACAGTTCTCATTCTGGGATTATCAGGCCGGCGCGTGGAACAAGAATGACGGCATTCGGATCGACCATCTGCTCTTGTCACCGCAAGCGGCGGATTGCCTGCGGGACTGCAAGATTGACTATGAAATCCGGGGACGAGAGAAGCCGTCAGACCACGTGCCTGTCTGGATCGAGTTGCAGCTTTAAGAGTTTGCGCCGACTGCGTCGTCGCTAGAACGAGGGGCTCTGCCCCTCGCGCTCCCCGGAGTATTTTTGAAGCAATGATGGGGGTCAGGTTTTGGCTGAGCTCCAGAGCGCCAAGGCCACGACGGCCAGCATGGCGCAGGCCATGAAGATATTGATGATCCGCTGTGTGCCGGGCGCGAGTTTCATTGCCTTGATGCGCGCGCCGACCCAGAGCCACAGGAAATGCAGGCTGACCCAAATAAGGTTTGAGATCAGGAACTTGAGCCCCACTTCTGCCGTGTAAGAATGCGGCAAGAAGGCAAAGCCTGAAAACAGCGTGGTGTTCACGACATAGGCCTTTGGGTTGATCAGTTGCAGTGCCACCCCGTCGCGGATGCCGGGCTGTCTGTTTGCGGCGGTAAAGCCGATACGGCTGCCTGCGGTGGCGATCTTATAGGCCAGGTATAGCAGATAGGCGGTGGAGGCGATCATCAGCCCGGTGCGGATCGTCGTGCTGGCCAAGATAAGTGCGGCCAACCCGGTGACCACGGCCAAAGCGACCAGATTGGTGCCAATGAAGAGCCCGGTGAAATAGCGCAGACCCGCCCGGAACCCGTATGCCGCGCCGACACCTGCCAGCGATAGCACACCCGGCCCCGGGGTGATGATCAGCAAAAAGACTGCGGCGGCGAAACTTAGCATTCCATGAGCTTATAAATGAAAAGGCCGGGCGATGGGCCCGGCACTTTCAGAATTCTTGGCATTGCGTCAATCGTCGCGATGGACTTTCTCGCGGCGTTCGTGACGCTCCTGAGCCTCAAGGCTCAGCATGGCGATCGGGCGCGCATCGAGACGTTTGAGCGAAATCGGCTCGCCTGTGTCGTTGCAATAGCCGTATTCGCCCTCGTCGATGCGGCGGATGGCGGCGTCGATTTTGGAGATCAGCTTGCGCTGGCGGTCCCGTGTGCGCAGCTCAAGCGCGCGGTCGGTTTCTTCCGAGGCGCGGTCAGCCACGTCGGGAATGTTGCGCGTGCCTTCCTGCATGCCTTCGATGGTCAGGTTGGTTTCGTCCAGAATAGACTGACGCCAATCTTGCAACTTCCGACGGAAATACTCCGTCTGGCGCTCATTCATGAATGGTTCGTCTTCTGCCGGACGATAGTCATCTGGCAAGAATGTTTCAGCTTTCATCCCCTAAACTCCCTAAACTGTTTAAGCGACATTTGGCCCCCGACTCGGACCGCCGCTCTTCACCGTCGATGCCGTCCATCTAACGAAACGTCCCGCTCTTGTCACGCAGATAAGGGCCGCTATGAATGGAAATTGAACAGAGCCGGGCCGCGCAGAGCTCCGCCCCACAGAGGTTTGAAAGACTTATGAAATTCACCGGGACCAAATCTTACGTCGCCACCGAGGACCTGACCGTGGCCGTAAATGCCTCCGTGGCGCTGGAGCGTCCTTTGCTGGTCAAGGGCGAGCCCGGCACCGGCAAAACAGAGCTCGCACGGCAGGTCTCGGCCGCCCTTGGGCTTGAAATGATCGAGTGGCATGTCAAATCCACCACCAAGGCGCAGCAGGGGCTTTACGAATATGACGCCGTATCACGGCTGCGGGACAGCCAGCTCGGCGACAGCCGCGTGCATGACGTCAAGAATTACATTCGCAAAGGCAAGCTGTGGCAGGCTTTTGAGGCGGATGAGCGCAAGGTTTTACTGATCGACGAGGTGGACAAGGCGGATATCGAGTTTCCAAACGACCTGCTGCAAGAGCTCGACCGGATGGAGTTCCACGTCTACGAGACCGGTGAGACCATCAAGGCCCGGAACCGGCCCATCGTGATCATCACCTCGAATAATGAAAAAGAGCTGCCCGACGCCTTTTTGCGCCGCTGCTTTTTCCACTATATCAAATTTCCCGATATCGACACGCTGCGCCAAATTGTGGAGGTGCATCATCCGGGCATCAAACCCGCACTTCTGACCACCGCCCTGACGGAGTTTTTCGAGATCCGCGACACGCCGGGGCTGAAGAAAAAACCGTCCACTTCGGAGGTGCTGGACTGGCTCAAACTGCTTTTGGCGGAGGATTTGGAGCCAAGCGATCTGAAACGTGACGGAGCCAATGCGCTGCCCAAGCTGCATGGCGCTTTGCTGAAAAACGAGCAGGACGTGCATTTGTTTGAGCGGCTGGCCTTCATGGCCCGGTCGCAAAGGTAGGGTCCTTGTGACCGCATCAAAGCCACTCATACGGCCTCTTGCCGCCACTGACCGTCCGGAATGGGGCAGGCTTTGGACGGGCTATCTGGCCTATTACGAGACCAAATTGCAGCCCGAGATTTATGACATCTACTTTGCCCGGCTGATGGGCGACGACCCGCAAGATTTCAGTGGTTTGGTTGTCGAATTGGACGGCAAGCTGGTCGGCCTGACGCATTATCTGCTTCACCGTCATGGCTGGACGGTTGAAAACACCTGCTATCTGCAAGACCTCTATGTTGACCCCGATTTTCGGGGCACCGGGGCCGGACGGGCGCTGATTGAAGGGGTCTATGCGGCGGCGGACGTGGCGGGTGCGTCAAGCGTCTACTGGCTGACGCAGGATTTCAATGCAACAGCCCGGCAGCTCTATGACCGGGTTGGCGAAAAAACCCCCTTTGTAAAATATAAGCGGGTATAAACGCCGAATGCGTCGTCCAAGGTCTCTGATTCTGCGTTCTGTGCTTCTGGCATCCGTCATGGGGCTGGCGGCCTGTGCGCCCTCTTCGTTGAGCGAAGTGGCCACGCGCGCGGCGCAAAGTCCAGACCTGCCGCCGATGAAAAGCTTTTCGGCGCGTGAAGCGGCCCCCAGCGCGCGCTCCAACGCGGAGCTGGTCGAGGATTTTCTGGAGCTGTCCTTCCAGATGGAAAGCGGGCGCGCCCTGCCCTTCATGACACGGTTTAGCGGCCCCGTGCGGGTCGGCGTGATTGGCCGTGCGCCAGCCAGCCTTGAGTTCGATCTGTCACAACTGATTATCCGGCTGCGCCGGGAGGCCGGGATAGATATTGCCCGTGCCAAACCGGGTGAAGATGCCGAGATCATTATCGACCCGGTGCCGCGCAAAGCGCTGCAACGCGCCGTGCCGCAGGCCGCGTGTTTTGTGGTGCCAAATGTCTCCGGATGGAAAGAGTTTCGCAAGAACCGCAACCGGGGCAGCACGGATTGGTCCAAACTGGCCCAACGCAAACGCGCCACGATCATCATTCCGTCCGACGTCTCTCCGCAAGAGGTGCGCGATTGCCTGCATGAAGAGGTGGCGCAGGCCTTGGGGCCGCTCAATGATCTGTATCGGCTGCCAAATTCGATCTTCAACGACGACAATTTTCATACCGTGCTGACCGGGTTCGACATGCTGATCCTGCGGGCCTATTACGCGCCCGAGCTGCGCAACGGCATGTCCCGCGCGGAGGCCCGCGCAGCGCTTCCGGCCCTGTTTGCGCGGATCAACCCTGCCGGTCAGAAAGGCGCCCAAGGGGTCGTGTCCGCAACGCCGCAGGCGTGGAACCAGACAATCACGCAGGCTTTGGGCCCGCGCGTCCCGCCCGCCAAACGCGCGGAATTGGCGGCGGAGGCCGTGCGCATCGCGCAGACGCAGGGATGGACCGACAACCGCCTCGCCTTCTCGCTTTTCGTGCAGGGCCGGGTGACCTTGGGCCAGAAACCACAGCTTGCGATCTCTTCCTTCGTGGAGTCGGGCAGGCTCTACCGCGAGCTCTACGGCAGTTCGGTGCAAGCCGCGCATGTGGCCACGCAAATGGCCGCCTTTGCGCTGTCATCGGGGCAGTATGAGACGGCTGTCAAAATGACCGATGAGGCCATTCCAGCCGCGCGCAACGGGGAGAACGCGGCCCTTTTGGCGACCTTGCTTATGATCAAGGCACAGGCCCTTGACGCGATGGGGCGCGGCGATGAGGCACGGGCGGTTCGGCTGGACGCGCTGGGCTGGGGCCGCTATGGGTTTGGCTCTGATGCAAATGTGCGTGCGCGGCTGAGCGAGATCAGCGCGCTGACCCCAAGGCAAGGATAAGACACTGAAATGACTGGCTTTCTGATCGGGGCTTTGCTGGGCGCTATTGTCGGCGGCACCGTCATGGCCCGCCGCGGCGGCAACAAGAAAGACATCGCGCAATATGCGGTTGGCTATGGCGTGGCGTTTGGGTTCGTCGCTCTTTTCGTGGCCATCTTTGTGGCCCGCCAAGCGGTCTGACCTCGGATGTTTCTGCGCTTCTTTGAGAACCTGCGCGGCGCGAAACTTCCGGTCTCCTTGCGCGAATACCTGTCTTTCCTTGAAGGGCTGCGCGCCGGGCTGGTGACCTATGATCTGGATGGGTTTTACTATTTCGCCCGCACCACAATGGTCAAAGACGAACGCCATCTCGACCGGTTCGACCGCGCCTTCGCCGCCACTTTTGAAGGGTTAGAGCATATCGACGCGGGCGAGATGCTGGAGGCCGTGGACATCCCGCGGGACTGGATCGAAAAGCTCGCCGAAAAGCATCTCAGCGCGGAAGAACGGGCCGAAATCGAGGCCTTGGGCGGGTTTGACAAGCTGATGGAGACGCTCAAGCAGCGCCTGAAAGAGCAAGAAAAGCGCCATCAAGGCGGCAGCAAGTGGATCGGCACGGCGGGCACGTCTCCGTTTGGGGCTTATGGCTACAACCCCGAGGGCGTGCGCATTGAGCAGCATGAAAGCCGCCATCAACGCGCCGTCAAAGTCTGGGACAAGCGCGAGTTTCGCGACCTCGACGGCAATACGGAGCTGGGCACCCGCAACATCAAAGTGGCCCTGAAACGCTTGCGGCGCTGGGCGCGGGATGGTGCCGCCGACGAGCTTGACCTCAGCGGCACCATCCGGGCCACCGCTGAGAACGGCTATCTCGACGTCAAAACCCGGCCCGAGCGGCGCAATGCCGTGAAAGTGGTGTTGTTTCTGGACGTCGGCGGCTCAATGGACCCGCATATCAAGCTCGTCGAAGAGCTGTTCTCAGCCGCCAAAACGGAGTTCAAACACCTCAAGCATTACTATTTCCACAACTGCCTCTACGAGGGCGTCTGGACCGACAATAAACGCCGCTGGTCCGAGCAGATCGAGACCTGGGAGCTGCTGCGCACCTTCGGGCCGGATTACAAATGTATCTTTGTGGGCGACGCCTCCATGAGCCCTTACGAGGTCGCCTATCCGGGCGGCGCGAACGAGCATTGGAACGCGGAGGCTGGCGAGATCTGGCTGCGGCGCGCGCGCGACCAATGGCCGTCAAACCTGTGGATCAATCCGCTTGATGAACGCTATTGGCGGCATACCCAATCCACCCAGATGATCCAAAGTATTTTCGGTGCGGACCGCATGGTGCCCATGACCTTGAACGGCATTGACCGTGGCATGCGCCTTTTGAGCCGCTAAACGCAAACGACCCCCCTGATCTCATTATCAGAGGGGCCGTTTTGCGTCTGGGGGGAAGCAGACGGGGTTGGGTTGCCTTAGCGAACGATGTTCTCAGCAGGCGAGTCGTTGGTCAGCGCGAAGGCTTTCTGGATCGCTTTGACGTCCACGTTACGAGCGCGGTCGAAGTTCACAGTGTTCTCGGCAGGGCTGTCATTGACCAGCGCCAGCTCTTGGGCTGTGCCGACCGGGTCCCCTACGGAAGTTTCGCCAACGATACGCTCAGCGGCGCTGTCATTTGTCAGGGCGAAGAACTGTTGGATGGCTGTGTCAGCGGCAGCAGGGGCTACGAGGGACAGGGATACGAGTGCGGTTGCGATGATCTTTTTCATGTTAGTCTCCAGTTTGTGTTTGCCCGTTTGCCGTCTTGGCGGGGCGTTGTGTGTCCGGCGGTGTGTTGCCGTTTGATGAGACTAATATGCACCCTCTCCTCAACCATTTCCACGCACATCGGCTGTTTTATCCGTGAGATAGGTGCGCGAACGCACAATCAATCCTACAGCTTGGCCCATACCGACACGGCCCCGTGAGAAAG
>CAYXIZ010000007.1:0-31129 GCA_964465485.1 uncultured Rhodobacterales bacterium | reverse complement strand
TAGGGATTTGCTCGAAGCCCGGCACCCGCTCGTCGGTCAGCACCGCGATGACGCGAATGTCGCCATTGGCAAGAAACGACACGACTTCCGACATGTCGCCGGTCATCGCTTGGGTAAAGCCGCCCACGGTCTGCGTGATCGCATCCGCGCCGCCGTCGACACCGATATATTTCACGGTGGTAATGTCGGTGAAGCCGGCCTTTTGCAGCACCATCAGCGGTTTCATGTGGTCAAACCCGCCAACAGCCGAGCCGCCCGCAAAGGCAACGGAGCCGGGGTCGGCCTTGATCATCTCGACCATCTGGGCCAGATCCTTGATGTCGCTGTCAGCAGCCACGGCGATCACACCCGGATCCGCACCGATGGCGCCCACAAAGCGCACTTGGTCTGCGGTCATGCCCGCATAGGCGTTCTGCGCCAGACGCGTGGTCGTCGCTGAGGACGCCGCCACGATCAGGTCCGCATCATCGCCGCGCTCATTGACCACGGTGCCATACGCCAGGCCGCCACCGGCGCCGGGCATGTTGGTGACCTGCACGGGTTTGTCGACCGCGCCGATATCGAACAGAATTTTGCCGATCTGACGGCAGGTGAAGTCCCAGCCACCGCCGGGGTTCGCAGGTGCGATACATTCAGCAGCCGAAGCCGCACCCGTGGTCACACCAGTTGCCGACACGGCGACAACGGCACTCGTCATGAGCGCCTTCAAAAGCGTTTTTGTCATTGGTTCCTCCCATTTGACAGGCACGGTTTTATCCGCGCATGTGAAGATCAGAGGCTAATAACCTGTCACCAACCTGTCACGCGTGAGGGACCATCGCCAAAATGCGGTTTCTGCTGGTCGAAGATAATCTCAAGCTCGCCAAGGCGCTGTGCGACCGCTTCGCGTTGGAAGGCCATGTGGCTGACCATGCGGCCCGTCTTGCCGACGCGGAGACCGCAATCCGCACGGTCGCTTACGATATGATTTTGCTCGATATTATGCTGCCCGACGGCGACGGGCGGGAGTTCCTGCGCAGCCACCGTAACAAGGATGACCCGACGCCTGTCATTGTGCTGACGGCCCGTTCCGAGGTGTCCGACCGGGTGGGTCTGCTCGACCTTGGGGCGGATGACTACATCACCAAACCTTTCGATTTTTCCGAGCTTCAGGCCCGTATCCGGGCCGTCATGCGCCGCCTTGGCGGAGTCGCAAACAACGCCAAGACCTATGGCGACGTGGTGTTTGATTCGACCACCGGGGCGCTTGTTGTTGCTGGCGCCGCCGAGCAATTGCGCAATCGTGAGATGCGTTTGCTCGAGGTTTTCTTCGCAGCCCCCGGCCAGATTTTCTCCAAAAGCCATCTGATGGACCGGCTGTTTTCGTTCAGCGAGGAGGTGTCGGAAAACGCGATCGAGGTCTATGTCGGCCGCCTGCGCAAAAAGCTGGAACCCTCCACCGTTGCCATTGAGACGGTGCGCGGGCTGGGCTACCGCATGGTGCTGACGCCGTGAGTCTGCGCAACCCCACCGGATCAATCCGCCGCCGCCTCGTGGTGCAGCTTGGTCTGATCGCGGCGCTTTTGTCCGTGGCCTTCTTTCTGGCCATCCGCGTGGTCGCCGAGGGGGCTGCGACCGACACGCAAGACAACATCCTCGCGGCCTCCGCCACCTCAATTGCCGAAGCTGTTTATTCCGACAGCGGCGAGGTGCGGCTGGAACTGCCCTATTCCGCGATCACCATGCTCAGCACCGTCAGCGAGGACCGCGTGTTCTACCGCGTGCTCGTCGATGGTCAAACGCTGACCGGCTATGACGACCTGATACTGCCGCAAGGACGCGGGGGGCCTGCCTTCGACACGTTCGAGTATCGCGGCGAAGACCTGCGGGCGGTGCGCGTCACCCGGATGCTCAGCGTGCAGGATCAGCCTCGGCAGGTGGAAGTCGTGGTTGGCCAGACCCGGCGGGGCCTCAGCGCAATCTCCTCCCGGATCACCACCAACGCGGTGGCCATCGGCACGGTGTTTTTTCTTGTGGCCACGGCGCTCAGCTTCTTCGCCGCGCAAAACGCGATGCAACCGCTGGATCATCTGGCCCAAGCCGTGGCGCGGCGTGGCCCCAACGACCTGCGACCTGTGACCGCCGCGACACCGGCCGAGCTGGTGCCATTGGTCGGCGGGCTTAACGGTTTCATGGGGCGTTTGGGCCAAGCGCTGACCCGCTCCGAGGACCTGATCACTGAGGCCGCGCACCGGGTCCGCACCCCTTTGGCCACCGTGCGCACGCAGGCGGAAGTGATCCACCGCAAGATGAAACACCCCTCCAACAAGAAAGCCCTGCGCGAGATGATCCGTGCGGTGGATGAAAGCTCCCGATCTGCCGGTCAATTGCTGGACCACGCGATGGTGACGTTCCGCTCTGATCAGCTGGAGAGGCAAAGCATCTCAGCCGCAGACTTGCTGCGCGACGTGGTGGACCGTCTGCAACCCACCGCCGAGCTGAAAGACATTCAGGTCACCCTCGATTTGCCGTCCGAGCCCGTCACCGTACAAGGCGACGCCATCCTGCTGCAGAACGCGGTGCGCAATGTGCTCGATAACGCGATCAAATACTCGCCCGTCGACAGTGATATCGCCGTACGTCTTGAGGCCGACACGCAATGCCGCATGGCCTTTATCGACCAAGGTCGCGGTTTTGGGCAGGCGGATTTGGCGCAGCTGACGGCAAGGTTTTCGCGCGGCAGCAATGTCGATGACGTGGTGGGCTCCGGCCTTGGCTTGACCATCGCCGATGACGTGGCCCGCGCCCATGGCGGTGCTTTGGAAATCACCTCGAACACGGAAGGGCCCGGCGCATGCGTCACTTTGGTTTTGCCGCTCTCCTGAGCCTGCTCACCGTCAGCGCGAACGCGCTCGAACTGGAAGAAAGCCGCAGCTATCCGGCAAAGGCCGCAACATCCGAGCTGCGCATTCTGTCGACCGCCGATGTGGAGATATTCGAGCCGATCATTCTGGCCTTCCAATCCGAGAATCCCGGCGTCGCCATCCAATATGACGTGGCCAGCAGCGCGCAGGTGATGCGTGGGCTTTATGAAGAGGGCGCGGAATATGATCTGGCGCTGTCCTCCGCGATGGACCTGCAGATCAAGCTCGCCAATGACGGGCTGGCGCAAAGCTACAGTTCACCAATTACAGAGCGTCTGCCCGACTGGGCCACATGGCACGATCAGGTCTTCGCCTTCACGCAAGAGCCCACCGTGCTAGTGATCTCCAAGGCCGCGTTCCAGAACACCCCCGTCCCCCACAGCCGCAGCGCGTTGATCGAGCTGTTGCGCACCCGCCCCGAGACATTCGACGGTAAGGTCGGCACCTATGACGTGCGGGTCTCTGGCGCGGGGTATCTATTTGCCACCCAGGACAGCCGCAACTCGGAGAATTTTTGGCAGCTGACCGAAGTGATGGGCCGCCTGAACGCCCGGCTCTATTGCTGCTCCGGCCAGATGATCCGTGACGTGGCCGACGGTACGCTGGCTGTCGCCTATAATGTGCTGGGCAGCTACGCGCAGTCGCAATTGGCCGACAATCCCGGCATCGAGATCGTCGAGATGGATGACTACGTGTCGGTCATGCTGCGCTCTGCCGTGATTCCGGTCACCGCCCGCTCCGTCGCGGACAGCGGCGCGATGATCGACTTTCTGGCCAGCCTCAGCACACGCCCGGATCTGGCCGCCCAAACAGGGCTGCCCCCCGTCGAAAAGCTGCGCCCCGACGAGGCACCGGAGCGTCGCCCGATCAGGCTGGGACCGGGGCTTTTGGTCTTCCTCGACAAAATGCGGCGCGAAACGTTTCTGCGCAGTTGGACCAGTTCAATGGAGCAACGTTAGCTGGCGCGTTTCACCATCCCGAACAGGTCGCGCGGATCATCCGGGTCGGCCAGCATGTCGAGCAGGGTGAAATGCCCCGTGCCCTCCAATTGATCCCGCACATAGCGCAGGGCGGAGAAATCCTCCGTCGCAAAACCTACACTGTCAAACAGGGTGATCTGGGGCGCGTCCCGGCGTCCCTCCACCTTGCCTGCAATCACCTTCCACAGCTCGGTCACCGGATGGTCTTCTGCAAGCTGCTGGATCTCCCCCTCGATCCGGGTTTGCGGCGGGTATTCCACGAAAATATCGGAGCGCAGTAGGATATCGCGATGCAGTTCCGTCTTGCCGGGGCAGTCGCCGCCGATGGCGTTGATATGCTGGCCCGCGCCGACCATATTGTCGGTCAGGATTGTGGCATATTGCTTGTCGGCGGTGCAGGTGGTGATGATCTCCGCCCCCGCCACGGCCTCCTGCGCAGTGCCGCAGGCAATCACGGTCAGGCCCGTCTCTGCAAGGTTGCGCGCGGCCTTCGCCGTAGCCTCCGGGTCAATGTCGTAAAGCCTGACCGTGTCGATGCCGATCACCTCCTGGAAGGCCAGCGCCTGAAACTCGCATTGCGCCCCGTTGCCGATCATCGCCATGGTTTTGGATCCCTGAGGCGCGAGGTATTTCGCCGCCACCGCCGAGGTCGCCGCCGTGCGCAACGCCGTCAGCACGGTCATTTCCGACAACAAGACCGGGTAGCCATTATCAACCCGCGCCAGCACGCCAAAAGCCGTCACCGTCTGAAACCCACGCGCCATATTGGCGGGGTGGCCGTTGACGTATTTGAAACCGTAAGTCTCCCCATCCGAGGTGGGCATCAGCTCGATCACCCCCTCGTCGGAATGCGCGGCGACGCGCGGGGTTTTGTCGAACTGTTCCCAGCGCAGGAAGTCCGCCTCGATATAGGCGGCGATCTCCGCGATCATCTTGGCGGGGCCAATGGTGTTCACGATCTTCATCATGTGATCAACGCTGACAAAGGGGACCATTGCCAGTTTCGAGGGGGCCAAATTACTCATCAGTAACTCCGTGTTTTGCGGTCCAGAACCGTGCGGCCCATAAGGCTGGCACACAGATCCACCATCAGCTTTGCGGTGCGCCCGCGCTCATCGAGAAACGGGTTCAGCTCCACCAGATCAAGGGAGCTCACCAGCCCGCTGTCACACAGCATCTCCATCACCAGATGCGCCTCCCGGAACGTGGCCCCGCCGGGAACAGTTGTCCCAACGGCAGGCGCAATATCGGGGTCCAGAAAATCCACATCGAGGGAGACATGCAGCGCGCCATTTGCTGCCTCGACCCGTTCCAAGAATGCCCGTAGCGGCGCGCGGATACCATGCTCGTCGATCGCCCGCATGTCATGCACGTCAATGCCGGTCTGCGCCAAAGCCTCCCGCTCCGCCGCATCAACCGAACGGATACCCAGCATGCAAACCTGCTCTGGCGGCACGGTCGCGGCCAACTTGGGATAGACCCCGTCAAAGCCGGGTTGCCCGGTGAAATACGCCACCGGCGTGCCATGCAGATTGCCGCTTTCGGTGCTTTCAAGCGAATGAATGTCAGGATGGGCATCAAGCCAAAGCACGAACTGCGGCCGCCCCATCGCCGCACTATGCTGCGCCACGCCGGGAACCGTGCCGATCGACAGGCTGTGATCGCCGCCCAGAAAGATCGGCAGGTCACAGCCCTGCGCGGCCTCAACGGCGGCATCGCGCAACGCTTCCGCCCAGCTCACGGTTTCCGCCAGATCATGCACCGCCGCGTTGGGATGCGACAACGTGCCCAGCGCTGGCAGCACCACATTGCCCGCGTCGCGCACGCTATGGCCAAGCTCCTCCAGCGTCTCCGCCAGCCCCGCCGTGCGAAACGCGTCCGGCCCCATAAGACAGCCCGGCTGGCTTGCCCCCGATTGCACCGGGGCGCCGACAAGAATGCAGGATTTATGCGACATAAGACTCTCCTTTGGATGAAGAATACCAATCAATTCTATGGCGTATCAGGGGATAAAATGATCAAAAAGCGATATAGTTTGAACAAAATGCTTTATGAACTGACCAGATTGACAGGAGTGACATGCAAAACCTTGATCAAACCGACCACAGGCTTTTGACCGCCCTCACCGCCGATGGCCGCGCCTCCGTGACCACTTTGGCCGCCACGCTTGGGCTGGCCCGCGCCACCGTGCAGACCCGTCTGGAGAGGCTGCAAACCAGCGGCGTGATCCGGCGCTTCACCGTCGAGCTGAGCGCCGAGGCGACCCCCGATCTGGTCCATGCGGTGATGCTCATCCAGCTACAAGGCGCGCTGGCGCGTCGGATTGCCAAAGCCCTGCGCGCCATGCCGGAGATCACCGACCTGCATTCCACAAATGGCAGCTGGGACCTCGTCGCCCGGATCGAGACCGCGACTCTGCCCGATTTCGACCGCGTCCTGCGCCGCGTGCGCGAGATCGACGGCGTGCTGAACAGCGAAACCTGCCTTCTGCTGGACCACGCCTGAGGGTTTTTCATGCGCCGTTAAGGGAGGCTTCAACATATCGCGCTAGGCCAAGCGCAACCGACCCAGCCTGAGTACCCCCATGTCCGACGACGCCCTCCGCCCGATTATTATCAAACGCAAAAAAGTCGTCGGCGGCGGCGGGCATCATGGCGGCGCATGGAAAGTCGCCTACGCGGATTTTGTGACGGCTATGATGGCGTTTTTCATGCTGATGTGGCTGCTCAACGCCACCACCGAAAAGCAACGCAAAGGACTGGCAGATTATTTCAGCCCGACCATCGCTGTCGCCCGGGTGTCAGGCGGCGGCGACGGCGCGTTCTCCGGCAGCAGCTTCCAGTCGGAGGACTCGCTGGCCCAAAACGGCACCGGCGGTGTCAGTAGTGACATGTCCGCGCGCGGGTTGACGCAATTGGAAGACGCGCAGCTGGCAATTGAAAGCCGCAGCGGTGACAGCGTCACCAGGAACCGCGCCAAGCAACATATCGCAACCCGTCTCACCGATGAAGGGCTGGTGATCGAGGTGTTTGATCTCGAAGGCTCGCCGCTCTTTGACCCCGGCACCACGACGCCCATGCCCGTCATGCAGGCCGTAGCGGAAGTGTTGCAGGAAGGGTTTGAGCTGACCCCGAACGCCATCGCTGTGGCCGCCCATAGCCAGGCCTTCAGCCCCTTGTTGATTGAAAACCCGTCCTGGTCGCTGACCACTGGCCGCGCGCAGGTAACGCGCGAACTTCTGGAGGGGGCCGGCCTCAGCCCGGAGCGCACCGCGCGATTGACCGGGCACGGGCAAAACAAACCGGTCTCGGATGACCCGATGTCTGTGCGGAACAACCGGCTGGAAATCATCCTTCTGCGCAGCGACCTGCAATGAAAAATAGATCAGATTTTAGCTGTTAGCTGCCCATTAACTGGCCCTCTCCCATAGTCGGCCAAAGAGAAATCCGCTTGAGAAAGGCGCCACCTATGACCATTTCATCGTCTCTGAATGCCGGCGTAGCCGGGCTTGCTGCCAATGCCAGCCGTTTGTCGACCATCTCCGATAATATCGCGAACTCCAACACATTCGGATATAAGCGCGCCGAGACCGGCTTTCATTCCATGGTGATCTCCAACGGGACTGGCACCTATTCCGCAGGCGGCGTCCGCGTCACCTCGCAGCGGTTGATTGATCAGGCAGGGTCCTTGGTGACCACGGCAAACTCCACCGATCTGGCCGTCCGGGGCAGGGGGTTTCTGCCGGTCACCACATCGGCGGCCATTGGCGACAATACTGGCGATGACTTTCCTTTCCGACTGGCCACAACTGGGTCGTTCCGGACAGACGCGCAAGGCCATCTTGTGACGGAAACAGGCATGGTCCTGCTGGGCTGGCCCGCCAATGCGGACGGCACAGTCTCGACCTATCCGCGCGACACCGCAGATGGGTTGGAGCCGATCCAGATCAATGTGAACCAATTCGCAGGCGAGCCTACCACCCGCATGGATTTGGGCGTCAACCTGCCCGCCACGGACACGGAATTCGATGCCTCCGGCGACCCGCTCGAGCTGTCGGTCGAATATTTCGACAACCTCGGCACGTCGCAAAACGTGGCCGTGACTTTCACGCCCACAGTGCCCGCCACTGGCAGCTCGAACGAATGGACGATGGTCTTGTCTGACAGCGCCAGCGGTGGGGCCGTCATCGGGGAGTATGTCTTGGAATTCGACGATTCCCGCGCATCCGGCGGCACATTGAACAGCGTCACCACCACATCAGGCGGGGCCTATGATCCGGCGACCGGAACGTTCTCCGTCAACGTGGCGGGTGGGCCAATTGACATCACCATCGGCGGCCTGAACGAAGGCACCGGGCTGACGCAATTGTCTGACAGTTTTGCGCCGACACAGATCAGCAAGGACGGCTCACCGGTCGGCAACATGATCTCCGTTGACGTCGATGCGAACGGCTTCGTGCAGGCGACCTTCGACATCGGCATCACGCGCACAGTCTACCAGATCCCATTGGTTGATCTGCCGAACCCGAACGGGTTGCAGGCGCTCGATAACCAGACCTACCAGACGACGCGCGACAGTGGATCGTTCTTCCTGTGGGACGCGGCGGATGGCCCGACAGGTGACATTGTCGGCTTCGCTCTGGAGGAATCCGCAACCGATGTCGCCGGAGAACTGACCCAACTGATCCAGACGCAACGCGCCTATTCATCCAATGCGAAGGTCATCCAGACCGTGGATGAGATGCTGCAAGAAACCACAAATATCAAACGCTGATCCACCGGTCTGAGGGAGCGATAGAAAATGAGCCTCACAAGCGCCTTGTCCAACGCCACCTCCGGCCTGACCGCTGCCACGCGTGCCGCACAGCTGGTCTCGTCCAACGTCGCCAACGCCAATACCGAAGGCTACGGACGCCGGGAATTGCAGCTCGCCCCCCATGTGGTCGGCGGTGTCGGTGCGGGCGTCAGCGTCACAGGCGTGTCCCGCGTCGTGGATCAGGCGGCGATCAATGATCGGCGTCTGGCCGACGCTCAGCTGGGCGCCTCCACGCAGAATGCAGCCTTCTTCCGCTCGCTCGAAGCGGCCATTGGCACCCCGGATGATCCCGGCTCTTTGTCCGCTGCCGTCTCAAAGTTGGAGGCTGAGCTGATCACGGCCGTCTCCATGCCTCAAAACGAAACCCAGCTCGGGGCGGCGGTTGCGGCGGCGGACGGACTGGCCTCGCGTATCCAGACCGGTGCGGCGCGCATTCAACTGGAACGACAACAGGCCGATACGCGCATTGGTCAGCAAGTGTCGCAGATCAACGGGGCACTCTCGCAAGTGGCCGAGCTGAATGTGCAGATCCAGCTACACACGGCATCGGGTGGCGACGCGACCGGTCTGATGGATCAACGCCAACGCGCAATTGACAGCATTTCAAGCCTGATCCCCGTCAAAGAGGTCCCGCGCGACAACGGCATGATTGCGTTGATCACCCCCAATGGCACCACTCTGGTCCAGCAGGACGCGGCTCAGTTCTCATTCACGCCCACCCCGACAATCGTCCCGGAGATGAGCCTCGCATCCGGCGCCTTGTCTGGTCTGACCCTCACTGGGGCCTCCAGCAGCGCAGGCTCTGCAATGCAAGCCATCGCAGGCGGCGCGCTGGCGGCCAACTTCACCTTGCGTGACGAGACTGCAGTCACCGCCCAGGCAGGCCTTGATACGCTTGCCCGAAATCTGATTGAGCGCACATCCAGCGCCGAAGCCGACCCGAACCTGGCAGGCGCAGCAGGCCTCTTTAGCGACAATGGTGGACCTTTTGATCCCGGCTTTGAGATTGGGCTAAGCAGCCGCATTTCGGTCAATCCGGCAGTGGACCCGAAGCAAGGCGGCGACGTCTGGCGGTTGCGCGATGGCATCACCGCACTGGCGCAAGGCCCCCAAGGAGAAACCGAACGACTGACGGCCCTTGCAGACGTCTTGTCAGGCCAGGCAGCAGGTGCCGCACCCGCATTAGACGGCTCGTTTTCTGGAAATGCGGCAAGCTTCCTGTCGGGCATTTCCCAATCGCGCATTCATGCCGAAAACGAGATCAGTTTCGCATCCTCACAGGTTGTCACCTTCTCAACCCAAGAGCAGGCCTTCGGCGTCGATACCGATCAGGAAATGCAGAAACTTCTCACAATCGAGCAAAGCTACGCGGCCAATGCCAAACTGATCGAGACGATTGATCAGATGATTCAATCACTGCTGAGGATATAATATGGGACCGATCGGCGTAGGAGACCTGCAATCCAGCCTTAGCCTGCAACGCCGCAATTCCGAATTGCGAGGCCAGTTGAACCGCCTGACCGAAGAGCTGTCCTCCGGGCGCACCTCGGATGTCAGCAAAGCAACATCTGGCAATCTCAGCCCACTGGCCGGGATCGAGCGATCCTTGTCATTGGTCAGCGCCTACGACACATCCGCAAACGTCGCGGCAACGGCTCTTTCGATTACCAGTTCGGCGCTGGGCACTTTGCGCCAAACCACCGACAATCTAGGCGCTGAAATCCTTGCGGCGACCAGTCTGGGTGACGCCTCTTTAAGGCAATCCATTTCGGGTGGCGCCAACGCGTTCGAGGCGGCACTGTCGGCACTTTCGGCCAGATCGGGCGAGACATACCTGTTCTCTGGAAACGCCAGGTCGCAGGCTCCTTTCTTGCCAGCCGCCGATATATTGCAGGAACTGGAAACCGCAACGGCGGGTCTAACTGATGCAGCGGATTTCTACGCGGCCGTAGACGATTGGTTCATGTCTCCGGGCGGCGGGTATGAAACGCTTGGATATCTGGGCGGCGATGCGCCTGTATCCGGCGTACCTGTCAGCGCAACTGAAGCCGTACAGCTGGACCTGACGGCGCAAGACCCGGCTCTGCGCGCCACCCTGCGGGATTTGTCGGTTGTCGCACTTTTGGATCGTGATGCCTTTGCCGGCGATCAGGATCAATCGCGGATCCTCAGTGAAACCATGGCCGCCGGCCTGATCTCAGGCGCCGGGTCGTTGATCCAGATCGAAGCCCGTCAGGGTGCGATTGCGGCGCGGGTAGACCAGGCTCAATCACAAAATGCATCGGAACGCTTTGCCTTTCAGGAAGCCCGAAATTCGGTCGTTGGGATAGATCTGTTTGACACCGCGACCCAGCTAGAAGACGCGCAAACGCGCCTTGAAAGCCTTTATCTTTTGACCGCACGCATGTCGCGGCTCAGCCTGACGGAGTATTTACGATGACACTTAGAATTTTTCTGGCGATGCTGGTCACTTTGATTTGTGCAACGACCGCCTCCGCGGGGCCGGTGCGCTTGAAAGACTTGGTCCAATTCGACGGTGTACGTGGCAATGACCTTGTCGGCTACGGATTGGTCGTGGGCCTGAACGGCACTGGCGACGGGATCAGAAACGCGCCCTTCACCGAAGAAATGATGTCATCAATCTTGGAACGTTTGGGTGTGAACATTGCGGGCGAACGCTTTCGCCCCAAGAACGTGGCGGCCGTTCTTGTCACGTCCGTATTGCCGCCATTTGCGCGCACCGGAAATCAGGTTGATGTCACGGTTTCGACCATTGGTGACGCCAAAAGTCTGCTGGGTGGCACGTTGATCATGACGCCGCTCAGCGGCGCTGATGGGGAGATTTACGCCGTCGCACAAGGCACCGTTATTGCAGGAGGTATCTCAGCTGAAGGCGATGCGGCGCGTATTGTGCACGGTGTTCCGACCGCCGGAACAGTTGTTTCGGGAGCGCGGGTAGAACGTGAAGTGGATTTCGATTTCGCGGCCCTGACGCAGATGCGGCTTGCACTGCGGGATCCTGATTTCTCTACGGCGGAACGGATCGAGCGTGCGATCAACCGCCAATTTGGACGTCAGATCGCCATCATGCGTGATGCGGGCACTGTCGAGCTGGATTTGGCCCGTTCAAATGCAATATCGCCCGCCCATCTTCTGAGCCAGATCGAAGGCATCACGGTGGAGCCGCAACGCTCCGCCCGCGTTGTTGTGGATCAGCGTTCTGGTACCATCGTCATGGGTGAAGACGTCCGTATTTCACGCGTTGCCGTAGCGCAGGGTAACCTGGCGCTGACCATTGAGGAAACGCCGGTCGTCGTCCAGCCCAGCCCGTTTTCCGAAGGGGAGACGATCGTTGTCCCCCGCACCGCTGTAGGCATTACGGAAGAGCCCGGAACTGGGCTTGCAGAACTGCCCAACAGCACGTCGCTGTCAGAGGTCGTCGCCGGGCTGAATGCGTTGGGGGTCTCTCCGCTTGATATGATCGACATCCTGAAAAGCATCAAAGCGGCGGGTGCGCTGCATGCAGAATTTGTCGTGCAGTAAGCGCAGCATCATGTCGGCAACAGCGCCCCCTGCGCACTGCGCTAGGATGTATGGGTCAACAGATACCGGAGCTGACGCGCAAGAGGCCCCGAGCATGCCGCCAGAGCCTCGCGCCGTTCCTCTTCGCTTTGCCCCATCATTTGCTGCGCCAAGATCGCCGGGTGCTCATCCATCAAGAACCCCAGCGAAGCAGGTTGCTCCGCGCGGGCGGCTGAAGGCAGAATGTCGGACCTGATTGGCTGTTCGCGCGACGCGGAATGCACCGGCGTGAGCGGCTCCGCGTCCAGACTTGCGGGCGCAGCAGCGGGAACCTCGGACTGCGCACCCCTCGCGAGAAACAGCTCTGCCTCCAGTTGGCGCAGGTCAGGCCGATCTTTCGTGCCCCGCAACAAGTCCAACACAATCTGGATCCGCTCAGCGCGCGTCATCTGCACGGGTTTCGGAAGAATAGCGGAGCCCGTTCGCTTCGGCTGAACTGTCATTGCAAATACCCTCTCACCAAGGCCGAGGACAAAAGCGTCCACCCGTCTGCCACAGCAAAGAAGGCCAGCTTGAACGGCAGCGAAACAATCGCCGGTGGCACCATCATCATCCCCATCGACATCAAGATCGCGGCAACCACGAGGTCGATGATCAGGAAGGGCAGGAAAATCAGAAACCCGATCTGGAAGGCACGCTCAATCTCGCTGAGCATGAATGAGGGGATCAGGATGGACAAGTCCGCCTGTGCCGGGGCCGCCCCGTTGAATTCGGGCCGCAGCGCGGCAAGGGCTTGGAACGTATCCCCATCAACACGCGCGGCCATGAAGACCCGAAACGGAGACAGCGTCAAAGGAAATGCGGCCTCCGGCTCGATCTCCCCGTCAATCAGTGGCTTCAGCCCTTCGGCCCATGCGATCTGAAATACCGGGTCCATTACGAAGTAAGTCAGAAACAATGCCAAGGACACGATTAACATATTCGGAGGCGCTTGCTGTAGCCCAATCGCCTGGCGCAAAATCGACAAAACAGTCACCACGAAGGGAAAACAGGTGATCATGATCGCCAGCCCCGGCGCAAGGCTGAGCACGGTGACAAGAGCGATCAGTTGAAACGTGCGCGCGGTCAGGCTGTCTTCGTCGCCGAAGGACAAAGAGATATCTTGCGCAACAGCGGCCTGGCCCAGAACTGCAAGCGCGGCGACCAGAAGGAAAAGAGAGCGGCCTCGCGTCATTTACCAGTCTGCGACTGATCAAACACGCGGGTGATCCGCACGGCGATCCCGGCGCCATCGGGGCCGTCAACCTCTTCCAATTCGCCCGCGGCAATCAGGTTCGCGCCCACGTAAAGATCAACAGGGTCGTCAATCGCGGTATCCAGCGGCAACACCATATCCGGCCCAAGCTGTGACAGCTCCAACATCGTAGGCTGCGCTTTGCCGATACGCACTGTGACCTCGACCTGAACAGCGCGGAGAATGGCGTCTTCCGGCGAGGTGGTGGCGGTGGGATCAGGCATGTTTCGCGCCCTCCTGCATGTCAGGCGCAAAGAATTGCGTGACGGCTTCATTGATCCGGGTTTGCGCGGCATGCGTGTCGAGCATCCAGTCCCCCTCCGCCCAGCACACGCGGATTTGGGCGTCGGTCAGCGTGTCTTCGACGACGACCCTCGCCGGGGTCGAGCTGTTGGCCGCCAAATGCGCTTGCAATCTGTCCGCGGTCTCGGCCGCGCAGCGCAGCTCAATCGGGGCCTCGGTTTTCTTGGCGAGGGCCTCAAGCTCTGCCACAGCCAGAGGGATCAGAGCCTCTTTGGCGGCATTGGGCAAAACGCTGTTCATCATCGCGTCAATCAAAGGGCGCAGCGAGGCCAGCACGTGGTGGCGCGCCTCGAAATAGGTGAAATCCAAGGTCTGCAACGCCGCCGAAATCTGTGCCTCGGCCTTGGCTGCGTCACTTTGGGTCTGCTTGACGGCGTCGTCCCAACCGGCGGCATATCCCTCATCAAAGGCCTCCTTGCGGAAGGCGGTCGGGTTCCAGTTTGGGGTCGGATGCGCCTGAACAGCCGCAGCAAGCGCGAAGTTTTCAAGTTGAACAGCTTGTCCCATTAACCAGTCTCCTCAGGTGTTTCGATCCAGCCACGCAAAATTTCCACGGTGTCGTCCTGACGCTCATCAATCAGCTGTTTGAGCCTTTGGACCGGGTCCGCGTCCTCTGCCAAAGGCGTCATGCGGGTGACCCCCGACGCAGCTGTCCCTTGCGGCGCGGGCAGTGCGGCAGGAGAGCTGACATCGCCGTTCAACCCACCACCAAGGTCTCCATTTTGGCCCCCATCAGCCGCGCCGATCCGGCTGGCATCGGGCAGGATCGGCGGAGCCTCCGCGCGGGCCAAGGCCCCAACGACGATAGGTCGGATCACGAAAAGCCCCAGCACCAGAACAACCATCCCGGTCACCGCCAATTGCACCAGTTTCATCACGTCCAGATTTTGCGACGCGGCCCAGCCCGGCGCGGCGAGATCCAGCTCTGTTACGTCGAGCGCCGGCAGTTCCATCGAGCGGATGGTCACGCTGTCGCCGCGCGCCTCGTCAAACCCGACGGCGGATTTAACCAAGTCTTCCAGCATCACCAGCTCTTCTTGCGGGCGCGACTGCCAGACAGGTTGCCCGTCCTCGCCGGGCGCCTCGATGCCGTCAACCAGCACTGCGACGCTGATCCGCCGGATCGAGCCGGGCAATTTGCGCAGCTCGCGCGTGGTCTCGGACAGCTCGTAATTGATGGTCTCCTGCGTTTCCGTATTCTCGCTGTTGGACTGCCCCGCGCCGCCGCCATCGCCTTCAGGCAGGTTGGAGGCCACGGTGACGTCGCCCGCCTCAGAGTTCTGCGAATTCCGGCTGGTTTCATTGGTCTGTGTGCTCACGACAACCCGGCCTTCAGGGTCAAACAGCCGCTCCGTGATCACCTCGTCATCGGTGAGCGTTTCGACATTCACCTCGACCACCGCATTGCCGGTGCCGGTGCGCGCCTCGACGATCCGCTCGACATTGCGCTTCAGGATATCGGCGCGGTCCAACCCCAATTGCTGCGGCGATGCCGTGTCGTTTTGCGAGATCACCGTGCCCCGGTCCGCGTCGATCACCGACACATTGCCTGGCTGCAATCCCGACACGGCTGAAGAGACCAGAAATCGGATCGCCTCCGCCGTGTCATCTGAAACCCCGCCGCCCGCGCCGCGCAGGGACACCGAAGCCGTCTGTGTTTCCGCCCGCTTGAACGGCGAATTCCCAGCCGCCGCGATATGCACCCGCGCCGCCGTGATCTGCGGATTGGCCATGATCGTGCGGGCCAGCTCACCTTCCTTGGCGCGCATATAGGCCGCGTCGAACATTTGCGACGTGGTGCCAAAGCCGGACAGGCTGTCGAGCAGCTCGTAGCCATTCACATCACCCGCTGGCAGCCCTTCGGCGGCAAGCGTCAACCGTAATGTGTCGCGCTGCGTGGCATCGACATAAATCGCCGAATTGCGCACGTCATGCGCCACCCCCTGCGCGTCCAGCGCGGCCAGCACCTGACCTGAGGCTTTCGGGCTTAGCCCACTATAAAGCAGCGCGTAATTGGGTTGGGTGGCGATGCGTGCCAATCCAAGCACGCCTAGGAAAACAATGGCCGTGGCCCCCAAAACGATCACCTTACGGCGGCTGTCAAGTTGGGTCCAAAGGTGGGCGAGCTGCTGCACGATAATCCTCTGATTCTGGGCGAGCCTTTCTGGCTGGCCTCCCCACTTAGATCGCTCAGTCTTAACAATCGGTTAGCCAGTTGTGGGCTATAGGACAAAAAGTGAACTTCGTGAGAGATTCGAATGGCCGACCCCGAACCAAATGCTGAAACCGGTGCCGATGACGCCCCGCCCAAGAAAAGTAAGAAGGGGCTGTTGATCGGTGCGGTCGTGGCCGCTCTTGGCGGTGGTGGCGCGTTCTATGCGGTGAATTCCGGGATGATCCTTGGCGCGGCCGACGTCGCCGACGCGCATGAGGGTGAGGATAAGCCGATGCTTGAAGACACCAAACTCGCCAGCTTCGTGCCGATCGACCCGCTGGTCATTTCGCTCGGCGGGCAGTCCCAACACCAGCTTCGGTTCAACGCCCAGCTGGAGGTCGCCTCGGAAAAACAAGCCGATGTGGAGAACCTGATGCCGCGGATTCTCGACGTGTTGAATGGCTATCTGCGCGCGGTCGATGTGGCGGATCTGCAAAGCCCCACCGCCTTGGTGAAACTGCGCGTGCAAATGCTGCGCCGCATCCAACTGGTCACCGGCGACGGGCACGTCAAAGACCTGCTGATAACGGAGTTTGTGTTCACATGATGACTTTCGGACTGGATATTATTGCCGATATTTTGCTGGGCGTGGGCGCGCTGGCGGCGGCCTTCTACTGCGTGGCCTTGTCGCGCAAACTGAGCCGCCTCACCGGGCTGGATCAGGAGCTTGGCACCGCCATCGCCGTGTTGTCCCAACAGGTCGATGAGATGACCCAAGTGCTGCAAACCGCGCAGGCCTCCGCCAATGACGCGCGTGAAAAACTGTCGGAGATGACCGAACGCGCCGAGGATGCCGCGATGAAGCTGCAGGCCGAAACCGCGCAACCCGCACAACCCGCGCCAGCCGCGCAGGACACGCTGGTCCTGGACCAACCTGTCCAACAGCCTGCGCCAGACCCTGAGCCACGAGACAGTGGCGGGCTTGCCGATGGCAACACCTCCATCTTTATGCGCCATACGCGGGTCGCGTCATGAAGACGTCGCGCCCCCTCACCAAATTCGGCCCGCTTCCGGTGATCGTTTTGGCCCTGATCCTGTCGGGCAGCCTCAGGCTGGGCGGCATCGGGCTGGCAAATGCAACGGAGCCTTCAGAAACGCCGCCCGACCCCCAGACAGCGGCCGCCAACGCAGCACAAACGGAGGACCCGGACGTCTCCGCTCTTTTGGCTATGGTGCAGGCGCGCAGCGAGCAGCTGGACGCCAAAGAAGCACAGCTCGCCGCCCGCGCCAGCGACTTGGCCGCAGCACAAGAGCTGATCGAAACCAATATGCGCAAGCTCGCGCAGGCGGAGGCGAGCCTGGCCAGCACCATTAGCAAGGTCGACGGCGCCTCGGAAGCTGATCTTGAACGGCTCACAGCTGTGTACCAAGCGATGAAACCCAAGGTCGCCGCGCCCTTGTTCGAGCAGATGACGCCCGAATTTGCCGCAGGGTTTTTGGGCCGCATGGCCCCGCAAGCCGCCGCCGGCATCATGTCGGGCCTGTCCACGGATGCAGGCTACGCCATCAGCGTCGTCTTGGCCGGACGAAACGCCAAGGCCCCGTCGCAGTAACCCTCCCCCCGTTTTCTAATCATTGAAGTGAGTACATCCCCCCATGATCGGTATTGTTGGCATCATCATTGTTTTCGTCATGGTCTTTGGCGGCTATCTCGCGGCGGGGGGGAAGATGGCGATCATCATGAAATCGCTGCCCTATGAGATGACCATGATCGGCGGCGCGGCGCTGGGGGCGTTCGTCATCAGCAATGATATGGGCGGCATCAAACACACCTGCAAAGACATCATGAAGGTGTTCAAGGGCCCCAAATGGAACAAGGCCGATTTTCAGGACCTGCTTTGCCTGCTCTATGAGCTCGTCCGGCTGGCCCGGAAGAACCCGGTTGAGCTGGAACCCCATATCGAGGCGCCGGAGGATTCAGCCATTTTTGCGCGCTACCCGAAAATCCAGAAAGACAAGGAAACCGTGGAGCTGATCTGCGACACGCTGCGCTCTGCCAGCATGAATTACGACGATCCGCATCAGGTCGAAGAGGTGCTGGAAAAACGTCTTGAGGCGAATTTCCATCACGCCCTGCATTCCAGCCACGCGCTGCAAACCATTGCCGACGGCCTGCCTGCTCTGGGCATTGTGGCGGCGGTTCTGGGCGTGATCAAAACCATGGGCTCGATTGACCAACCACCCGAAGTTCTTGGCAAACTCATCGGCGGCGCGCTGGTCGGCACTTTTCTTGGCGTGTTCCTCGCCTACGGGTTTTTCGGGCCCTTCGCATCCAAGGTGAAAACCATCACCGAGCAAGAGGCACAGTTCAACCAGCTGATCCGCGAGGTGCTTGTAGCCAATCTGCACAACCACGCGGTCAATATCTGCATCGAGGTGGGCCGTCAGAACACGCCGGGCGACATGCGGCCCAGTTTTTCCGATCTCGAACAGGCCATCAAAGAAACCAAACAGGTCGCCGCATGATCCGTCTTTTCCTGTGTCTGGCCTTTCTAAGCTGCGCCACGGCGGCCTCGGCGCAAAGCCAGATTTCGGTCCGCGGCGGGGAGCATGACGGCTTCACCCGCCTCGTTCTCAACCTGCGCCAAACCCAGGACTGGAGCATGGTTGAAACGCCAAGCGGCTACCGGATCGAGCTGTCCAGCTGGTCGGCGGGGTTCAACCTTTCAGGGGTGTTCCAGAAGATGACCCGCGACCGGATCAGCGCTGTCGCCGCCACCCAAAATGCCATCTCCTTTGACGTGGCCTGCCAATGTCAGGCGGAGGCCTCGCAGCTCACCTCCGGCGTCATTTTCGTGGATATCTCCCCCGCTGATCCCCCCGCGCCTGAGCCTGACCTTGCATTGGTCGACGAACAGCCAGAGCCCGCGCAAAACGAACAGGTCACGGTCGCGCCAGAGCCAGTGACGCTGCCCGCCTTCACGCCCCGTGCAATCAAACTATTGCCCCCCACACCACCTGCAGAGGATCTCCCCGCACCTCAGCTCGACGGCCTGCGCGAAAGCCTGCTGAATGGCCTGCAGCGCTCTGCCGGGTTGTCCTTGATCGAGCTGGACACCGACCCGTCCGACCCCCTTGCCGCACCCGACGCCCTGACGGAGGAGGCCAAAGAGCGCATAAAAATTTCCGACGCCTTCGAAAGATCAGCAACCTTCCCCAACGGCGCGCGTCCCGACCCCGACACACAGCCATCCCTTGCCACCTGTCCCATGCCGGAAAGCTACGACATCAGCCTGTGGGGCGAGCCCGATACATTTGCGACCCAGCTGGCCACCCTGCGCCGCGACATGCTGTCGGAATTTGACCGCATCAACCCGCAAGATGTTATCGATCTGGGGCAGCTTTACCTGTATTTTGGCCTCGGCACGGAGGCCCGCATGGTCACGCGCACCTTCGAGACACCGGCCAGCGACGCCACCCGCATCACGGCTCTGGCCCAGATCATCGAGCCGGACAGCAACGGGCCAAACAAGCAAGGACCAGACCACGCCCCGTTTGGTGATCTGGCCCATTGCGCGGGCACCCTGACCCCGTGGTTGCTGCTGGCCTCGCCCAGAACGGCGACACTCACAGACGCGACGCTTCGGGACCTCACCACCACGTTCTCCACGTGGCCCGCACATCTGCGCAGCTTGCTCGGCCCCCCGATCGTCGCCACATTGACCACAAGAGGTTTTGACGCGCCCGCCAGCGTGATCCGGTCGCTGGCGATGATGTCGCAACCAGCGCAGACCGATACCCCGTTCAAGAATACGGATTTCGACGACATGCCCATGGCGGAGCTGCGCGATCTCATTGATGAGGGCGGTGACAAAACCGCAGCGGCGCTCAGCACATATCTCGCGCGCGCCGCACGCGACCGCGCGCCGCTTGACCCCATCTATATCGAGCTTGCCGAAGCATATGAGCGCGAAACCCAAGGCCTGTCCGTCAGCGACGCCCTGAACCTGTCGCGCATCGCAGCCCTTGGCCATATCGGGCGCTTCACCGAGGCAAGAACCGTCCTGCAAGAGCGTCTGGCCCTTGACGCACCCGTCCCCGGCGACGTTCTGGAAGCCCTTGTGACACAAGCCCTGTCCCGCGCCGATCCGTTCGAGATTGCCAGCTCCGCCATGTTTGCCGCGCGCATCAACCGCCTGACTGACCTGCCTGAGGGGCTGATCCTGGAGCTGTCGAAAGCGGCGCTCGACGCAGGGTTGCCCGACCTCAGCGCCAAGATCATGGCCGCGCTCGACACTCCGCCCGCGCAGCTACAGGCCGAAATTGAAGCGGCGGAGTTTGAGTCTGAGACGGCCCTTGCGACGCTGGACCCGCTGTCGGACATCCAAGCCGATGCGCTGCGGGTGCAGTTGCTGCTGAATGCCGGTCGTGCAGAGCAGATTTGGGCCGAAGATCAAAACCGCCTGCGTCCCGAGCAAAAATCTCAGGTCGCATGGGCTGCCAAGGAATGGGCGCAGGTTGAAAGCGACGCAGTGCGGAGCGAACTCGCGCAGCTACTGGACGGTGCAGACGCGCCTTTCGATGCCGATAAACCCATTGCGCAGGCGACAGAGCTTGAGGCCTCCAGCGCGAAAGCGCGGGCTTTAATTTCAGAAATGCTGGCCCCGCCGCCATCTTAGATAGATTTGGTTACGCATTTTAAAGGCTTTGTCCTCAAATTCAGGTCAGCTGCCCTGATCTGTGAGACCACCCCTATGCGCCACGTCCAAAGACCTGCAAATATCGCCGTTTTCTTCGTGCTGCTTGTCAGCGCCTGTCTGATCATCGCCTTGGACGCGGATGCCTCCCCGCGCGCAGGCATAGCCAAACCAGCCGTGAGCGTCACCACGGACTGATCCCATGACACTCCGCGCAATTTTCCAGCCCACGGTCCTTCTGGCGATGGCGCTGATGGCGATCATCGTTATGATGGTGTTGCCCATGCCCGCATGGGTGCTTGACCTTGGCCTCGCCGCCAGTTTCGGCATCGCGATCCTGATCTTCACCGTGACGCTGTTTTTGGACCGGCCGCTTGATTTCTCCGCCTTTCCGACGATCCTGCTGGCGTCACTGATGCTGCGCCTGTCGCTCAACGTATCGTCAACCAAGCTCATCATCGGCAACGGCCACAGCGGCAGCGCCGCCGCCGGGGAGGTCATCGAAGGCTTTGCCATGTTCATCATGGGCGGCAGCGTCGTGCTGGGCCTCGTCGTGTTTTGCGTGCTGCTGATCGTCAACTTCATCGTCATCACCAAAGGCGCGGCCCGGATGGCCGAAGTCGGCGCGCGCTTTGCGCTTGATGCGATGCCGGGCAAACAATTGGCCATCGACAGCGACATGTCCGCAGGCGCAATTGACCATGCCGAGGCCAAGGCCCGCCGCGAACGCGAACAACAGGAAACCACCTTCTTCGGGTCACTGGACGGGGCCTCGAAATTCGTCAAAGGCGACGCGATTGCGGGCCTGCTGATCACGCTGCTGAACCTTGTGGTGGGCCTCATCATCGGCGTCACGATCCATGGCATGCCGATGGGCAAGGCGTTCGAAACCTACGCGATCCTGACGGTCGGCGACGGGTTGGTCACGCAAATCCCGGCGGTGATCATCTCCATTGCGACGGCTTTGCTCTTGGCGCGCGGCGGCGTGAAAGGCGCCACCGATCTGGCCTTGACCGCCCAACTTGGCCGCTACCCCGCAGCCCTCGCCACCGTCGGCGTGCTGATGGGCGTCTTCGCGCTGGTCCCCGGCCTGCCGTTCTTTCCGTTTCTGTTCGGCTGCATCGCGCTGCTGGCATGTGCATGGGTCGCACATACGAACGCGCCCAAAGACACGACGCCGGATGCTGAGGCCCTGCCAGCACCAATCCCCGCCGACAAATCCATGGGAGACATCCTCGACCTCGACGACATCCATGTCGAGTTCGCCCCCGATCTGGTCAACATGGCGCTGGACCCCGCAACTGGGCTGGACGCACGTATTTCCAACATGCGCCGCCACGTCGCCAGCGCCTTTGGCCTTGTGCTGCCAGAGGTGCGGCTGACCGACAATCCGGTGCTGCCACCCGGCAAATACCGCATCCGCATCCACGGGGTTGACCACGCCGAAGACCTGTTGCGCCCCGAGCAGGTCCTAGCGCTCATGCCCCCCGAAGGCGGCACCGCGCTGACAGGCGAATCCGTTCAGGAGCCGGTCTATGGCGCGCCCGCGCTTTGGATTGATCGCGACCATCAGGAAGACGCCTCGATCGAGGGGTGCACCGTGGTGACCTCCGCCGAAATTCTGGCGACACATCTGCTGGAAACCATCAAAGGCAACCTTGCGCGGCTGCTGACCATGCGGGCCCTGCGCCGGTTGCTGGACGAGTTCACCAACCTCTCCGACGAGGCGCGCAACACCGCCAACCGCAAACTTCTGGACGATGTGATCCCCGAAAAAGTGTCGACCGATCTGTTGTTGCAGGTGCTGCGTCTACTGCTGGACGAGCAGGTCTCCATCCGCAATCTCGCCCTGATCCTTGAGGCGATTGCCGAGGGGCGCAGCACTTTCAACTCCGCCGATACGCTATGCGAATACGTGCGCCAGCGGCTGGGGTTCCAGATCGTCGCAGGGCTGAAACGCGATGATGGGACTTTGCCGCTGCTGCAACTTGCGCCCGAATGGGAAAACACGTTTCAAAAATACCAGCTCGACCCTGATCACGGCGGCGATGTCGCTTTGCCGCCCGAGGACTTCAACCGGCTAGCGGGCAACGTGTCCGAGAAGCTGAACAAATCCTCGGAAAACGGGGTCTTCCCGGCCATTGTTACGACGCTGCAACGCCGCAGGTTCTTGCGCACCGTTCTGCAATCCAAAGGCATTGCCGCCCCCGTGGTCTCGTTCGAGGAAATCGCGCGCGACGCCAAACCCTCCGTCGTGGGGCAAGTCGCCGCGTGAATGCGCTGGCCGAGCAGCTGGTGGCCCTGTCGCAAGACGGCATCTGGGTGATTGCCCTTGTGTTCGTGCGGGTCAGCGCGGCCATGGCCTTGCTGCCGGCCTTTGGCGAACAGGTCACCCCGATGCGCGTCAAGCTGGCCGCCGCCATGGCCTTCGCGCTGATCGTCACCCCCGCCGTGATGCCGCACATGTCGCAAGCCTACGCGCAACACGGCTGGGTCAGCCTTCTGTCAACGGAGGTCATCGCCGGGCTGGCCATCGGCATCCTGTTCCGCCTTTTTGTGATCGCGTTGCAAATCGCAGGCACGGTCGCCGCGCAAGCCACATCTCTTTCCCAAATCTTCGGCGGAGGGATTGGCACCGAACCGCAACCCGCAATGGCCACGCTCTTGGTTGTCGCGGGCCTGTGCCTCGCCGTCATGGCCGGGCTTCATGTGCGCGTGGCCGAGGCGCTGATCATGTCCTACGAGGTCTTCCCCGCAGGCCAGTCCATCCTCGCCGCAGACCTCACACGCTGGGGCATCGCGCAAATCGCGCAGGCTTTCTCGCTTGGATTGACGCTGGCCATGCCCTTTCTGATCGCCTCTGCGATTTACAATCTGGCGCTTGGCGCGATCAACCGGGCCATGCCGCAGCTGATGGTCGCCCTTGTCGGCGCGCCTGCCATCAGTCTGGGCGGCCTCGTCCTGTTGATGCTTGTCGCCCCTGCCATGATCAGCGTCTGGCTGGCCGTCTTCTTTGACGCCATCCAAATGCAGCCCGGGCTTCCCTGATGGCCGAGGAAGACGAAGCCGAAAAGTCCCATGAGGCCACGCCGAAAAAGCTGGAAGAGGCGCGAAAGCGCGGCGAGTTGCCGAAATCGACGGACCTGACCGCCGCCGCTTCCTATCTGGGGCTGATCCTCTCCTTTGTGGTGCTGGGCCCCTTCGCCATCAACACCATCGGGTCCGCGGGCATCTTGCTGTTTCAAAGCGCAGATCTGGGCCTGATCACGGATGCCGAACTGTCCGGCGCGGCGCTGATCGGCCACCTTCTGGGTCAGGTCGTCATCGCGATGACCGCTATCATGGCGATCCCGGTCATCTTCGTGCTCGCCGCCCTGACCGCGCAGCGCGCCTGGGTTTTTGCGCCCAACAGGATCGAGCCAAAGCTGTCCAAGATATCCATGCTGTCAGGGGCAAAGAACAAGTTCGGCGCCAATGGGCTTTTCGAATTCGCGAAATCCGCCTTCAAGCTCTGTGTCGTCTGTGGCCTTCTGGGCTGGTTCGCCGTGCAAAATGTCGAACGTCTTCTGGCCGCCGTTGCCCTGACCACCGAGCAGGGGTTTTCGCTGCTGGGCGACCTGATCGTGCAATTCTTGTTGATGGTTTTCGTGCTCACGCTGCTGGTCGGCGGGGTGGACTACCTGTGGCAGGTCGCGAGCCATCTGCGCAAAAACCGCATGTCGCGCAAAGAGGTGGAGGACGAAACCAAATCCACCGAAGGCGACCCGCATCACAAACAGACCCGCCGCCAGCGCGGCTATGAAATCGCGATGAACCAGATGCTGGCCGAGGTGCCCAAGGCGGATGTCATTCTGGTCAACCCGACGCATTATGCCGTGGCGCTGAAATGGAGCCGTACCTCCAAGGGCGCGCCCGTTCTGGTGGCCAAAGGCGCGGACGAAATCGCCGCGCGTATCCGCGAAATTGCGCAGGCCTCGAATATCCCTATACACTCCGACCCGCCGACCACCCGCGCCCTGCACGCCACAATTGAGATCGGCCAGCAAATCGCGCCGGAGCATTACCGTGCCGTCGCCGTGGCGATCCGCTTTGCAGAGAAAATGCGCAGCAAGGCCGCGCGCAGATGACCCGAGGTCCGAAAAAAGACCCGCGGCTTGCGCAGCTGACCGGCCTGTTTGAGGCCTCGTTTCAGGCGGCCCAGGCCGTGCATATCGAAGCAAACGCGCAGGTCGCCGCACTGGAACAGGAAATCGCAGATCTGCGGGAGCGTCACGCACTGCTGGGCCAGACCGCAAAATTTGATGCAGCAGACGTGTTAAGCGCCGGGCGTCATAAGGCGTGGATCATGCAGCAAATCAAGGCGCTGAACCTTGAACTGGCCCGGGCAATGGTGGTGGAGCATGAATGCCGCGAGGCGCTTGCGCTGGAAAACGGGCGCAAGCAGGTGCTCGGCAAGCTGGTCGACTAGGCCCTACGTGTCCTGCCGAATAATGTCGGTGATCAGCACGTCATGCACCTTGCCACCAGACAATTCATTGACCGCATCGCGCAGGTTCATACGTAATACATCCAGCTTTTCCGGCGTCGTAAAATGCCCGTCAAACCCGCCGGAATAGGCGTGGTTGAACAGCACCCGCAATGCCGTGTCGCGGATTTTGGGCTCTTGGTTATAGAGGCTCGTCGTCGCATCCGCTGTGGTCTCCAACGTCAGCGACAGCACCACCAGCGCGGAAACCTCGTCCTGATAGACCACCGGCACGATGAACTGGTTGTTCAGCTTCACATAGGCCGGCACATCGGCCTCTTCCGAATGCCCGTCATCCGCGTGGCTGTCCGCCTTTTTGTCGGTGTCATGGCTCCCCGCGCCATCCTCAGACGCGGGCTGCTCAACTGGGGCAGGGCGCAGCACGTAGCCTGCGCCGCCGCCGCCGCCAATGCCGATCAGCACCAAGAGTACAGGAAGAAGCTTACCCATGCGCGCCTCTCAAAACGGCAGCAGAATGTCGGCCACCTGCTGGCCATAGCGCGGTTGTTGCACGTCGGTGATCTGGCCACGCCCGCCATATGAAATCCGCGCGGCAGCGATCTTGTCATAGGTGATCTCGTTCTGGCGGCTGATATCTGTGGGGCGCACATAGCCCGAGACCAGCAATTCGCGCAGCTCGAAATTCACCCGAACCTCCTGCGAGCCCTGAACGGCCAGCACCCCGTTTGGCAAAATCTCCGTCACGGTGGCGGCCACCCGCAGGGTCAGTTTTTCATTGCGCCGCACCGAGCCGTCGCCATTGGACGCACTGTTCGAGTTCGCCGAGACCGCGCTGTCCAAAGACGCGCCACCCGGCAGCCCGTCGTTGATACGCTGCGGAATGCCCAACAGGTCAGGCACGCTCAGGCTTTCCGAACCGCTGCGGCTGCGCGACGAGCTGTTGGAAATCTCCGCCTTGTCGTCAATTTCGATCACAACCGTCAGAATGTCGCCAATCTGTTCGGCCCGCTGATTGCCCAACAAGGACCCACGACCCGAGCGCCAAAGCGAAGCCTCATAGGTCGGTCGTTTCGCCCCGGTTTCTTCCGGCAGAGGGGTTCGGATCATCGCGAACCGTTCATTGCCCTGTTCGGGGCTTTTGAATTCAGGCGCCTTGCCAACCTGATCCAGCCTGGCGCATCCGCTGATCACGGCCGCCGCGGCGAGTGCTACGATAATACTCTTCATGTTCTGCTCCTATTGCCCGACCCATACGGTGCCGTTGGCATCAATTGTTCCGCTGACCGTGGTGCGCGATGAAAGGTTAATGACGCGGACCCGGTCGCCCATTCCGCCGCGCGCCATGGCGCGCCCATCGGTGGTGATCTTCAGCCCGCCCACGCGAAATCCAAGCAAAACGATCTGGTTGCGCTCCACCAAAGCCGGAGGCCCCACGTCGCGCGGTGACACAGGCCGCCCCGCATATAAAATCCGCCGCGCCTCGAACCCGGCGATCTGCGCAATCTCGCCCGCCATCCCCGGCGTCTCGCCTGCAACCAACCGCAGGTCGTCGGCCATCACGATTTGCTGGGCGCGGATCGTCCGGGTGGCCACGACCGTGTCGGCCCACAGGGGCTGGACACAGGCGCAGAGGCTCAAAAGGCTGGCAAGAATTCTCATCGGATTTGTGTCGTGGCCCCCAGCATCTGGTCGGCGGCGGTGATCACTTTGGCGTTCAGCTCATAGCCGCGCTGCGCCTCGATCAGGTCGGTGATCTCGCGCACCGGATCAACGGAGCTGTCCTCAAGATACCCGTGTCGAAACACCCCCAACCCGTCTGTCCCGGCATCGCCTACCAAAGCGGGGCCAGAGGCGCCGGTCTCGGTAAACAGGTTCGACCCGATGGCCTCCAGACCCTTTTCGTTGGTAAATCCCGCCAGTGTCATCTGCCCCAGCAATTCCGGCTCCACCCGGTCGGCGAAATAGGCGTAAATCTCGCCCTCCGCGCTGATCGAGATCGACCGCGCGTCTTCCGGAATCGTCGTGTTTGGCACCACCGGGTAGCCGTCCGAGGTCACGATCAGCCCGTCGCCGGTGCGCTTCAACGCCCCGTCTCGCGTGTAGCCGGAAATGCCCGAAGGCAACGTCACCTCGATATAGCCGCGTCCTTCAATAGCCACATCCAGATCGCCTCCGGTTTGCGACACGGCCCCTTGGGCCACATTGACGCTGACGGCTGTGGGCCGCACGCCCAAACCCAGCTGCACGCCGGCAGGCACCAAAGTCCCGTCCACCGCGTTGATCGTGCCCGCGCGGGTCATCTGCTGGTAATGCAGGTCGGCAAATTCGGCCCGCCGCGTGTTATAGCCCGTCGTCGACATGTTCGCGAGGTTGTTCGAGATCACCTCCACCCGCGTTTGCTGCGCCGACATGCCTGTGGCGGCAATTTTGAGTGCGTTCATTCTACTGCTCCTGCGTTAACGCGTGATCAGGGCCATCACGCCCCGCACCCGTTCATCTTCTTTTTCAAGGAAACCCTGGCCCATCTCATAGGCGCGCTGCACTTGGATCATGCGCGCAATCTCGGAGACCGGGTCAACATTCGAGCCTTCCAGAAACCCTTGCATCACGGTGGGCGCGGCCACGGGGTCCACGTCGCCATTTACCACGAACCGCACGCCGTCCTCGCGCTCCAGCGTGGCACCGTCCGCCGGGGTCACGATGCCCAATTGCGCCAAAGGGTTGCCGTCCACGCTCAGCGTGCCATCCGGGGCCAGCGCGATCGTGCCCGCATCTGCGGGGACAAAAACCGGGGCGCCGCCCGCGTCCAGAACCCGGTGCCCGTCAGCCGTCAGCAATTCCCCTTCGGGAGACGGGAAGAACGCGCCCGACCGGGTGATACGCTCCCCCGCCGGGGTTTCGATCTGGAAAAAGCCGTCGCCTTCGATGGCAAAGTCAAACGTGCCGCCGGTCTGCGCCATGCTGCCTTGTGCGAACCGCGTCGCGTGGCTGTCGGCGGTGGCATATGAGATCGACGGCTGCCCTTCGCCCGTAGCCTTCACATGCTCCGAAAACACCAACCCCTCTGAGCGAAACCCCGTCGTCGCGGAATTCGCCATATTATGCGCGATGGTCTGCATCTCTTTCATCAAGCCAGATTGGCGGGTCAGCGAGGCGTAGATCGAATTGCTCATCTCAGCCCCCCACCACCAGCGGCACGATGCCGTCGGTCCAAAAGCTGGTCAGCGTGCGGGTCATGAAGGTCATCGACACCCAAAACACCGCCAGCATCGCACCCACTTTCGGCACAAAGGTCAGCGTCATTTCCTGAATAGAAGTCAGCGCCTGAAACAGGCCGACGAGCAGCCCCACCGCCAAAGCGGCCACCAAAATCGGGGTCGACATGACAACAGCGGCCCAAAGCCCCTGCCGCAAAATGTCGAAGAACTCGGCTTCATTCATCATCAGACAGGCATCCTCAGAATTTCCTGATAGGCCTCGACCACCTTGTCACGCACGGTCACCGCCGTTTGCACGGCCAGCTCAGTCTGGGCCAAAGCCTGCACCAAAGTATGCGGATCCACGCCGCCGGTGACGGCCTTTTGCGCGGCCTGCTCGCCTTGCTGCATCACTTGGGCGAAGTCCTTGACCGCCGCGACCGCAGAGCCCGCCTCCGCTTGCGTTGCAGGTTTGGCGGCGCCGTAGCTTTGGGCGGCAAATTGGGCTGTGATGTTCATGGGGGCTCCTATCTGCGAAGAATATCAAGGACGGCGGAGGACATTTTCCGCGTCTGTTCAAACATTTTGAGGTTGGCTTCGTAGCTGCGCTGCGCCTCGCGCGCGTCGGCGATCTCCACCACGATGTTGACGTTTGACCCGTCGTAATAGCCCTGCGGGTCGGCCATTGGATGCGAGGGGTCATAAATCTTGGGCAGGGCAGTGCGGTCCAGCCTGACCTGCCCCTGCTTTACCATGCCCTGATCGGGCCCGGCCATCAGCTCCTGCTCGAAACTGGCGGTCTTGCGGCGAAAGCCGGGCGTGTCGACATTGGCCATATTCTCCGACACCAGCCGCAGCCGTGCCGATTGCGCCTGCATGCCGCTGGCCGCCATCATCAAGGATTTGCTCAGATCACTCATATGAAAATCTTTCTACCGTCCGCGCCCAAGGCTGGTGCGCAAAATGCCCAGCGCGCTTTGATAAACGGTGACGGCGCGCGAATGCTGCCGCTCCGCATCAATGGATTTCAGCAATTCACCCTCAAGCGAGACTGAATTCCCGTTCGGCGCAATCTCAGAAGAGCGGTCAATCACGGGCGCGGGCGTCATCGCCATGCCGCTTGTCACGATATGGCCGGGGCGCGGCACGTAGGCCGCCCGCGCCATGGGCAGCGTCTGCGCAGTGCTCTCACGGTCGGGCATGGTCATGGCCCGGTAATTTGGGGTGTCGGCATTGGCAATATTGCCGGCCACGACCGCCTGCTGGCTGGCCGCGTGCTGCGCCATCTTATGTGCTGCTTGAAACAGCTCGATAGATTTGAACACCGGGGCTTCTCCCTCGATTGCTTTCAACGAAGCCTTAAGGGTGATTCCTTTAGAAACGGTAATCGACGCGACAATTTCAGGACCGCCCATGTATTCCAGCTTCGCCCCCCTCATCAGCGAAATAGAAGACATCTCCCCCCTTGAGCGCCGCGGCCATGTCACCGCCACCCATGGTGGGCTGGTTGATGTCAGCGGCTTGTCCAGCTTTGCGCGGGTCGGCGATCTGGTGGAGATGACCGGCCCCGATGGCCCCGCACCTGCCGAAATTCTGTCCCTCTCCGAGGGGATTGCGCGGGTTTTGCCTGCCGCCGGGCCGCGTGGGACGGCCATCGGGGATGTTGTGCGCTATGTGGGCGACGGTCATATCCGCCCCGATATATCATGGGTCGGCCGGGTGATTGATGCCTATGGCCGCCCGCTTGATGGCCGCCCTATGGCAAAAGGTCCCGACAAACGCAGCGTATTGGCCTCCCCGCCCGAAGCCACGTCTCGCCGCAGGCTCGGCGCGCGGGTCGAAACCGGTCTGGCTGCATTCAACACATTCCTGCCCATTGTGCGCGGGCAACGCATCGGGCTCTTTGCTGGCTCCGGCGTGGGCAAATCCACCTTGCTGGCCCAGCTGGCCCAATCCGTGGAGGCGGATTTCATCGTCATCGCCCTGATCGGCGAACGGGGCCGGGAGGTCCGCGAATTTATCGAAGACACGCTTGGCTCTGATGGCCTTGCGCGATCTGTCGTTGTGGCGGCCACCTCGGACCAGTCACCGGTCGCGCGTCGCCGCGCCTCCTGGACAGCCATGGCCGTGGCGGAGTATCTGCGCGATCAAGGCGGCCACGTTCTGTTTCTGGCCGATTCCGTCACGCGGTTTTGCGAGGCTCACCGCGAAATAGCGCTCAGCACCGGAGAGCCCCCCGGCGCCCAAGGTTACCCCGCCTCCACCGCGCAACAGGTCATGAGCCTATGCGAACGCGCGGGCACCGGGCCACAGGACAAAGGCGACATCACTGCGATTTTCTCGGTGCTGGTCGCGGCCTCCGATATGGATGAACCCGTCGCTGACATGGTGCGCGGCGTCCTTGACGGCCACGTCGTCCTTGATCGCAGCATCGCTGAACGGGGCCGGTTTCCGGCTATCGACATCCTGCGCTCCGTCTCGCGCAGTTTCACCAAGGCGCATAACACTGAGGCGCAGGAGATCATCTCAGCCGCCCGCGCCCAAATGTCGGTCTACGCCCAATCAGAACTGATGATCCAAGCTGGCCTCTACAAACCCGGCGCGGATGCTGCCATCGACCAATCCATCCGCCTGCGGCCAAAACTGGAAAGCTTCCTGTCCGGCAGCGCCAAACTCAAAAACCCGAGCGGCGCACATGATCTTGCGCGCTTGGCCGAGATCCTGACGGATGCGTTGCCAAAATAGCAATGGTGGCAGTGGGTGAGACTTGGGCAATC